>CAZOBP010000214.1:0-4605 GCA_964577995.1 uncultured Anaerolineales bacterium
GCGAAGTTGTAGGTCGGCGTACCGTCGGTCTTCACAATCACCAGATCGTCCAGTTGATCGTTGGCGAAGTGTACATCGCCGCGGATGAGATCGTGAACCACTGTCTCACCTTCCATGGGCATTGCGAAGCGAACAACAGGTTGCTTTCCTTCGGCTTCAAGGGCTGCGCGTTCCCCGGACGACAGACGTCGACAGCGCCGATCATATCCGGGAGGCCTACCTGCGGCCAGGGCTGCTTGCCTCCGAGTCTTCAGCTCTTCCTGCGTACAGTAGCAGTGGTACGCCTTACCCGTCGACATGAGTTGTTCCATAGCAGCCTGGTAGAAAGGGATACGCTGCATCTGAAAGTAGGGTTCGTATTCACCGCCCACCCCAGGTCCCTCGTCCCAGTCAAGACCTAGCCAGTGTAGAGAAGAGAGGATTCCCCCAGTCGATTCCTCGGTCGAGCGGACCTTGTCGGTGTCCTCGATGCGCAGGACGAATACGCCTCCCTGGTTCCGAGCGAACAGCCAGTTGAAGAGAGCTGTGCGAGCTCCCCCCACGTGCAGGTGCCCTGTGGGGCTGGGTGCGAAACGAACGCGCACTGGCTGGCTGTCCTCTGTCATATCTAACCCCTTGTCACGAGTGTGGTTATCCTGTCCGGCAGATCGTGGGCACCTGCGATCCGAAAGGGATGGTAGAGATTGGGTCCTACGGTCGAAGTGGGGTCACGATGAGGAGGAGAGGGCTACTGAAACTCCAACCTCTTGTGACGGATGATGATGTTCTGCACGACGCCCTCGCCGATCAGCAAGGCGATGAGGGCGCTACCCCCATAGCTGATGAAGGGCAGCGGCACCCCAGACGCGGGCAAGAGACCAATGTTCATCCCTACGTTGGCAATGACTTGGAACGCCACCACTGTGGCGATGCCGTAAGCTATGAGTTGCCCGAAGGTGTCTCGGGCCATCTCTGCCACCCTGAGAACGCGCCAGATCACGATCAGGAAGAGCAGCAGCATGAGGACAACGCCCACGAATCCCAGTTCCTCGCCCAGGACCGAGAAGATGTAGTCCGTGTGTCTGACCCGGAGGAAGTGGAGCTGACTCTGGCTGCCGCGAGCGAATCCCTGCCCCAGAAAGCCCCCTGATCCCACAGCAATGCGCGCCTGATTGATGTTGTACCCCGCACCCAATAGGTCGCGTGCAGGGTCGAAGAAGACGAAGATCCGCTCTCGCATGTACCCGTGCAGCGAGAGCCAGACGAGGGGCGAAGCGACCGCGCCAGCCAGTATCAGGATGCCGACATGTCGGAGGCGCGCTCCCGCCATGAGCACCATGACGAACCAGCTTACCCCCAGCACGATGGCCGTGCCCAGGTCAGGCTGGATGTAAATGAATAGCATGGGAATCGCGACGTACACCAGAGACAAGAGGAAGTACCGCAGCCGCTTCAGATCCTCTTGCCTGTCGGCCAGCAACTTGGCCAGCACGATGATCAGGAGCACTTTGGCCAATTCTGAAGGCTGCAGATCGAATACACCCAGGTCTATCCACCTTTGGGCCCCGAAAGAAATGCGACCGATAGCGTATACCAGGATCAGTGACAGTATGGTCAGGGCATAGATGAGGTGGTTCACGTTGGCGAAGATGCTGTAGTCAGTGAAGGCGACTAGCAACATCAAACCAACGCCGACAGCGGCGTATATGACCTGGCGGGCGAAGAAGGTCTCCCACCAGTCCTGAGTGTAGCTGGCCGAAGCCAGCGTGGCGCTGTAGATAAGTGCAATCCCCAGGCCCATGAGCATAAGAGTGGCCACGAAGAGCACGAAGTCGAAATGCTGCCAAGCTCTTCCTTTCATCTACGACTATGCTCTCCTTCTGGGGCTTTGGACTGGGATGTCCGCGACTATCCTGTGGTGCCCGGTGCTTTGAGAGATGGTGAGCTGGGCGTTCTCCCCGTCGACCTCGACATACTTGGAGATGGCGAGAATGATATCGTTCTTCATGGTCTGCATGAGGCCTGGGGAGAGAGGCTGGCGGTCGTGGACGAGCACCAGTTGGAGTCGTTTCTTTGCGATGTCCTTGCTGGCCGGCTCCCGGGTGAGAAGCTTGTTCAAGAAGCGCACAGTCGCACCTTCCTCCAGCGCATCGTATTTGGCGTCTCTACCATCTTCCTACCAGTCGTCTCATGCGCCCCAGAAGACCCGCCTCGGCGGCGATAGCCATGAATGGCACTTCTTGACCAAGGATTCGTTGGGCGATATTGCGAAAGGCCCGTCCCGCTCCTGATTGACCGTCCAAAGCGATGGGAATGCCCTTGTTTGCGGAGACGATGATGTTGTCATCCTCTGGAACGATGCCCAACAGGTCAATGGCCAGGATCTCTATCACGTCCTCGGTGGCCAGCATGTCGCCACGCTTGACCATGTCCGGCTTGATCCGGTTGATCACCAGAGTTGCGGGGCCCTTCTCGGCGGCTTCGATCAGTCCTACGATACGGTCGGCGTCCCGCACCGCGGCGACCTCAGGTGTGGTGATGATGATCGCCTCGTCGGCGCCTGCGATGGCGTTCTGGAACCCCCTTTCGATCCCTGCCGGGGAATCAATGAGCACGAAGTCGCATTCACTTCGTAGATCATTGGACAGGGAAGCCATTTGGTCGGGAGATACCGCTGTCTTGTCGCGCGTCTGGGCAGCAGCGAGCAGATGCAGTTCAGGCAGGCGCTTGTCCCTGATGAGAGCTTGCTGAAGCCCGCAGTTGCCCTCAACGACATCGACGACGTCATACACAATCCGATTCTCCAGGCCCATGATTACATCTAGATTCCTGAGTCCTATGTCGGCGTCAAGAACGATCACGCGCTGCCCCTCTAGCGCCAGAGCCACTCCGAGGTTGGCTACACCAGTTGTCTTGCCGACCCCGCCCTTGCCCGAGGTAATGGTGATCACACGTGCGGGCATGCGTTTCCCTCTACGGCCTGTTCATGCTCCATGGTTCTACGACTATTCCGTCTCCTTGCACACGGGCTATCTCTGGCACCCTAGGGTCTCGAGGTTTCTCCTCGGGCGGCCTGGCGATGTGGTTGCCTATTCGTAGCTGCATCGGTGCGAGCACCAACGCACAGACCAGTGAGCTATCGTCTCCGACTGCTCCCGCGTGCACCGTACCCCTCAGTTTGCCCCAGATGACGACGTCGCCACCCGCCACAACTTGTCCTCCTGGGTTGACGTCGCCCAGGATGGTGACGTGGCCTGGATGTTGAATGGTCTGGCCCGAACGGACCGTGCGTTTGAGGAACAGTGCTTCTTCAGGTTCTTCGCCATGTTGGGGCTTGGCTTCCACGGGCCATGAGTCATCCGATTGGAGGGCGACGGGGATGTCGAGGGCCGTGGCTGCTTCCGCGGTCTTCTCAGCACTCGTCACCACCCCACTCATCTGCATTCGGTTTGCCGACAGGAGCTCCTGCACTTGTCTTAGCTCCTCGGTCGCCAGCTCCCTTGTGCCGACCCTGACAATGGCATGTGCTCCATCGAAAAACGCGGCCTTGCGCTGAAGGTCATTGTCCAGTTGGGCCACAAGATCGGGCCACGGACCTTCGCCAATGGCTACTACGAGGCCTTCCTTTGCGCCCTTGATCGAGATCCCATTAGCGATTCGAGTGGCCACCTTCTGTGTCATATCGGTGTGCGCTGCCCTACTATTGGTTCACCATCGGCAAGTGGAAGTAGTATGCCAGGATCTCGGTGGCCATGGGTACCGACACGAGGCTACCCTCGCCACCGCCCTCGACGAAGACGACGAGGGCAATCTCGGGATCGTCGTAGGGGGCGAAGGCGGTGAACCACGCGTGCGTTGGCAGGTTGCCTTCCCAGTCGCGCTCTCCCGGGAACTCAGCCGTGCCGGTCTTGCCGGCCACGGCCACACCACCGAGGTTTGCCGCCCAGGCTGTACCATGCGTCACGGCCCCTCGCATACCCTCTCTGACGATGGCCAGGT
This sequence comes from uncultured Anaerolineales bacterium, assembly GCA_964577995.1. Classification (GTDB taxonomy): domain Bacteria; phylum Chloroflexota; class Anaerolineae; order UBA7937; family B3-Chlor; genus JAUVXJ01. The sequence continues at coordinate 3,979 of CAZOBP010000214.1, forward strand.
TCTCGTCGGAGATGGGTACCCTGCGGACAAGGTCGGGAGTGAAGGCTCTGACGACGTTGCCGCCGGCGTCCCTGATTTCGCGGACTACCTGTGGTCTATAGAGTGCTCCTCCATTAGCGACGGCCGCCGTTGCGTTGAGCATCTGGAGAGGGGTGGTCAGTATGAATCCCTGTCCGATGGCTGCGTTGTAGGTGTCCCCTGTGACCCACGTCTCACCGTACGTCAGTCGCTTCCAGGTCTCGTCCGGGACCAGCCCTGCGGTCTCGCCGGGCAGGTCTACGCCCGTTGGCTCGCCGAGCCCGAAGTAGACCGCGTACTCTGCCAGCGCAGCCTGGCCGAGTCCATCAAACTCGCCATAACCGCCCGCAAGTACTCCGAAGTAGATGTCGCATGACTGTGCGATCGCCTCCACCATGCTGATAGAGCGGTGGCCGCTTTTCGCCCAGCAGTTGAAGGGCTGGGCCAGTTCTGGGTCGTCTGGCGCGAAGCGGTGGGGGATCCAGATTGTGCCAGGACAGAAGATCGTGGAGCTGCGACTGATGGTGCCCTGTTCCAAGCCGGCAGCTGCCGTAACGACCTTGAACGTGGATCCAGGCGGATACTGGCCACTTGTGGCGTGGTTGACGA
>CAZOBP010000215.1:0-4568 GCA_964577995.1 uncultured Anaerolineales bacterium
GCTCGAAGTTGCGCATCTCCCACAGGCCGCAGTTGGAGACCAGCACTACTTTGCCACCCTTCACCTGCTCCTCCACCAAATGGCGGCTACGGCCACTGCGCACCTCGACGGGCAATCGCAGCAAGGGCATCGTGCGATCCATGAGGTTCTTCAACGGTCCGCTCGGTCCGTCGTTGTAGAGTGGCGTCGCCAGCACCCAGACATCGGCCTCCCGCAGCCTGGACAAGAGCGCCGCCATATCATCATCCTGGACGCACTTGCCGGGGGTCTTGATCCAGCAGGCGAAGCAACCCAGACAGGGATGAATGTCCAAGTCCTTGACATACAGAAGCTCAACATCCGCCCCAGCGTCCCGTAGCCCTTCCAGGAACGGCCCCAGAACAACTGCCGTGTTCCCTTTGCCCTTGTGGGGGCTGCCATTGATGGCCACAATCTTCATGGTTAGCATTCCCTTCTTGACTGTTGCTGCACATCATCGGCTGAGGCCAAGAGCGCTGCGCACACCCTCGCGCCTTGACTGTAGCCGCACGGCATGCCGTGCGGCTACGAGACAAGTCCCGCAGCAATTTCCACGTGGATGGAGCACGCCGTCCGGCTACAAGACTGCTACCACAGGCATGTCCACGTGAAGCAAGCACCATCGCAAAGCGTGCTACACATCGTGGTGCAAGGACCACCTGAGAGGGTTCTCCAAGACATACCTACGGTGCTCGTTCAGCTCTCGCTCATCTCTTATCACGTGTTCGTAGTATCCTCGCTGCCACACCGATTCGCCTGGAGTACAACGCAGTTCATTGATCGCTTTGCTGACTGCGGATTTGAGAGACCTAATCATCGTGGAAAGCGACCCGCGTACCGATCTGCCAAACTGCTCGTGGCGCTGGGCCACTTGGCTCGCAGACTCCGGCGACTGCTGGAGGAGAACAACGATGGCGTGGAGATGATTGGGCATCACCAGGCAAGTATCCACCTGAGCATGATCGAAATGCAGGGGCAGTTCCTCACAGCAGTTCCGCGCAATCTGCCCGTAGGTGCTGAGAACCATCCTCCCATCCACCACCTCGCCAAACAGCGGTTCGCCCCCTCCTGTCCGAATGGTCACGCCGTAGGCCCCGGCTTGCGAGTAGTCGTAGCTCGGCAATCGAAGCGAACCGCCGCGATACCTTCGGGAGCTTCCAGGCTTCGACGTCATTTGCCACCCCCCACCGCCCAAGATCGGATCCAGGTTCCTTCCTGACTGTAGCCGCACGGCATGCCGTGCGGCTACGAGAAGTGTCTTGTAGCCATGGCCACGTGGATGGAGCACGACGTGCAGGTAGGAGAGTCGCGACGAAGCCACCCAGAACGAGAAATCCCAGCCGATTGCCGCTTCCCGAGTCCGACATAGCCTACCTACAAACCAAAGAGGGGCGCGACCGCCTGTGCTGACTGATGTGGAGAGCCCACCCGGCCGTCACCAGGGAGCAGTCGCTACAAAGACACGTACCGGTGAATGCGCTCCTCAATGACCTTCATGCTGCCTTGCCAGAAGGCAGGCTCTTTGAGGTCTATGCCAAAGCGCGCCGCAAGCTCGTCGGCGGTCCCTTCGCCGGTGCTTCGCAGCAGTGCATCGTAGTCCTCCAGGAAGTCGTCACCCCGCTCCTGGTAGATAGCGTACAGGCCCAGACCGAAGAGCAGCCCGAAGGCATAGGGGAAGTTGTAGAAGGACAGAGACGGGATGTAGTAGTGAGGCTTCCAAGTCCACATGTACCGGTGCAGGTGGTCCCCATCCAGGGCCTCTGCGTACGTTTCCTTCTGGGCACGGATCATGATCTCGCAGAAGTCGTCGGCGGAGAGCTCAGCCTCCTCCCGATGCTGGAAGACCTCTGTCTCGAAGAGGTATCGGGAATAGATGTCCACGATGACCTGACTGGCGCTGAGCAGGAAAGTCTCCAGGATCGCCAACTCCTCGTCGGCACTCGTGGCCTGAGCCAATGCAGCATCGGTAATGATGGTCTCGCACATGATGGAGGCCGTCTCGGCCAGGGTCATGGGCGTTCGCCTCTGCAAGGGCGTCATTCCTTTGTGGGTCTCGTTGTGATAGGCATGGCCCAGCTCGTGGGCGATGGTGGTAAGCTGATCCAGCGAGCCGTCGAAGTTACACATCACTCGTGACTCTTCGACACCGAGGACGCTCATGCAGAAGGCTCCCCCTCGCTTGCCGTCGCGAGGCTCTGCGTCAATCCACTGGTTGTCGTAGGCACGACGAGCCAGGTCCGCCAGCCGCTCCGAGAAGGTCGCGAACTGGCCCAGGATGAAGTCCCTGGCCTCATCCCACTTGTAGCGCCGCTCCGCTCGGCCCACCGGCGCCCACAGGTCCCACCACGCCAGCGCCGGTTTGCCCAGTCGCTCCGCCTTGGAATGCCAGTAGCGGCGAAACATGGGGAAGGAATCACGCATCACGCCGAGCAGAGTCTCCAGCGTCTCACGGTCGATGCGGGCCTGATCGAGGGTGGCATGGAGTGGATCAGTGCGGCCGCGCCTCTTGTACAAGGTGATCACCGAGCCTTTGATTCCATTCAGACAGGCCGCGAGAGGCTCGCTCACTCTCTCCCAAGCTTCGTGCTCCGCTTCGTAGGCCCTACGCCTGACATCCTCGTCCCCATGATTGCGCAGGTTGATCAGGACAGTGATCGGCAGGTCCTCGACCCTACCCTCCCGGTCAAAAGGGACTTTGACCTGCGATGAAACCACTCCCTGGAGCTTGGCCCACGCGGTGGCGCCACTCAAGGAGAGCTCGGAGGCCAACGTCTCCTCGGCCTCGCTCATCAGATACTGGCTTTGCTCGGCGGCCTCCTTGAGGAAGAAGCTATGCTCCTTCGCCGAGCCCCCATGCTCCAGCGCGGCGGGCAGCGCCTTGGGGTCCTCTGTGATCGTGCGCATCCATCCCTGGAAGAACACACTCTGCCGCTCCAGCCGCACCCCGAGCATCTCCAGCTCCGACTCCAGACGTTTGGCCTTGGTGTTGTAAGAATCCGTGGACACGAAGCTCTGGACGTAGGCTTCGAGTGTTCCGAACAGCCGGATGAGATCGTTCATGCCGTCCACGTAGCCGCCGATGGTCTCCGCAAGTTGGCCGGAGTCCTTGGGCCTCGCACCGCCTCTGCCGATCTGGTGCTCTTCTATGTAGGCGTCCACGTCGTCCAGCTTGGCCTTCACCTCGGTGACGGCATCGCTGAACTCCCTCGACTCCAGTCCTGGATAGACGTTGGATAGGTCCCAGTGAGGGAGAGGCCCGACATCGGCTTCCGTTTCCATGATCTCGTCCTTTCTGCGATTCTACCTGCCAGCGTGTCCCCGAAACACGCCCCCGTTCTGGCAATGGAGAGTTTACCCTCTATGCTTGGAGGAGCGCAACGCCAATCCAGTCCAGATCGCCCCCAGGAGATCGACGACTCCGAAGAGGATCAATACGGGCTTGGCCATTCCTAGAGCCACGAAAGTGAAGAAGAAGATGAAAACCAGTGGTCGGGCAAAGACAGACGCACTGAAGAAGCTGGTCACCTCATTCCGCGCGGCCACGATGTAGTAGTACCCCAGGGCCAATGTCACCACTCCCAGGACGCGGATCCATACCTCGTCAGTGGTCGGATAGCCGACAAGACCAAGCAACGCGTTGGGGCCCGTCAGAAGCAGGACTCCCATGACCACCACATAGACCCCAAAGACCAGCACACTCACCGCCGCCCTACTCATGACCACCCCCCGCCAGACTGCCTATGAGTGTCGCTAGCGCGCCTCGCCATCAGGGGTATGTGCATTGGCAGCACCTCACTTACCCAGCAAGTCAAGGAGGCCGTCCGGATAGAGCACAGCCGTGCCGGTCTCAAACTCGGCGATGGGCCTCCACATGGCCACGAACTCCCCTCCGTCGTCGCGGCCCAGCATGGATTCCAGTCCGTAGATGTCTGCGGCAGCGAAGCTGGCCTCGTAGACCAGCACTATCTCGTGATGCGGCTTCCCATCATATGTGAAGAGGTTTTCCAGCATTCCCACGTAGGTCAGTCCCTTGACCTCTGCTCCCAGCTCCTCTCGCAGCTCGCGGGCGATGCAGTCTCGACCCCGTTCACCAAAACGGATCCCACCTCCGAGAGGTCTATGGAACATCTCCCCGGTAGACGGGTCAGCAAACCGGCCCACGAAGATTCGACCTGCGTCTCTGAAGACGCATATCGCTATCGGCCTGATCTCTTCTGGACTCTCCATGCACCTTCGCCTGCTCAGGAAACCACTCTGGCGAGGATCTCCCTCCAATGCTCGAACAAGAGAAAATGACCTTCGCCACGAATGAAAGTAGCATGGCAGTGGGGGATGGTCCTCGCCATGTGCTGCCCTACAGCTATCAGCATACTCGCGTCCTCTTCGCCATGCCACAGGTGCACCTCCATGGCGATGTCCTCCAGACGAAAGCCCCAAGTACGGCTGAAGATCCGTGTCTCCCATGCGTAGCCGCGCAGCCCAGTGCGCGTTGCGTCGACCCAGTTCTCTATGAGCATAGCCCTTATCTCGGGTCGTGCCAGTACAGCTCG
>CAZOBP010000216.1:0-4532 GCA_964577995.1 uncultured Anaerolineales bacterium
TGATGGCCGCATCGGTCTGGATGGCCTCGCCGATGAACCTGTTGTCTGCTGGGCTTTGAATGACCCGGCCCAGCGCGCTCACCACGCCGGTGGTCAGTGTCTGCTCGAGTCCAAACGGGTTCCCGATAGCAAGCACAAACTGCCCTACCTGTAGACTGTCCGAATCGCCGATTGCCAGCGGCTCGGGCAGCCCGTTGGCCCCCACAACACGGAGCACCGCTAAGTCGTTGGTCGCATCGCTACCGACGACCTCTGCTCCGTACGTCTGACCGTCGGCCAGGGTGACCAGGAGCTCCTGCGCATTCTCGACGACGTGGTAGTTGGTGACGATGTGTCCCTCCGTGTCGTACACGAAGCCGGAACCGCTCCCCTGTTGCGGAATCGAACCCATGAACCTGTCATAGACATAGCCGCGGTTGGTGATGTTCACCACCGCAGGGGAGGCATCCTGGTAGACAGCGATGATCTGGCTTTCCAGCGCGTTCACCGCGGCTTCCACGCTGACGGTCGGCGCGACCTCCACCACCGCTCCCGTAGCAGTGGGCAATACCTCGGCTGTGCTGGATGCCGGAACCAGGGTCAGCACACCGAGGGGGCCGCACCCGGTGCCTGCCAGCACTAACGCCAGCACGGCCACCATCAGAATCAGATTCCTCATAGATCGTATGTTCATCGAAGTGTCCTCCAGATTTTCGAACTGACGCCGCCGATGGTTCAGCCAGCAAGACCGGAGTCTTGTCCGACATGGCCCGTCGGTCGGCCCAGCATTCCTATTCTCTATTCTCCTCCAACAGTATGAAGAGCTTGTTAAGGAAATGTGGAGATCCGGTGCAGTTCGAAGCAGCAGTCCGCCTCCCCCTGCTGACGCTATGCCAAATCCTGGTCAGGCTATCTGGACAGCCCGCGCAAAGACGGTGGGGAGGAGTGCCGGGGCACTCCTCCCCACATACGTTCATGACCCACCTCCTTCACCCACGCCGTCGGCGCAGGCTACAGAGAGACTGTCTCACGACCGACCTCTACTCGGCTGGATTCTCTGGCGGACGGCCGTTCGGTCCACCGAACCCGCCGCGTCCCATGCCCATGCCGCGCATACCACCAGTGAACCCCTCGTCCAGCCCCTCCAGGAGCCAGTCGGCCTGATCCTGGCTGAGGTTGCCATCCTCGACGGCTTGCTGGATACGTTCTCGCATGGTCTCGGCGCGGTTGGCATTCATGGCATCTTGCAGGGTGTCGGTGTCGACGCCCTGCTCCTCGGCGACCTCCGACAGCGTCTTGCCCTCATCGTGTAGTTCCACGAAGAGCTCGTTCGGGGTCAGGCCGAGGGCCTCGGCTGCCGTGTCGAACAACTCCCAGGAGCCACCATCCCAGCCAAACCCGCCCCAGCGCAAACCGTCACCGGGCGCGGGCGGCGTAGGCTCGGTGTCCTGAGCGAACACGAGCGAACCTCCAGCCAGGCCCACCAGCAGGAGCGCCACCAGCACCCCACCGGAGAGCACCATAAGCCTCTTCCTACTCATTTGGTTCACCTCCTTCCCGCTTGGATTTGGATTGGCTCTGTCCCAACCCACACCCAAGATAGCAGGGGGATGTGAACAGGTTATGAACGGCCTGTAAGGCTTCCATGTGGGTCACGCTGCCTCTGGTATCCTGAGATTGGACGTACCCTCACTCTCAATCATGGGTCCCGGTCCTACAAAAGAGTAGGGAGGAGTGCTCGAGCACTCCTCCCTACAGGTCAATCAGTCGATCTGATACAGTTGGTTGCGCTGACCCCTCGGTCAGACTAGGCTGGCCGACACCGACCTCAGAAGCTTCTGCCAAACCCGTGGCCTGAGCCGAAGCCTCTGCCAAGCCTGTCGCCTGGGCCGACGCCACCGGGTCCCTTGCCCATGCCGCGCCTACCGCCCGTGAACCCCTTATCCAGCCCCTCCAGGAGCCAGTCGGCCTGATCCTGGCTGAGGTTGCCGTCCTCGACGGCTTGCTGGATGCGTTCTCGCATGGCCTCGGTGCGGTTGGCATTCATGGCATCCTGCAAGGTGTCGATGTCCACGCCCTGCTCCTCGGTGACCTCCGACAGCGTCTTGCCCTCATCGTGTAGTTCGACGAAGAGCTCGTTCGGGGTCAGGCCGAGGGCCTCGGCCGCTGCGTCGAACAGCGTCCAAGAGCCGCCCCAACCAAACCTGCCCCAGCTCCAGTCGGCAGAGGGCTCAGTTGTCGTGGACTCGGGCTCCTGAGCGGATGCGGAGGTCGCTCCGTAGTAGACGATCCCTCCGACGATCCCAGCCAGGATGAGCACGCTAGCCAAGGCGCCGGCCATTGCTGCAACCACGACCCACTTCTTCCGCGACTTCAAAGTTCATCACCTCCTTTTCTTCTCGGTGTTGTCACGAATTGGGAGTCCAATACTCCAGTTTGCATTATACAAGCAAGTTATGAAGAAGTCGTTAAAGGAGTATGTGAATTTCTAGAGGAAACCGATACCGGAGGGCTGTAGCGCGAGTAGACGCGGCGAGTAGTCAACCGACCGTTTCCGAGGATTGCGCCGTCAAGGTGCGCGCAACTTGCGCTGCTCGTCCAAGGTATTCAGAGTGAGATTGGCGATGCGGACCCCACAGCCTCACCGACGCAAGCCTCTCTGCGCACCGCCGGGCCGATCTCTGTCGCCTCGGTCTAGCCCTTCCTGCGCTTCTTCGTCCTTCGCTTGGGGAGGTCGGCGCTGTAGTAGCCAGACGCCACTATGCCGCAGATCGTGCAGAGAGAGACATCCAACATACGTGAGGCCAGCCGAGGGTCTATATCCTCGACCGCTTTGCGCATGGTGATCACCGTGGGCAGCCTGGCCGCGTTCCGGTAGTTGACGATCTGATGTAGCTTCTCCTGCGCCCAGGGAGTTGCGCTCTCCGTTCCCAGATCGTCGAGGATCAACAAAGGTGCACTGCGCATGGCCTCGAACAGTTGGTCGTAGCTGACGGGGCTTTCGGGCCGGTAGGTGGCCCTCAGGTGATCCAGGAGTTCCGGCACCTCCTGGAAGACGACCGGCTGTCCATTGCTCACGCACGCGTTGGCGATGGCGGCTGCCAGGTGCGTCTTGCCACAGGACTCCAGACCCACGAACACCAACCAGCCCTGGGGGTCCCTGGCGAACTCCCGGGCCGTAGCCAGCGCCTCCTTGAGATTCTGCTGCTCTTCCCTGGGCAGCTCGGGCCGAGGCTCGAAAGACTCGAAGGTCTTGTCTCCGTAGAGATGGAGACTACTGAGCTGGTCCGCGTGGCCGCCGCCACGGAAGTCCCTGGAGACCATCCTGTAGATCTGACACAGCTCAGGGTCGGCCATGCGGGACCGAAGCCTCGGGTCCGTCTCCTCCAGCATACGGTTGCTGGTGATGACGGTGGGCAGCCTGGCGTTGTACCGGTGGTTGAACAACTGGTACAGCTTCTCCTGGGCCCACGGCGTGGCCTGCTGGGTGCCCAGATCGTCGAGAATCAGCAAGGGGGCGGTGAGGATCGCCTCGAAGCGCTCATCGTAGCTCACCGTACTTCCAGGGCTGTAGGTCGCCCTCAGGTGGTCCAACAAGTCGGGGACCACCACAAACAGGCAGGGATGCCCACGCTCCAGGCAGTAGTTGGCGATGGCGGCTGCTAGATGCGTCTTCCCACAGCCATAGCCGCCCAACAGGATCAACCAGCCCTGTGGACTCTCGGCGAACTCTCGCGCCCTACGATACGCCTGCCCAAGAACTTGCTCTTCACGAGGCCGGAAACCCTGGAGGCGGAAGTTATCGAACCTCATACGCGAGAGCAGCCCCAGGTTGCTGACCTTCCTCAGATCCTCCAGCCGCTTCTCGGTGATCTCCTCGAGCTTGCAGCGGCACGGAACGGGGTGACCAAAGTCCGGGTGGCGCGGGGGCAAGTCCCTTCTCAGATAGCCCGCGCCGCCGCAGATAGGGCAGACATCGCGGGACTCAGTGTTTGATGTAGTCCTTGTACTTGCCCTCGATAACCCTGTATCTGTCGTCTTCAGGACCTCGTCCAGCTTCTCCATCATCCTTGCCTTCGGTGGCCCACCTTTCGAGAATGGCTCGAACGTACCGCCACTTGCGCACGTTCTGCTCGGCCGCTATCTTGAAGGCTTCTTCAATCCACGCGGCGGGATAGCTTTGCTCCGCTTCCTGGAGTTCCTCGGCGATCATCGGCTGCAACATGCCGATGTTCTGCTCGTATAGCACGAAGATGTTCGGCCTCTCCACCTCCACCTGAGGCTCCTCGAGGACAGTGTATGGCGCCAGTTCTAGTTCTCCTCGTCGCACGCCATCTGCCGCCTCTCGCCCCTCCTCCGAGTTGATGAAGTACCAATCCTGCTCGTCTCCACTCTCCGTCCGGGTGCTGAGGTGCAGAAGTGTCCCGCGCGCCACCGCCTTGTCCAGGCCTTCGTCCACCATTGCCTCCGGCGAGCGCCCCGGCATCTTCAGCCCGCGGAGCAGCACTCCGTCGTGGACGAGTTCTTCCCTGCTCACGCAGCGCAGTGGCCCC
>CAZOBP010000217.1:0-1703 GCA_964577995.1 uncultured Anaerolineales bacterium
CTGTGCGAGCATCGAAGAGGTCTTTTCCAATGAGGAAGACGGAAATGACCAGGATAACGATGAACACGGAATTGGTCGCCACAGTCACCACGTCCTCCGAGGTAGCGCCAATCAGATACAGTGGTTGTGCTATCAGCGTATATAGCGGCGGGCGACCACTGAGGCTGGCGGACATCAGTTTGCTAAGCGGTAACGTGGGATCACGGAGCACACGGAACTGCCCAAGGCTGAGGTGCAGATACTTGGCCGGGTCGTACGAGGGCGGCGTGGTGTCGCGGCAAGCCCAGAGCGCGTTGCTAGCTACCCACAGCGCAATGACCGACCCGATGCAGACAATGGAAATGAGCCGTTGCTGAGGAAGCCGAATGGCTCTCACGCCGAGGCTGGCCGGCTTCAGTCGTTGAAGGCTAGCTCTCACAATCGTCCTGGCCCATCGTGGCCTTTCCCTCTGCTGCCGGGCAGGGATTGTTGGTTTGAGCTGGGCCCCCGATATCCCGCACCAGAGCCCAACCCTCACGCTGGCACAGGTTCCGCTCCCTGCACGGGCGCCAAACTGCTTACTAGACCTGCCCCTCCCGTTCCCGTTCTTGCTGGAGCGATAGGAAACAGGGTGTGATGGCCCCGCTTGCCGAGCGCAACAGCAACATATCCTAGCATACATACTGGTCGACGGCAAGCAGTAGTGCGCAAGGGTACCGCTGCTCTCCTTCAGATTCTGTTGCTTGACGGAGGGAAGGCATCTGAAGTGGCGACACATCCGACGCTCTGCCGAGAATGGTGCCTTCGACGAGGTATGTGATTCGTCTCGTGGCCAGAAGTGGGGCTGTTGACGACGGATTGACAACAGGGACTACAGCAGGTCGCTGCGCGTCGGTGGAGAGGGCAGGCAGCCCAGTGGTCCCTTGTTCGCGGCAGGGCACAATCCGACACGCGCCAGGAAGGCCTGTGGAGCTGAATGTACCAAGTGCCCCCTCATTCCATCACGCCAAGAGTCCAACGTCTAAGGGTGTTTGCACACGCTCTGTCGAGCAAGCCGGGCCCGGTGGTTACTTCAGGGGACGACTGCAACTGAACTCCTTGATCTGGGACACGGCTCGTCGTTGGTCATCCTGTGTCAGGCTGTTGTAGAGCGGCAAGCGCACCAGCCGGTCGCTTACCTCCTCGGTGACAGGGCAGTCCGCGGGCTTGCCCCCTAACCGCTGTCCCATCTCGGAGAGGTGTAGTGGAAGGTAATGAAACACGCTCAGGACGTCGCGAGCCTTGAGATGGGCTATGAAGTCCTGGCGTTGCTGCAGCGAGGGCAGGAGCAGGTAGAAGAGGTGGTATGGCTGCTCGCAGTGACCCGGAACGATGGGAAGCCGGATGTCGTTGGCTCCTGCCCAGTCTTGCAGGTTGTCGCGGTAGTAGTCCCACACTCGTCGGCGGTCTGCCTGGATCTGGTCTCGAGCTTCCAGCTGAGCGTACAGAAATGCGGCAAGAATGTCTGAGGGGAGATAACTGGAGCCAAGGTCCACCCAGGTGTATTTGTCTACCTGCCCCCGGAAAAAGCGGCTGCGGTTGGTGCCTTTCTCACGAATGATCTCCGCTCGCTCGATGTACTGAGGGTCGTTGATCAGCAAGGCGCCTCCCTCGCCACAGGTGAAGTTCTTGGTCTCGTGAAAGCTCTGGGAGGCCAGACATCCAAAGGTGCCCAGATAGCGCCC
>CAZOBP010000217.1:1803-4528 GCA_964577995.1 uncultured Anaerolineales bacterium
GTGACGAAGGTGAAAGATGGAACGATGACCTCATCGCCGGGCTGTATGTTCAGCAGCAGCGCCGCCATCTCCAATGCATGGGTGCACGATGTGGTGAGGAGCACCTTGGGAACGCGCAGTGCTTGCTCCAGCAAGGCGCTGCATTTCTTTGTGAACGGGCCATCGCCTGAGATGTGCATCATGTCGATCGCCTGCTGCATGTAGTCGAATTCTCTGCCGGTTAAACTGGCGCGGTTGAATGGGATGAACGACACAGCATGCCTCCCAATACGTCATAGCTGGTCTCGGCCAACCGTCAGGTGCAAATCCTCGGTTTGCCAAGGCACATCACGTAGCGGTGAAAGACGGTGAATTCGCGGACTTGCTGCAGCTCGAACCATGGTTCCAGGGCTGCACGCAAAGCTTCTACTGACCGGGGGTACTTGCCCCGATCGCATTTCCAGAGCAACTGGCTAAGCTTCGAATTGCTGTCCCTCACTGCGTCCATCAAGACCAGTCTGTCTCTAACGACTCTCGCTAGTTCTCTGAACAGAAGTGGCAACTGGCCGTCGGACAGATGATGCGACAAGGCGATGCAAAGTGCGCAATCTACACTCTTGGCTCTGAGGCATCTTGGATGCAACGTATGATCAATCGAACCACTTATGAAACGTGTACTCTGCATATGCAGGCTCGAAACCCAATCGGCTCCAGACGCGCTGGGAAGCGATGTTGGTGATCTGTGTCGGGATCACCATGCGTGCTGCTCCTTTGGAGCGGCACCACTTCATACCTCGTATCATGAGAGTGGTGGATGCGCCACTCCCGCGGGCGCGAGGATCCACGGCAAACAATGGTCCTTGCCCCTCGTCCGCAGTGCCCATCTTGAGGGTCAAGAAACCTGCCATGCGGCCGTCCAGGAAGGCCACCAATACATCATCGGCAACCTCACGCGAGATACACGAACGGTAGGCCCACGATGAGTACACTTCGTCACACTTGGTGCGGTCCAATCTCTCATCGGCGTGATAGTGACCGAGATACCCCTCAAAGCACTTGGCGGCTATGCGCCTGACCTCATGTTCTTCACCAGGTCGCACGGATCGCACCTCGCCGTGCCAGGTGTCGGGGGGCAGTGGTTGGCGTGTCAGATCGCGTGTATAGTGAATCAGCGTATCCATGAGCAGAAAGCCCTCTCGCTCCATTGCCTGAGCCGCCTCAGTATCAGAAGACAAGCAACGAGCGACAAGCAGAACCACATCGTGAGCGCGGCAGTAATCGAGCACCCGGAACAGCACACCGGCGGTCATGTTCGAGGTCCGCGCGGTGCGGATGCCAAAGCGTTGCTCGTCGATGGCTGACAAGCAAACGGTGAGCTGTTCTGCGCTCATCGTCGGTTTTTGCATCCGAGGTGGGAGAAACCCGTCGTATCGCGTATGACGCAGTAAGGCTGCCCCATGGTGCGGAAGTGGACTCGCGAGAGATACTCGCCGATCATGCCAAGGGAGAACAGTTGTGCGCCGGAGAAGATGGTGATCACCGAGGCCAGAAAGGCGAAACCGGGTATGCTGCCGCCATAGACGACGTACGACGAGAGCACGAATGCCAGGAGTACCAGGCCCACGATAGTGAAGGAGAAGCCAATCAAGCTGGCAACTCGTAGGGGCAGAGTGCTGAAGCCAGTTACCATGTTCACGGCATGCGCCACCAGCCTACGGAATGTGTAGCTTGATGCACCAGTCTGGCGCACTTCATGTCGAACTGGAACAGCGGCGAAGCGCACTGTTCCCCAGGTCAGAAGCACATCAATAGAGACGAAGGGACCTTGGTAATCGGCGAACGCATCTCTCACACGAGTCCTGAAGGCGCGGAAAGCACTGATATTCCGAGCCGTGTCAGCGCGCATGACGGTCTGGAGAGCTGCCTTGGTTATCAGCGATGCTAGGTCGCGCAACACTCCATGTCGCTGCTCGTACGGGATCCCATACACGACGTCGTGACCCTCCCTCAGCTTGTCGAGTAGTGTGGGGATGTTCTCGGGTCGGTGCTGGAGATCGTCGTCCATGGTAACCACTATCTCGTGCTGCGCTGCGAGAATACCGGCCAGCAGGGCATTGTGTTGACCGTAATTCCGCATCAGGTCTAGCCCCTTCACCGAGGGGTAGCACTCGGCCAGCTTGACAATGCTCTGCCAACTGTTGTCCTGGCTCCCATCGTTGACAAGGATCATCTCGTACACGATACCGGTCTCGCCAAGCACGGAGTCGACACGGCGCACCAACTCGTCCACAGTAGCCCGGCCGTTGTAGACGGGGACGACGACGGAGACGCTCCCGGGCTCTGATGTGTTGCCGTCCTGGTTCTGGTCTCCGGGCGGACTGTCGTGCGTTGCTGAACCTCCGAGTTGCTTCACTGACACTCGATCCACTGTCTGCGGTCAGTTGTCGCTGCCAATAGACCCGCGGCACCCCATCCCCGGCCCGGCCTGCGGGCCCGGGATGGGCACTTCGCAGTAGATGATATGGCCTTTCGCCACCTCTGTCAAACCCCTTCAGCGGTTGGCTTGCGTCGAGACATCGTGAGTAGGTGGTAGCAAGGATGGGGGCCAAGTCCTGCCCTCCTCTGGCAAGAGGATGGTGGAGACACGTCATCCAGCAGGAGGAGCTTCTACGGCAGACTTGGCGTGCAGGAAAGCCTGCGCCATGACCAGCATCAAGGCAAGACTCTAGCTGGTGACCACCGATCA
>CAZOBP010000218.1:0-4482 GCA_964577995.1 uncultured Anaerolineales bacterium
CGGCCTTGAGCTGAGCGGCCTTGGCCTGCCCCAGTCCGTGGACGTCGCACAGATCACCGAAGCTAGCCTTGGCGATGCCCGCCAGGCCGTTGAATTGCGCCAGGAGGCGGCTGCCCAGGTTGATCACGCTTTCGGACTTCGTCCCCGTGCGGAGGATGATGGCCAGCAGTTCGGAGGTGGAGAGAGAACCGGGACCGTAGGCCTGAAGTCTCTCGCGAGGGCGTTCGCTCTGGGGCAGGTCCCGGATCATGGGCTGGTACTCCACCAACTCTCGCTCCTTCATCCTTCCTCCTCCTTCGGAGTTTCCTAGGCAAGGCGTATCTATGTGGTCCTGTCCCCAGTCTACTCAGCCAAGAAGCTCTCGGTCCAGTACGGTCGTGCCGGAACCTGGTCCGTGTTCAGCATCTCCCGCCACGCCTCATCGGTGAGACGATCGCTCATCGGCCAGGGGAACTCGTAGTAGGAGAACACACCGCCCTTGGTCAAGACCAACTGCCCTTCGATTTCTGCAACCACGTAGATCTCGAAGATGCGTCCCACCGCCTCTTCCAGGACGGCTCCCATGGGATCGGTGGCCACGTCGGCGATGACCGCCGCCTCTTCGTCCTCCACGAACGCCCTGCCCTCCACTTCGTCCTTGTCGGCAGCGGCGATGGTCAGCCCTTCCAGCAGGGCGCCGTAGTAGAGGATCACGCCCTGCTCCTCCTGGGTGAGGGAGGTGCCTGCCAACTGCTTCTCAGCGATGCTGGCCAGGCGGGTCAGGAGCAACTCCAGTCGTTCAAGGTTATCCCTGCTCTCCCACATGGCCTCGCTATCGTCCAGCAGGCCGCGAGACTCCAGCCCGTCGATGGTCATTCTGGTCAGGGCGGCCAGCCGGGCGAAGGCCTCAGGGTTAGGCTCTACGTACCCCTTGACCTCCGGCTCTTCGAAGACTCCCCCCAGTTCGGCGTAGGCCTGCTTGGCGTAGAGGATAGTGTCGTGCTTGAGCTCGGTCCAGCTCCCCAGCGCGGTTTGCAGGTCCTTGCGAACCCAGGCCTGATTGCGCATGAAGGCCGGGTACGATTCCCCCTTGACTTCGATCAGGGGCTGGAAGCTGTGCATCCAGGCCCAGTAGAGGTTCTGCGTCCAGCTATCCAGCTCCAGGGCCGAGATCTCACCCTGCATCTTGTTCATTTGCGCGTTGAAGTTGAGATAGTGGGTCTCATCCATCTCCTGGAGGATACGATAGGCCTCCTCGGAGCCCATGGCGGCGAAGATGTCCAGCCCTTTGGGCAACATGCGGGGGTCGGCCAGGGTACCCACGCTGCGGAAGATCATGTGCTGGAAGATGTAGGCGTCGATGACGAAGCGCTGGCCCATGAAGCGGAAGCCTTGCGTGGCCTCGTCGCGGTCCTCCCAGATCCAGACCCACATGGAGTTGATCTGGGGCGGAGGCAGCTCCTTCGCAGCGTCGACAAACAGGTCCAGCTTCTCTTCGTCGGCGAAGATGGTCGGGTCGTTGCCGAGTGAGCCATAGACCTCTTCGATCAGGGGATGGTAGTCGTAGATGTCCAGATCGTCGCTGACCCCCACCAGGAACGAGGTCGGCTCGTAGATGCGCTCCCAGATCAAAGACGCCGGTTCGCCCTCGATCTCTGTGTTGGCCAGGGCCTGAGCCATGAGTAGCGCGGAAAGCGTCTCGCTCGCTTCCTTCAGCCGGAAGTTGATGCGCCCGTACCACATCATGGCCTTGAAGTAGCGCTGCCGGGCCTCGGTCCTGGAGTAGTGGCCGCGTGGAACGTACTGGCTGTAGTCCTCGGGGTAGCCCAGGATGGGCGAGGTCGCGAAGCCTTCGTGGGCTTCGATGAGGGCCAGTTCCTCGTCTACCGTTGCGCGCACCATCTGCGGCACCTCAGAGGCGGGCTGAAGTAGACTGTGGGCCACGGCGAAGAAGGCCACGTTGCGCAGGGCCGCCTCCTCGAGGGAGGTCCCGGTCAGTGTGTCGTACTGAGATTGGGCCGCCCAGAGCATGCCCGCGGTCAGCTTATCCAGATCTGCGAAGAAGCGCTCCTCTTCCAGGGTGCGCAGCACCTGGTCGAAGAGGAGGTGGTAGACGTGGTAGACGGAGTCGGTGGTGATGAAAACGGGCACTTCCTCGTAGCGAGCCTCTTCGTAGAGATGAGAGAACTCTCTGTACTCTGCGGGGGCGACCACGAACCCATTGGCGCTCAGCAACTGGCGCTGAGCATCGGAGAAGACAAAGCTCTCGTCGACGATGACGCTGCTCAGCTCCACGGGCAGCGAGTAGCCAGCGTAGACAGGCGGGATCGCGACCTGCTTCGGTTTGTAGCTGGCGAAGCCGGCCTGCGAGACGGAGATGGGGCTAGCCAGGTGACCGAGGCCCGGCCCGGGTTCCTCCGTTGGGCTGGGCCTGGGCTCGGGTGTGGCCGACGGCGCCGAGGTGGCCGTGGGCCGTGCAGTCGGCTCAAGGGTCGGACTGGCCACTGGTTCAATCGTAGGCGGGACTTCGGTGGCCTCGGGGCTGGGGGCTGCGCATGCGCTGAGCAAGACACTGAGGACGAAAGTCCAGGCGAAAAAGCAGTGCAGCAAGCGGGGGCGAGGATAGCGAGTCATCTCTCCAGGCTCCTTTCTGTACTCAGCGTCGGTCCTGTACGAGGATATCCAGAATATTGTCGCCGGTGACGTCCTGCAAGGTCAGGTGCTCGTAGGTGCCGTCAGGGCTGCGCCACTGGAGGGCGAAGCCCCACCCGTTCCATCGCCACACGGACACGTGTCCGGCGGCCTGGTCCAGAGTGTCGGCGTAGCTTCCTTCGAGCACCACCAATTCGTTGGCTCCGTCGCCGTCCACGTCCCCCACAGCCAGCTCGCTGATCGGATCGGCGATGGGAGAGCTACACCACAACGGCTGCCATGCACTATACCGCCAGCCGTAGAGAAAGAGCTGATTGCGGAGACTACCCTCTTCCCAAGGCGATGGGAAGCGAAACGTGTCGTAGAAGATGTCGGGCTCTCGGAAAAATGGTTTCCAGAGTACGAGGGCTACCTCTTGCCGGCCATCGTTGTTCACGTCTGCGGCCACGATGTCGCGCACATCCCAGGAGGGCAAACTCCTCCACACGAGATCGCTTTCACGATGGACCTGGGCCACGCCGTCCTGCAAGGTCACCACAGCGTGACCGTCGCCCAGGGTGGCCTGTTGGAGGGTCTCTCTATAGGGGGCCGTGACGAGTTGCTGGTCGATGGGAGTAGGGCCAGACCACTGCGCGCCGTGGTCATAGGAGAAGGCCACCCAGTCAGGCCCTGCCGTAGCCTGATGGTTGTCCAGCAGGGCTGGTGGCAGAAGGAGCACGAACAGGACCAGGGCGATGCTTGATCGGTTCATCAGTTGGTTTGCAGTGCGCGCTTCAGCACAGTGTCAGGGGCCAAAGCCCTCACTACGAACGTCACTGGCAGGCGTTGACGAAGGCCTCGAACAACCGCCGCTGCTCCGGTCGCTCAAAGATACGCTCCGGGTGCCACTGTACCCCCAGGAAGAAGGCCCTATCGGTCATCTCCACAGCTTCAACGATCCCGTCAGCAGCCCGGGCCACGACCCTCAAACCAGGTGCCAGCTTACCCACGGCCTGATGGTGGGCCGAGTTGACCTCGACCTCGGTGGCCCCCAGGATCTGAAACAATCGGCTATCCTCTTCTAAGACGATGGAATGGAGGCTATCGTTCCCTGGGTCTTTGGGGGCGTGCTGAACCTTGGTCTCGAGGTGCTGGATGAGCGTTCCGCCGTAGACCACGTTGAGAAGATGCACGCCCATACAGATGGCCAGAACGGGCATGGGCCGTTCAAGGACCAACTGCGCCAGGAGCCTGTCGTTGGCCCATCGGCTGGGATGACATTCCTCGGTCCGGGGATGCTTTGGCTGGCCGTAGGAGTCGGGAGGTACGTCCAGGCCGCCGGTGAAGACCAATCCGTCCAGGCGGTCGAGGTACTGGGACAGGGTGGCGCGGTCCTCGACGACGGGCAAAAGCACCGGGAGTGCTCCTGCGGCAAGAAGAGCGCGATGATAGGGGACGTAGTGCCCTATTTGATCGCGGGCGGGGTATTGGGCATGACTCTGGTACCGGCAGTTCAGTCCGATCAGGGGGCGCTCGCTTGGCATCTGTGACCTCCGGGCGCTATTCTAGCCTAACTGGTCCTCGATTGCAAAGCCCTCTGTCGTTGTCTTGAAGAGGGGGCTGGCGTATAATGGCGTGCGAAGTCGGTTGCGATCCGCGGACCCCGGTGCTCAGCGGTGAGCGCCAAGAGGCTTCGTGAGGGGCTGACCCTGGGCCGAAAACGCGCGGCAGGAGGAGGTATCGAAGCAACATGTTCCCTCCCGTCTTTCCCATCTACGTTCGAGCGTTGACACCGCTCCACGAGTGGGCACCGCTGGTCTGGCTGAGCGGGGTGGTCTGTCTGTGGGCCACGCGGTACACCCACCAAATGGC
>CAZOBP010000219.1:0-4479 GCA_964577995.1 uncultured Anaerolineales bacterium
CGGTCACCTGCCCACCTGGGGGCAGATCGGGGCTGTGCAAGGCCTCGTAGTAGGGCGTGGCCAGTGTGCGCTGGGGCACGAAAACCAGGATGGACTCAGCGGGGACGCCCGAATGGAGCAGGTGGAGCATCCGCTGCACGCCCGCCGTGGTCTTCCCCGACCCCGCCGGGCCTTGGAGAGAAATCTTGCTCTCCACGGGTCGCTCCACCACCGCCCGCTGCTTGTCAGTGAGCTGGAGCCCGTTACTCTGTGTCACGCCGTCGACTCCTCCTCAGGACCAACTGCAGCTCCGTCCTACAGTCCACACTCGGAGTGGCTCCACTCATTCTCGGCCAGCGGAACCTGGGTAAACCGGTCGTGCGCAGTGTGCGAGGCCACAGCTACGGAGAGTCTTCTTCCTGAGTGTCAGTCTCAACCACCGGGTACTTCTTGGCATAGTACTTGCAGACGAGACTAGGTTCCTCCGCGGACGCCAAGTTCCCGCCTGGGTGCTGCAGCGTCCACTGGACAGCAGCCTGAACGACCGGATGAGGGCAGTGCCGCCGATACTCGCTCAGGTACTCTGCCGCGGACGCGCCCAGGGCCCGACCCATGATCAGCACGCAGTTCTTCACGACATAGGGATCCGCCTCCTGCTCGACTAGCGCACGGCAGTCGTCCATGGTCACGCCGTCCCAGCGGTCCGAGTACAGCAGTGCCTCCGACGCCTTAAGCTTTTCGCAAGGCATCGAAAGATCGTCTTCCATGGTTCGAACCATCAGATTGATGGCACGATCAGGTACTGACGGTCGAACATCGGCCAGGGCTCTGATTGCGCAGGCTCTCACGTACGGAGATTCACTCAAACCGGCAATGCGCAGAAGTGACCTATGATCACCGCAGTCGGCCAAGCCGCAACAGACCGACTGAACCGGCACGAGGCAAGGCCGCTCCAGGACAAGGTCGGCCAGCAGAGGCGCAGCGTCGCCTAGGCCAAGGACGCACAGTCGATAGGCGGCAAATCGCAGACGCCTCCTCGCTCGGTGGCGAACGGCCCGCGTGCCCCCTGATTGCAGTAGCGTCTCGGCGCTATCCTGGCACAGCGCAGTGAGGTCATCCCTTAGCTGCGCGTGAGCATCAGTCCACTCCGGGTTGAGACCCGCGAATTCGAGGAGCCAATGATTATGCAGGCGGGGTTCTGACGGGAACGGGGGAATCTTCAGTCCTCCGCCGAACAACCCACGCCACCGTGATCGGTATTGGTCGATCTTCCTCCGGAGCCAGGGAACTGATACAAACAGGGGTATAAGCGCCAACAGTTCACGATACTCCCTGACGAAGCGCCACTCATCCCGGAGGTAACCGGCGATCGGTGCTCTGTCCAACTTGTACACCTGTTCCATCAAGGGCTTGAATCGCTTCCTATCCAGCTCCGTAAGGCAGTCGGCCAGGGACGTTTCGTTCACATATTGACCGCCAACCTGGGTGAAAGTCTTGTCTTCCGACACAACAAGATCGCCCAACTCCCTCAGTGCGGTCTCCAGCCGACAGCGAACATGGTCAGAGTCAACGATGTCGCTATCGATGGCGAATACCATGTCATCAGCATAGCGCGTGTACACAACACCTTGGATCTGCGATAGGATTGCGTCCACCTGCGACAGATAGAGATCAGCCCAGAACCCAGAGGCGACGTGTCCCTGAGGCAGCCCCATCCCTGTGGAATGCGGCGGCCCACAATCCCGACAGAGAAGCGCATGGACAAGTTCCTCTGTCAACCCACTCACGCTTGTGGTGCGGTTAATGATATCGACCAGCGTGTCTTGCTCTATCTTCTCGTAGAACCTCGTGACATCGGAACGCAGCACGCGGCGAGACTGCGCAGACTTATGAGTCCGCCTCAGGTACGCCTTCCAACGGTTCAGCCAGTACTGGTAGAGGAACTCGTCGCGCCGCTTGTTCAATCTATAGGCGTAGCTTGCCCGGCGGAACCTGTCTGCTGAACTGCCCACCGCCTGAATGACAGCTGCGGCAACGGCTTGTTCTTCGAGTCTGGCGACTCGTTTTGGCCGCGTTTCACCTTCTTTCTTGGGCACATCGAAAGGCATCGCGTGTTGCATGTTCAGAGCCAGCCAATCGTTTGCCAGCATGCTCTTCCGAAGCCTGGACAGATTCTCTTCGACGTTGGCGTCGAAAAGCCGGACTTCTATCTCATCCGTGAGAGCCTCGTGCGTGGCGTGCCGACGTGCTCGTGCCCAAGCAAGCTCCAGATTGTCAGGGGCGAGAACCCTCCGCCACTGGTCATCCCCTGCGCGGACCTTGTCGGCGACAACGAGCCAGTCGTAGTGATATGTGGTGTCGTGCCGAAGCCGACCATCCCGGCTTCGCCAAAGCGATGATCGTGGATTCTCGAACGTGAGCCTGCGATCCCTAACCCGGTGGCACTTCACATCATGCGCCACCAGTCTGCGCGACATGCCGTTCGTCATCGCCGAGAGCTGTTCGTGCCACCACTTGCCGGTAGCGGCATCCTTTCCCGACGTTACGATGCTCAGCAGACCTACGCTGCCTACGCCCCAGTCTTCGACAATCCCTGTGAGCGCTCTAGCTTCGGCCTCTCCGAATCCGGGTTCGCCCGGAGGCTCGCCCCCGAGCACCCTTCGTATTCCCTCCCAGGTTGGTGTGCTACCCCTCGCAAACGACTGTCCAAGTGCGCGCACGACATTTGACATGACAAGTATGACGATGTCCTTGTTGGACGGTCTGTGGGATCGAGTGAGTTGCCACATGACTTGTGGGAATCTCCCCTGTACCTGGTCAAGATTGACATCAATGAGCCAATCCACTAGCGACTGTGAGTACATGCCCACCAACCTGGAGTACAGGTCAAGCATCGCGGCGCCAGCATCAACACCAATGACCGACACTCGTACGGGGGACAACAGCCCTCCCCTTGCGAGCAGGAATTCCTGATACCTTTGCAGGAGCGCCAGCAATGCGGCGCTCGCAGCCCCGGCCCCGCATCCGACATCGATTAGCGTTACCGCGGGCCAGCCTAGCACGTTGGAGCCTTTGCCATCACTCACAGAACGCGCCTCAATGTCCGTGAGGGCCGCTAGGCACTTGAGACAATGAGTCGGAAACAACCTGTGCGCCTGAGCTGCCGCATTCTCGGCCGAGTCTACATCAAGATCGTAGGTCAGATTGTCAAGCTCGGCGAACGTACCTCTCAGCTCTTCGATCAGTACTGTGTAGGCATTCTCGAGGGACTCGCCCAACCTTAAGACGGATGCATCCGCCATCTCCCCCAAGAATCTCTCCACGCTCATGTGTTGCTCTCCCGCCCTGCGTTGGGCCTTAGATACCCGGGCCTTCTGACCGCGATGTGACGCGCACACAAGACCACTGGTGACCGTGGTCCCATCTCCGGCTTATGACACACGAGAATACACACCCTCTCGACAACGTGTGCAGCCAGACGAGCACCGATCGCGACCCCCACAAAGCCCCCAAATCCCAGTGTATAGGGCTTAGCCACATAGAGGAGGTGACACCCCGTCCTACACCATCACCACCGGCCCCTTCCCGGCCTTGCTCAGGATCTCCACGCCCTTCTCGGTGATCACCACCAGATCCTCGATCCTCACCCCGCCCCAGCCGGTGATGTAGATCCCCGGCTCCACGGTCAGCGTGTTGCCCGGGCGCAGTACCGCCTCCGAGGTCGTGCCCGCCCTGGGCTTCTCGTGGACGGCCAACCCCACGCTGTGGCCCAGGCCGTGGCCGAAGTGTTTCCCGTATCCGGCAGCCTCGATCACGTCACGGGCCAGAGCATCCGCCTCCCGTCCCGTCATGCCCCGCTTGATGCCGGTCAGCGCGGCCATCTGTGCATCCAGGACCAGGTAGTAGATCTCCTGAAACCGTTGGTCCGGCTGGCCCAGGAAAAGCGTGCGGGTCATGTCGGAGTTGTACCCCTCCACCCGGGCACCCAGGTCGATGACGACAGGCTCTCCCTCCTGGATGGCCCGGTCCGAGACCGTGGCGTGGGCCATGGCCCCGTTGGGACCACTGCCCACGATGATGTCGAAGGCCGAGGCTTCAGCGCCGTGGGTGCGCATGTAGGCCTCCAGCTCCCAGGCCACCTCCTTCTCTGTCACGCCGGGCTTGATGAACATCCTGATGTGAACTATGGCCCCGTCGGCGATGGCCGCCGCTCTCCTGATCAGGTCCAGCTCACCCTCATCCTTGATCTGTCTCAGACGCTCCACCGTATCTTTCACGGGCACGAGCTCGATCTCATTGACAGACAAAGCCCACTCCTCGTGCTGGTCATAACTCACGTGGTGGCTCTCGAAGCCCACGCGCCTGATCCCACCGTCGGCGGCAAGGCGGCCAAGCTCCTTCCCCAGGAGGGCAGGTCCCGCTTCCACGATCTCGAAACCGGGCGCCTCCCTCTCCGCCTGCTCGGTGTAGCGGAAATCGGTGATCAGCATGGCTTTGTCC
>CAZOBP010000220.1:0-4466 GCA_964577995.1 uncultured Anaerolineales bacterium
CCTGTGGGGCGAGTATGCGGACTGGTTCATCGAGGCCAGCAAGATGCGCCTCTACAGCGAAAACGAGGAGGCTAAGGCCACCGCCCTGCACGTTCTGGTCTACGTGTTCGAGCGGACCATGCGTCTCCTGCATCCCTTCATGCCCTACCTCACCGAGGAGATCTGGCAGCACCTTCCGCACCAGGGAGAGAGCCTGATGATGACTCCCTGGCCAAAGCCGGGGCCGGTGGACGAGGAGGCCGAGGCGGTCCAGCAAGAGATCTGGCAGCACATCCGCGACATCAGAAACCGGCGTGCGGAGGAGAACTGGCCTGTGGAAGTGAAGCCAGCCTCTTATACCGCGGCGGGCGACCTATACGAGGCGCTCGACTCTCAAAGGGACGTCTTCGCCTGGCTGGCGAGGGTGGAGCCCAAGGCCCTCGCAGCAGCCTTGGAGGCCGCGCCAGAGGGCAGCAGTGTGGTCACCGGGCAGCTTTCTACTACGCTTGTGGTAGAGGTAGACGTAGAGAAGGAGCGGAAACGTCTGGAGCAGGAGATGTCCAACCTGGACGGGGAGATAGCTCGCTCGGAGCAACTGCTAGCCAACGAGGGGTTCGTCACCAAGGCGCCGCCTGAAGTGGTGTGCCGGGAGCGGGACAAGCTGACTCGCTACCAGGGGGAGAGAGGGCAACTCCGCGAGAAGCTGGAGAGCCTGGGAGCTTAGCATGTTGCCCCTCGGCCACATAGCCTATGCCTGGGGCGCCCTCAGGCTTGTACAGAAAAGAGCGGCAGTGTTCGAGGACGCCGACTATCGTGTGGTGGCGTTGGCGGCCATGGCCCCCGACCTGGGCGACAAGGCGCTGGCGGTGACGGGGCTGTCCAGGCATCGTACGGGGCAGGTGTGGGGGCACACGCTGTTCTTCTGCCACCTGCCGGTGCTGGTAGCCACGCTTCTTTTCCGACGGCGTTGGTTGCCGTACGCCCTGGCCTTCAACAGCCATCTGCTCACCGACCGCATGTGGCGCTTCCGCCACACCCTGTTCCACCCCTTCTTTGGGAACCGGTTTGGCGATTGGCGCGACCTAAACTCCTTCAAACTGCTGGTGGACGCCTACAAGGAAGTGGTGAGGGAGGACCGCCTGACGATCCCCCTGGAGCTGGGGGGCATCGCCATCCTCTTGTGGTTGCTGGTGAGCGGGCGACTGTTCCGCCGCGATCGGTTTCTCGCCTTCGTGCGCGGAGGCCGGTTTCCTGACACGTCGGCGGACGGGGAACGAGGATGAGGGTCATCGCGGGGGAGGCCAAGGGTCGAAGACTGAAGATGGTGCGTGGCTCGTCCACGCGGCCCGTCGGGGAGCGGGTCAAGGAGGCCCTCTTCTCTATCCTGGGCGACCTCGTGGTCGAGGCCCGGGTTCTCGACCTGTTCGCGGGCACGGGGAGCGTAGGGATCGAGGCCTTGAGCCGGGGGGCCAGCTTTGCGCTGTTCGTGGAGCAGCAGAGGCAAGCGGTCTTCACCATCCAGGACAACCTGGCCCACACAGGGCTCAAGGAGCGGGCCCGGGTGGTGAGGGGCGACGTCTTCTCCTTCCTCGGAAAGGACGACCTGGAGCCTTTCGACCTGGTCTACGTGGCGCCGCCTCAGTACAAGGAGATGTGGTCCAAGACCCTGCGCGCTCTCGATGGGACAGCTCTGCTGGCACCAGGGGGAGTGGTGGTGGTCCAGATACACCCCAAGGAGTACCAGGAGCTGGAGCTGGAGACGCTAAGGCTCACCGACCGCCGGAAGTACGGCAGCACCTTGCTCTGCTTCTACGGAGTGGAGTGAGTGGGCTTTGGTCAGTGGGCCCTGACGTCGTGTCGAGGAAGTGCGCCAATGGGGGTTGCAGCCACGAGGTCTTTTTGCCCACGGCGAAGGCCGCTTACCCTTTTGAGTTGAGATCGACTATAATCGGCGCAGGCGGCGACCAGAGATGTAGGGAGAGAAGGAGGTGGGTGCAAGATGGACGATCTGAGGGGCGTGGTATCGGGTGCCCGAGGGGCGTTGGAGAAGCTGGTGGGGGCGATCCCCGGCTACCATGGGTACAAAGAGAAGGAGATGCGTCGGGAGGCCGACAAACTGCTTCGGCTGCATCTCGCGGATCGCTTCCAGGAGCAGCGTACGAAGCTGTCCAACGTTCAGAACCACCTCGCCAGCGAGGGCAAGATCGAGGACCTGGGCCTGCTGGAGAGGACCATGCTTCAGCTTCAGTTGCTGATAGATCGGCTGAAGGTTGCGGAGTACGGGTACGCCGGTCTCTTCGATGCGGTGAGGATCAAGGAGGAGCAACTGGACGCGCTCTACACGTACGACAGCGCCCTCGCTTCCGCGGTGGAGCAACTCGCCGAGAAGATGGACAGGCTGGCCATCGCGGCCATGGCAGGGGAGGAGATGAGGAGCGTAGCCAACGATGCCTTGCTGCTCTTGCAGGAGGTGAACACCACCCTCGATCGCAGGAAGGATGTGATCCTCAGCGGAGGTGAGTCCCAGTAGCTGGTGACGTATAGATGAGGAGGGCTTGATATGGCAAGGGTCTTCGACGTAATCGAGTATTTCGACGCCACCGGGCGAGAGATGGTGCATCGCATCCCCGAGCAGGGTTCTGGGGATTTCCGCATTGGCTCTCAGGTCATCGTGCGGGAGAGTCAGCAGGCCGTGTTCTTCCGCGACGGGAAGGCGCTGGATCTCTTCGGGCCGGGCCGGCACACCATCTCCACCGCCAACGTTCCCCTGCTGGTTGATCTGATCGGAAAGGCCTTCAGTGGCGAGACGCCCTTCAAGGCCGAGGTCTACTACGCCAACATGCGGGAGTTCGTGGATCAAAAGTGGGGTACCTCTGAGCCTGTGGCCCTGCGCGACTCGGATCTGGGCATGGTTCGTGTTCGGGCTTTCGGCACCTATTCCATTCAGATCAAGGATGCGCAACTCTTCGTGAACAAGATCGTAGGCACGCAGGGCTTGTACTACACGAATGATATCGAGAACTTCCTGCGCAGCATGCTCATCTCCAACCTGACGGATCTCCTGGGTGGGATAGGCAAGTCCCTCTTCGATCTGCCCAGCCTGTACGACGAGATCGGCGCCGGCACCAAGGCCAAGGCGCAGGATGATTTCAACACCCTTGGCATAGACCTCAAGACCCTCTTCGTGAGCAACGTCTCGCCCACGGAGGAGACCGCTAAGGCCATCGACGAGCGGGCTGCGATGGGAGCCATCGGCAACATGCAGGCCTATCTCCAGTTCAAGACGGCCAGGGCGGTGGAGCAGGCGGCCATGGCCAGCGGGGAAGGCGGCGGCGGCTTCGCCCAGATGGGTGCAGGCATGGGTGCTGGCGTAGGCATGGGGGCCATGATGGCGGGCATGATGGGCCAGGCCATGCAGGGCGGCGCTGCGGCTGCGGGTGCCGCGGCGGGCACTATGCCCTGCCCAAGCTGCGGGAACCCCATACCCTCGGGTGCGAAGTTCTGCAACCACTGTGGGGCCAAGATAGGTGGGTCCATGATCTGCGCCAACTGCAAGGCGGATGTGCCAGCGGGATCCAAGTTCTGCCCCAACTGCGGCAGCCCCGTGGAGTAGGCGGTGAAGCAAGGTCAGTGGGCGGCGCTCAGGAGTAGGGCATCGTCTATTGGCTAACTCGAAAGGGAGGTGTGGTGATGTCGGTCTTGAAGGTCATCGAGCTCGTGGGAGCTTCCCCCAACAGTTGGGAAGAGGCGACGAAGAGCGCCATAGACAAGGCCGCGGAGACGCTGCGAGGTATCACCGGCGCTGACGTGGTGGGCCAGAACGTCGTGGTCAAGGGTGGCAAGATCGTCGAGTACAGGGTTGACGTCAAGGTCGCCTTCGTCGTGGAAGGGGACGTGGGCTAGGAGCCACGCTCGGGCGTAGAAGTCTCTTATGCAGAGAGTGCGCAAAGGGCTGAGCATCCTTCACTGGCGCCTGCGAGAGCAGGGGCTGAGGGTCACGATCCTTTGGCTGAAAGACCATGCCCTGCGTGTGCTGACGGGCATGTCCCCGCCTGACACGAGCCGTATCCAACCTAACCTCTACGTTGGCGGTCAGCACTACCGCTGGGGGCTGGGACGTATGGCAGGTCTGGGCATCAGCGCGAGCCTGAGTCTGCGCCGCGAGGCGGATGACAAGGACCTCGGCGTCGCGCTGGAGAAGCATCTCTGGCTGCCCACCACCGATGATGCACCGCCCAGTCTGGACGAGTTGGGCGAGGCCAGCGTTTTCATAAGGGAAGCGCTGCAAGAAAGCCGCGGAGTGTACGTGCACTGTATGAGCGGTGTGGGGCGAGCCGCGACGACGGCGGCCGCCTACCTGGTAAGCACGGGCTTGACCCCCGATCAGGCTTGGGCCGCCATCAGAAAAGTCCGACCTTTCCTGCGGCCCAGCGACGATCAGCTAGCAGTCATTGCGGAGCTTCATGAGCGACACGGCACGCGAGAAT
>CAZOBP010000221.1:0-4428 GCA_964577995.1 uncultured Anaerolineales bacterium
CAGGTGATGCTCATCCCCATCACCGACCGCAACGTGGAATACGCTCGGCAGGTGGAGACCCAGCTTCGATCCGCCGGGCTGCGCACGGAGGTTGATGCCCGCAGCGAGAGGATGCAGGCCAAGATCCGCGATGCCCAGTTGCAGAAGGTGCCCTACATGCTCGTCGTGGGCGACAGGGAGGAGGAAGCAGGTACCGTGGCCGTGCGCCTGAGGACCGAGGAGGATCTGGGTGCTCGGCCCGTGGAGGAGTTCGTAGCGTTGGCCCAGGAGGCCATCGCCGAGAAGAGAGTCAACTGAGAGGGCGCGGATCCCGTTGAGGGTCCGAGCCAATCCTCTCCTACTGGCAGCGGCCGGGCGCATACACCGCGTCCGGCCGTATCGTTGTGGACAGGGTGGACTGATGGCCGCGATTGCATCGTGTGCGGGACTTGACAAGACTCTGGAATGCCGGTATAGTGAGTTAGAACAAACGTTCGCCACACAGCAGTCGGCCATTCTGGTGACAGTCGTTCCTTGGGGGCCGTCATGGACACTCAGGAGAGGATCCGTTATCTCACACAGGATGCCCGCTTCGAGGTGTGCGCTCCAGGCAGCGCCGCCCGGTTCGACGACGACCCCAGACAGTGGATCTACCACGCCGTGCTCCCGAACGGCCGGACGCAGCCCCAGTTGAAGATCCTGCTCTCCAACGCCTGCGAGAGGGATTGCGGTTACTGTGCCAACCGGCGTGGCCGCGACTTCCGGCGGGTCAGCTTCCGACCCGAGGAGCTGGCGGGGCTTTTCCATCAGATGTGGCAGGCCCGGCTGGTGAGAGGGCTGTTTCTCTCTTCGGGCGTTTGTGGCAACTCGGCTGTGACCATGGAGCGGGAGATAGCCACGGTCGAGCTGCTCCGAGGCAAGTATGCGTTCCGAGGCTACGTACACCTCAAGCTCATGCCCGGCGTCGAGAAGGCCACCGTGGAGAGGGCCATGGAGTTGGCCGACAGGGTCTCCGTCAACCTGGAAGCTCCCAACCCTGAGCGTCTGGCGGAACTGACAGGCAAGAAAGACTTCTATCACGAGTTGCTCACGCCTCTGCGCTGGGTGCACGAGATCAGGCAGCGCAGAGGACCGGGCATTCTGCCCTCTGGTCACACCACGCAGTTCGTCGTCGGGGCCTCCGGTGAGAGCGACGAAGAGATCCTCTCCACGGTGGAGGAGCTGTACGGCGAGTTGCACCTGGCAAGGGCCTACTATAGCGCCTTCAGACCGCTCCCAGATACCCCGCTCCAAGATCGGCCAGCCACGTCTCCCATCCGAGAGCGGCGTCTCTACCAGAGCGATTTTCTGCTTCGCTACTACGGTTTCACGCTGGAGGATCTGGTGTTTGATGACCAGGGCCATTTGTCTTTGGATACCGATCCCAAGGCGCTGGCGGCGCTTCACAGGCCGGAGTTCTTCCCTGTGGAGGTGAACACAGCATCGCGTCGCGAGCTGCTGCGCGTGCCTGGGGTGGGTCCTCGGTCAGCGGACCGTATCCTTCGGTTGCGCAGGCAGGGGACCCTGCGCTCGTTGAGAGACCTCCGGGAGTCAGGTGCAGCGGTGAAGCGAGCAGCACCGTTCATTCTCTTGAATGGGAGGCGTCCTGCTTTCCAACCCGCGTTGTTCTGACGATTGGGGCAGATGAGGTACTCCCGGTACGACTCTGAGCGGCGAGCGTGACGGCGGACCGTTGGCGGTCCTGCTAGTGTGTTATGAGAGGAGCACCATGGTGGGGGATTTGAGAGAGGAGATGCAGCGTACCCTAAAGACCTACGATCCCCAGCGCGTCGACGAGACGGCCCTGGCCCTGGAGGCTCTCTGGTCGAAGGTGCCCATCACGGAAGGTGGCGCCGCTCTGGTCAAGGCCGAGATTCGCGACGAAGTCCAGGCTCTCGGCGTACCCGTGCCGGCCCTGGGCGAGATAGGCCAGGAGATCGGCAAAGTCGCGCGGAAGCGTGTGCACGATTTCCTGCCGCTGGCCAGGCTGCTCTGGGATCAGTATGGGCGAGAGGGGCGTCTGGTGGCCAGCACCTTCCTGGGGCCCATGCAACTGGCCGCGCCCGAGCGGGTGGTCCCTGTAATCGAGGAACTGGCGCGCACCTGCACCACCTGGGAGGACTGCGATCAACTGGCCATGAGGGCGCTGGAGCCTGTGGTACGCAAGTACCCGGAGGGGTATCTGGCGACGATGATTCCCTGGGTCGCGGACCCCAACAAGTGGGTGCGCAGGGCCGGCATCACGGTCATCGCCCGGCTGCCCATGAAATACCCAGAGCTCACAGAAACGTGCCTGAGCATGGTGGGGCCGGTCTTGGACGACGAGGACGTGGACGTTCGGCGAGCGGTGAGCTTCGCTATCCGCATGGGAGCGCGCGGAGAGCCGCAGACGGTAGCCGATTTCTTCAGAGGCCAGGCCCACCGCACCGATCCCGCTTCCATCTGGGTCCTGTGCGATGCCATCCGCAGCATGACCAAGAAGCTCCTGCCTCACTTCAAGGACCTGTTGCCGATCTATGAGAACTGGCTGAGCTCGGTTGACTCCAAGTCCCAGCGGAGCGTGGCCAGCGCCATCAAGATCCTGAGTTCGGTATGACCGCCGTGCCCTATGACGCCCACGAGAAGCACGCCCATGGAGTTCTACGCTGACGAGATCGAGGTCAGGTTCGACCAGGAGCCGGTTTTCGAGAAGAGACCAGGCCCACCTTCTGCTTTCACCTGGCGCGGCCGGGAATACGTGGTCGTCGAGTTGCTCAAGGAGTGGCACGACTACCGGAGGAGAGGGAAGACCAAGGCCTTCTACGAGAAGGAGCGGGGAAGCTACTGGGTGAAGCGCAGTCAGAGGCGTGGTTCCTGGGGTGTGGGACGGGACCACTACCGTGTGCGCACCGCCAGCGGCGAGATCTTCGACATCTACTATGACCGGGCCCCCAGGGGGCGTCACGGGAGCGGGCAGTGGATACTGTCGCGGAGGAAAAAGGGGGAATAGCCCCCCTATCGACTACTGTCGGTCCCTGATGGACCTGTGGCCCTCCACACGTGCCACATCCGCTGCACGGCGGTCAGGTTGCTCAGTACGGCCAGCACCAGCAGGGCCAGCACCGTCTGCTCCAGCACGAGACCGATCACCAGCGTCGCCAGGCGCTCCAGACGTGTGAACAACCCCACCTTGCACTCTAGTCCCAATCCTTCTGCGCGGGCTCTGGTGTAGCTCACCATCAACGAACCGGTGATGGCCAGATACACCAGGAGCACCACCGCTGTTTCTCCACGGTACAGATAGAGCAGCCCCAGGTAGATGGCTATTTCAGCGAAGCGATCCAGTGTGGAGTCGAAGAAGGCACCGAAGGTCGTCGCCTTCCCCGTTGACCTCGCCAGGGCCCCATCCAGGGCGTCGAAAAGCCCGACGGCGACAATCAGCAGTCCCCCAAGCCTCTCGTAGCCCAGGGCCAACACGCCCGCCACGCCGACCATGGCCAGGAACCCAACCACGGTCAGCACGTTCGGAGAGACCCCGCCCCGAGCAAGTGGGCGAACGACAAACTCCAGCAAACCCCTCGTGCGCTCCCGCAGAGCGTCCCTGGGGTCCCGACCCCTTTCGCTTCCCGCTTCCGGGGCCACCTCAGGCATCGCCCCTTCCACGCTCCAGGAGTTCTTCGTAGAACCCGAGGACTCGGAGAGCCGTTTGCCTCCACGAGTACTCTTGGGCCTTCACCCGTCCTCGGGCCCCCATTTCCCGGCGCGTCGCTGGGTCCCTCAGAAGGCGAATGAGGGCCTCCGCCAGCGCTTTCTCGCTCTTGCGCTCCACGAGAAAGCCTTCTCTTCCATCCTCGAGGAGGTCTCGATACCCGGGGATGTTGGTGGCCACCGTGGGCTGTCCCGCGGCCATGGCCTCCAGGAGAACGATGCCGAAGCTCTCGAAGCCAGTAGAGGGGGCGCAGAACACGTCACAGGTACGGTAGTAGCGAGGCAAGTCCTCGTCGGAGACACGGCCGACGAACTTCACTCCCGTGAGGTGGTGTTCGCGAACGTAGTGAAGGTGGTCGGCCATTTCATCCCTCTCGTAGGCCCCCACGACGACAAGCCGCGCTTGAGGGAACTCTTCCTTCACATACGGGAACGCACGCAACAGATAGCGGAAGCCCTTGCGCGGGTCGAGCCGGCCCACAAAGAGGATGTTGGGCCTTCCGTCCGCGTACCGTTCGATGGGCAGCACGTGGTCACCGGCGAAGCGCTCGAAGTCTATACCGTTGGGGATAATCACGAACTCCCCGCCGAAATAGCGGGCGACGGTCTCCCTGGCTGCCTCAGAGACGGCTATCTTACCATCGAGCTTGTCGAAGAAGGGCTGGAAAATCCTCCGGCCGTACTGATAGATGAGGTGCCTGTCACGATAGGCGTGAAAGGTGC
>CAZOBP010000222.1:0-4394 GCA_964577995.1 uncultured Anaerolineales bacterium
CGCAGCCTATCGAATTCGACGCCGTTTCCAACGATCACCGTCTTGCACGAGGCAGGCAGTTCCAGGTCGTGTATGGTCTGTAGCAGAGTCGCCACGTTCTTCTCGGGATCGAGACGACCGCAATAGACCATCAACACATCGGCGCCGAGTTCTCGCTTGTAGGTCGGAGGACCGGGGCGAAAAAGGGCGGTGTCGACGCAGTTGGGAATGACCTGTATCCGTTCGGAGGGCACACCGTATCGAGCCAGAATCTCCTTCTGGTGGTGCGAGAAGATGACTACGGCATCATACCTGGCTAGGGCGACCGACCAAACCCGGTACAGCGTGCGCGACGCGAACCCCCACAGGCTGGCTCGGCGGTCGTAGGGGACGTGGAACGTAGCCACGATAGGTATCCCCAGGCTATGACAGATCTCAGGAAGGCTGAAATCGAGGTTGGAGAAAGAGAGGGAAACGTGCGCTACATCGACTTCCTCGTCCCGCAGGCTCCGCTCGATGAGGGCCCTGGCTCCCGGGGAGGAGACCAAATCGTGATCCCACAGACTGAATGAGCCCAGCCTTCGGAGATGTGAGGCATGCTCGACCTCGTCGGCGCGCGGCCCATGGTAGAACTGAAGAACCTGTGCACCACGGGCTTGCAATGCCTCTGTGAGCTGGTTGGAGTACCTTACAAGGCCATTGCCTCGCCTTCTGGTCTTATGTCCGAACCAGGCGACTTTCATAGAGCCTCTGGAATAGGTCCCTTCGCGAATCCCCTGCATGAGGGCACCTTCGCATTATACCGCCTCGTCAGTACGCTGGCAAGAGTCATCGGGAGGGTGTGGGCAGTCAGGGTGACGGCCGCTTGGCTGTTGTGTGGGCTCCGAAGGGAGGATGCAGGCCGACGTGCGATCCTGTGGCTCGTGCCCGGGCCAACAGGAAGACCCACCAATAGACTGCGTGGCACTATCGACTGGTCTCGAATAGAATGCCCGACATGGAACTGGCCGAGTTCATCCGGCGTATGCCGAAAGCTGAATTGCACGTCCATCTTGAAGGAGCGGTGCAGCCGGAAACGCTTCTCGAGTTGTCACAGCGTAACAGCGTACCGCTGCCCGCCAGCACAGTCGAAGAACTGCGAGTGTGGTACACCTTCAGCGATTTCGCGCATTTCGTGGAGGTGTATTGGCAGCTCTCAGAGTGTCTTCGCACCGCTGGGGATATCGAGTTTGTCACCCGTGAGTTCCTGAGAGGACAGGCTGCGCAGAACATCCTGTACAGTGAGGTGACGTACACAGCCTATACCCACTACGCGCAGAAGAGGATTGCGTTTCCCGATCAGTTGGCCGCGTTGAATCGGGCCCGAGCGTGGGGCGAGGAGGCGCTGGGTGTACGCATGGGGTTGATCATCGACATCCCGCGTGAGATCTCGGCCGACGAGGGTCGGACCTGCGCTCAGTGGGCGATCAGCGGGATGGGAGCTGGCGTAGTGGCTCTGGGCCTGGGTGGCGACGAGGCCGAGCACCCACCGGAGAAGTTCGCCGAAGCCTTCGCGATGGCGGAGGAGGCTGGTTTGCCGAGCGTTCCTCACGCTGGGGAGACAGCCGGACCGAGGAGTATCTGGGGGGCGCTTGAGACGTTGAACGCGGTGCGGATTGGCCACGGAGTGCGGTGTCTGGAAGACCCCCCGCTGGTCAGGGAGCTGCGCAGGCGGCAGATCCCACTGGAGGTGTGTCCGACCAGCAACCTGCGCCTAGGCGTAGCGCTCGATCTGCAGAGCCATCCCCTGCCTCAACTCATCGCGGAAGGGTTGTACGTAACGATTGGCTCGGACGATCCGGCAATCTTCAACACGACGCTGACCGATGAGTACCTGAAGATAGCAGCGGCATTCGGATACGACGAGTGTGATGTGGTGCATTTGGTGATGAATGCGGTACGTGCTTCGCTGCTTGATGACAAAGACAAGAAGGCGATGGTCGAGGCATTCGAGTCCACACTTACGACGACACATGGCACTTCGCCGGCGGGTGTCGCCGGGTTTGACCTCTATCAATAAGTGTGCTATAATACGTTCGTTTTCGTCAAGGCCAAAACGTCCAAGCCAAAGTAATGAGGGAGGTAGTGTCTGATGGATTTCACGATGTCGCCTGAGCAGGAGCTCTGGAAGCAGACGGTCAGGGAGTTTGCGGAACAGGAGCTAGAGCCGATAGCCAGGAAGATAGATGAGGAATGGCACCGCATACCCGACGAGATCATCGACAAGATGGCCGACTTGGGTATTTTTGGTATCACCATTCCTGAGGAGTACGGCGGCTGTGCCGTCCCGGGCGAGGAGATGCAGTATGCGGTGATCACCATTCACGAGCTCGCCCGCGGCGAACTGAGCATGTCGCTACCGGTGTACACGTTGCTGTGCATCGGATGGCCCATGATCATGGTCCAGCACGGGACAGATGAGGCCAAGGAGGAAATACTGCCCAAGGTCGCCTCTGGAGAATGGTTCTTCGGCATCAACACCACCGAGCCAGGAGGAGGCTCTGACCTGGCAGCGATCAAGACGGTAGCCACGAAGGACACGGGCGATAGTTGGATCGTAAATGGTGAGAAGGCCTATATCAGCGGCGTGAGGGAGGCGACGGAGAGAGGTGGCGGTCACGCCACACTCTTCTTGACCAAACCCGAGTTGGGGTACAAGGGATCCACCTTCGCTTACTTCCCAGCCCAGGCGGAAGGCACCAGCCACACCGTTTACTCGGACATGGGCCGCATGGGTCTGTCCACCGGAGGGTTCGTTTACAAGGACGTGGAGATTCCCAAGAAGTACATCCTGGGTGAGGAGAACAAGGGTTTCTACACCAACATGGAAGGGTTCAACGTCGCTCGTGCGGTAGTGTCGGCGGCGTGTCTGGGAGGCGCTGAGAAGTGCCTGGATATCAGCCGCGACTACACCAAGCAGAGGATCCTCTTCGGCCGGCCGCTGATGAACTTCGAGGCCATCTCCTTCGAGATGGTGGACGACAAGGCCGAGCTGGAGATGCTGAAACTGATGCTCATGAGGGGCGCGTGGTTGATTGATGAGTACTACAAGGACAAGTCCAAGGTTGATTTCCATGATATCAACCGCACCATCGCCATGTGCAAGTGTTATGCTCCCATGCTGGGTGTACGTGTGGCCCGGAACGGCATGATGTACCACGGCGGCTTCGGCTATACGAAGGACACGCCGCTGGAGATGTCTATGAGGGGCACCATGTCTTATGTCGTGGGTGCTGAGGGCGGCCATCACGTGATGAAGATCATCATGGGCCGTGACTTCTTCGGCGACGAGGCTGTGCCGTATCGCGGCAGCCAGGACGGACACTAGTCCAGCGAGGACGATCATCAGCGTGCCCATCGGTGCACCTGTTGGTTAGCTCAAGATGCCAGGGGGGATGCAAGTCCCCCCTGGAAGTGTGTATGACCGCCTGCGTGCGTCTCCAGGCAGGGTCTTCCAAAGGGGTTGGCGCATACCTGTGCCACGTACGCAGGTTGAGGACGTGGCGCCTTTTCTGCTTGCGTGGAGGTCTCCTATCTAGTGGCCATATACGAGTTCGAGGGTAGAGTCCCCAGGCTGGGTGCAAACGTGTACGTGCACCCGTCGGCTGACATCATCGGACTGGTGACTCTGGGCGATGATTGCTTCGTAGGTCCCGGCGCCCGCATCAAGGGCGACTATGGCGAAATAGTCATAGGAAAGGGCACCAGCGTAGAAGAGAATTGCGTGATCCATGCGCGACCCGACCAGGTGACGCGGATAGGCGACTACGTTACTGTGGGGCACGGTTCGATCATCCACAACGCCACGGTGCACGACTACGTGGTGGTGGGGATGGGAGCCATCATCAGCGACTGGGCCGAGGTGGGGGAGTGGGCTGCCATCGCCGAGGGTGCCGTGGTCATCCAGAATACCGAGATCCCCCCGGGCAAGGTGGCAGTTGGCGTTCCGGCGAAGGTTGTTGGGGACGTGAAGAAGGAATGGAAGGAGTTGTGGGGTAGCTACAAGCACGTCTACGTGGACCTTGCTCATCGCTACCCACAGGGGTTGAAAGAGGTGGCGCAGGGTGACTGACGCGGATGAAGAAAAGGTAGAAGTCGTCGTCGTTGGAGCCGGTCTGGCGGGGTTGTCCGCGGCATACGTGCTCGCCGAGGCGGGCATTGATACCGTGGTGGTGGAGCGCGGAGACTACCCTGGAGCAAAGAACGTGACGGGCGGTCGCGTCTACATGCACCCTCTGAGACACTACCTGCCCGATCTGTGGGACGACGCCCCCCTGGAGAGATACGTCACCAGGGAGACGATCACCATGATGGCTGAGGATTCGTCCACGGCGGTGACCCTCGACACCGAGCGGTTCAGGGAGCAACCGTACCAC
>CAZOBP010000223.1:0-4380 GCA_964577995.1 uncultured Anaerolineales bacterium
GCTGACGCCGGGGGATCTGGCCATCCTCCAGAAGGTGGAGGGAGCCTTCGAGCCTGTCGGCGACCTGATCGGCAAGGCCCACTTCAAGGCGGCGCTGGCCGAGGTTATGGCTGTGGCTCATGAAGCCAACCGCTACCTGGACGAAAAAGAGCCCTGGAAGGTGATGAAAGAGGATCGCCGGGCTGCGGCCACCACCATCTACGTGATGCTAGGGGTCATCAACTCCCTCAAAGTCCTCTTCTATCCCTTTCTACCCTTCTCGTCTCAAAGGCTACACGAGTACCTGGGATGTGAAGGCAGCCTGATGGGAGAATCGCGCATAGAGGCCTTCGAGGAAGATGGAAAGACGCATGAGGCACTGGTCTACGATCCTCCCACGGCCAAGGTCTCCTGGGCCCCCAGCTCCATGCCGGCTGGGCAAGTCCTCAACAAGCCGGAACCCTTGTTCAAGAAGCTGGACGAGAGTGTGGTGGAAGAGGAACTCGCTCGGCTGGGGTAGTGACGGGCGGGAAGGAGCTACCCCATGAAAGTCTGGGCCTACGTATTCATCAGCACCAAGCAGCCCCGCAAAGTGGTTCAGACGATACGTCGGATACCTGGGGTGGCCAAGGCCGACGCCCTCTTTGGCACACCTGACGCGATTGCCATAGTGGAGGGCGAGGACATCGCCTCGATGGACGCCGTGATCGACCGTATCGTCGAGGTGCCCGAGGTGGACGGCACCGACTCCAAAGTGGCTCGCTGGATCACGTAGATCGAGGTGAGCGGCACCCTCGGCCATAGCCCGACCTTCAGGCCGACCAGCCAGGATTGGAATCCGACTCCAAGGCAAAGAGCAAAGGGCCAGGGTAAGTCTTCCCTGGCCCTTGACGTTGAGCGCCACCTAAGACCTACTGCTCAGTGATCACGCCCTGGGCGTCCACCTCGCCCGCCCACTGGAAACCGCTCTCCTGGTTGACCACCGATATCTCGTAGATGGTGTTCTCCGGCAACACCACCGGATAGGAGACGGTGACCACCCAATCGCCCGCGGAGTACTGGTAGGTCTCGCCGCCAACGATTCCCTCCGGCGTGAGGCGTTCCTCCACCCAGGCCAGGCCTGCCCCAAGCCCAGTCTGACCATGCTGCTCGCTGACGTAGAGCAGCGCCTGGTCCCGCGCCAGCAGAGCATTCTCGGGAGCTTCTGGCACCTGGCCTGAGCCGTCCGCACGGCCCTCCCACTCGAAGCCGGTGCTCTGGTTGGTCACCGCCACATGGTACACCGTCCATTCCGGTGCTACCACAGCGTAGGAGACCTTGACCACCCAATCCCCCGCTGTATACTGCCACTGAGAGCCACCGACCACGCCCTCAGGCGTCAGGCTCTTTTCGGTCCACGAGGCCGACTCTGCGGGCGCTTCGTCGAAGTGCTCGCGAACGAAGACCACCGCCGCGTCCCGGGCGGCAGCTACCTCAGCCGGAGCTTCGGCTTCAGCAGATACATCCGGGGGCACCGAGCTACCGCAGCCCACCACATTCGCCACCATCACTACCAGCAGTAGAGAGAGCAAAGCACGCTTCACCATCTCGACCTCCGTCCCCTGACTCTCGTCCGGTCAAGGGATTCCCTCCGTGTATTTGCCTTGCGGCCACTAGACAGACGCAGATCGATGTTCAAAGGTTCCCTCGTCTGTCCAGGTTCAAGTATAGTTCAGAGCAGCATCATCGAGGTCAAAAACCTGTAACGAAGCGGTGCAGGATATGGCTCTGTAGCATCAGTCGGGTATCAGCGCGGGGAAACGGGAAGGCCTCAAGAAGCTAAGGTGGTTCAGACCATACGTCAGATACCCGGGGTGGCCAAGGCCGACGCCCTGTTTGGTAGACCTGACGCGATTGCCTTAGTGGAAGGCGAGGACATCGCCTCTATGGACGCCGTGATCGACCGTATCGTCGAGGTGACTGGGGTTGACGGCACCGACTCGAAGGTGGCGCGCTGGATCACGTAGATCGAGCTGAGCGGCATCCTCGGAAATAGCCCGACCTTCAGGCGGGCCAGGCAGCGGTCGAATCCGGCCGCAAGGTGACAAGCAAAGGGGCTGTCCCGAAAGTCCGCGGCAAGCACGTGGTGGATAGCCGTCGGTGAGTTGATTGCTGGTGCGCTCCTGCTGGGGCGGGATTACAGATTCCCCTCTGGTCCGCGGTCCGCCGGATTTGTAATCCGGCGGCAGCCGCCCAAAGGAGGGATGAGGCGCGTATCCACGCTGCTGGGCTGGCGTCCGTACCACCGCGGCGCTCTGATGGGTTTGGCCATGCTGGGGGGGGCGATGCTTCTGGGACGGCCCCGGTTCGTAGAAGCGTGACCACCGTAGTACACTCTGGACGTAGTGGATCCTGGCCAAGGTCCGAGACCTTCTCCAGGGTGTGACTGAGAGGCCACAGTGAAGAAGCGACTTTTCGCCATTGACGCCGTGCGTGGCTGGGTGATGATCTTCATGGCCCTGGACCACGCCATGCTCTTCACCTACTACCACATCTCCGCCGAACTCTTCCAGGGCCGGCGTCCCGATCCTATGCCCGATACCCTGCACTACCTGACCCGCTTCGTCACCCACTATTGCGCCCCCACCTTCAGCTTTCTGGCAGGGCTCAGCATCGCCCTCCATGCCCTGTCTCGCCGGTCCACAGGGCTCAGCGAGGGCCAGATCACCCGCAAGCTGGTCACCCGGGGGCTGCTCATCATCGCCCTGCAACTGACCGTCGAGAACTTCATCTGGGGCTTTGGCCCGAGCAGCGGCAGCGCCCTGATCGACTTGGACGTACTGGCCTGTATCGGGTCGGGGATGGTGATCCTGGCCTTCGCCCGCCGCCTGCCCTTGCCGGTCCTGGCCGGCGGCTCCCTCCTCCTTCTGCTGGTGATGCCCCTCTTGCTCAGCGCCTTCCCTCTTCTCCCGGGCGGCGACCAGCCCCTGCTGGAGATCCTGCTCCAGCCCAGCGACCAGGGGTGGATTACCGTGTACTATCCCATCCTGCCGTGGCTAGGGGTGATGGGCCTGGGTTGCGCCTGTGGCCGCTGGCTAGGCGAGAGGCCGGAGAGAACCACGAGGTTCTTCCTCGCGCTGGGGGCCCTCCTGCTGGCCGCCTGGCTGCCGGTGCGTCTGGCGGCGGGGAGCTATGGCAATCTGGTCCCCTATCAGGGCGGGGGCTGGCGGGATTTCTTCCTGATGTCCAAGTACCCGCCGAGCCTGGCCTTCCTGACCTGGACCCTGGGCGGGATGTCGCTGGCCCTCGCGCTCCACAGTCGCCTGGAGAAGAGGCTCAGCTCCACCCGCTTCTTCGGATTGGTCACCCTTTTCGGCCAGACTCCCCTCTTCTTCTACATCGTCCACCTTCAGTTGTACAAGACTCTGTCCTTGATACTACCGCGCCTGACAGGCAGCCTGGCGGCGGGCTACCTCACCTGGCTGCTGGGCCTGTTCTATATGATGATCCTCTGTCGGCTGTATCAGGCGCTCAAGCAGAGATACCCCCACAGCGTTCTCCAGTACATTTAGGACCACCCCCCTCCCCCCTTGTACAGACCGGAGGCATGGGTAACGGGTGTTCGGAGACACAGGTAACACTTCTTGGCCTCCGCCCCACGATCCCTATCCGGTCGTGGACTTCCCTCCGCGTATTTGCTTTGTGACCACTAGACAGAGGCGGATCGAGGTTCAAGGGTTCCCGGACTCTTGCCCTGTGCATCGTGGTTGCGCGCCCTCTGCCTTCTCGTCCAACTCTCCTCTTTCCCGGGCGGGCGCCCAACGCACCGGACCTCGCGAGCTAATCCCCTCGGGCCTGGTGTATCTTCTGGTCGATCTCGGCGACCCGTTCTTGCTGGGCCTCCCAGTAGTCTTGGTCTCGCTGCGCGTTGAGCTCCTCCACCGTCTTGCCCTGCTGTTCCACCCAGGTGTAGTACTTGAGGTTGTGCCACTGATTGCGTGTGCGGCGGGTGCCCTCCTCGATCCAGTCCAGCTTCTGGCCGTGTAAGACGCTGACCAGCCGCACGGCGGCCTCGACTTCGTCCATCGAACCATAGGTTGCGCTCATCTGCTCCATCACCGAATGGTAGCGATCGATGGCGTCGGTGAGGATGGTGACGATCACGTCGCCCTTGCCGAAGCCGTACCACTTGGCCGTCTTGATGGCGCCCAGCACATTGCAGACCCCAGAGATGCCGAAAGTCTGTGCCATCGAGCGCACGCTCTCCTCGGGCACGCCATACCGGTCGATCATGATCCTCCAGCCCGCCTCCTCGGTCAGTAACTGGAGGCCCTTCTTGGACTCGATGTCGTCGATGCACATGATGGCGTCCATGTTCATCACGTTGTGGATCCAGGTGACGTGCTTGTCTCCGATGCCCTG
>CAZOBP010000224.1:0-4283 GCA_964577995.1 uncultured Anaerolineales bacterium
GGATGTATGCACCCACCTACATGAATCGGAAGCCGTGGCATTTCGTGGTCATCAGGGACAAGGAACTCCAGGGGAGGCTGGGGGGGACCTTGGGTGTGAGACCGTATATACAGCAGGCGTCGGCGGTCATCGCCGTATACGGAGATCCCGAGGTTTCCAACACCTGGGAGCTCGACGGTTGCGCGGCCATCGAGAACATGCTCATTGCCGCCACTGCCCTCGGTGTGGGCAGCGCATGGGCGGGCAGCCCGGGCAACGTGGCTTGGGGAGACGCTGAAGAACTGATGCGTGAGGCTCTGAAGGTCCCGAGCGGATTCAGCGCGCTCTCGCTGGTGTGCCTCGGTCATCCGGCGAAGATGATCGTGCCTCACACCAAGGACGAGCGGTACGACAAGACCCGAGTCCACTATGGGAACTGGAGGAATCTCGAGTCGTGAGCGAGGTCGTAGTCTACAGTACGCCGACGTGCGGCTACTGCCACCAGGTGAAGCAGTATCTGTCTCAGCGCGGCGTCCCCTACAGAGAGGTGGACGTGGCTGCGGACCGACAGGCGGCTTCCGAGATGGTGGATCTGTCCGGACAGCGTGGTGTGCCGGTGGTCGTGATCGACGGTCAGGTTGTGATCGGCTTCAACCGGCCTCGTATAGATGAGCTTCTGTCTGCCCGGTCGGCCAGGCGTCCCCAGTTGGGTGTGTCCGTCGCAGATGCCAGGAGCATGTCGGAGAAGCGCGGCGAGGGACCAACCGAAGGAGTCTACGTCGGCAAGGTGACCTATTTGTCGCCGGGGGACAAGGCTGGCCTGGCTACAGGCGACGTGATCGTGGCCCTGGCGGGGCGTGCCATACGAAACGCCGACGAACTGGAATCCACGCTCGCTACGCTCGTTCCCGAAGAGTCTGTCTCCCTGGTCTACCTGCGCGATGGCGAGAGAATCACCGCCAGGGTGACGCCGTAGCACGCTCTCTGGGGCTAACAGGAGGTCAGAGATGGGTGACCCGGACGTGCAGAGCGCCTTGGTGGCCCTTGAAGTCGCTATGCAGACGGAGAAGGATGGCCGCGACTTCTACGCGCGGGCAGCCGAGAGGACCAACGATCCAGGGGGTAAGGTGCTGTTCGCCTCGCTGGCCGACGACGAGCTGGAACACCTGCGGCTGCTCCAATCGCAACGAGAGGCATTGACCCAGGACGGGCGCTGGTTGCCCTCGGCAGAGAGCGAGGAGCATCGAGTGAGAGAGATCGGGGGCGCCCCGATCTTCGGGCGGGAAGCCCTGGCCCGCAACGTAGACACCTACACCTCCGAGTTGTCGGCCCTGCGCATGGCGTATCTGATAGAGAAGGATGCTGTTACCTTCTACACCAGGGCGGCGTCTGAGACAGAGAACCCTGACGGCAAGGCCATGTACGAACGGCTGGTGGAGATGGAGAAGGATCATCAAAGAACCCTGGAGGAGGAGTACAACGCCCTGGCCAAAGAGTTCCGGAGCACCATGGGCTTCGAGCCTTTCTGATACTCTAGCGGCCAAGGGCAGATGGAGGCGACGACATGACAGAGGATACCGCTGCGGCGCTCTCGATGCTAAGAGAAGCAGTGCGCAACGAGCTAGATGGCAAAGCCATGTACCTGCAAGCCGCTGAGGGCACGCAGGATGAGTTGGGCAAGACCATGTTCCAGTCTTTCGCCAAGGAGGAGGAGCAACACGTGCACATCCTCCAGGCGCAGTACGCCACGGTGATTGAGTCTGGTGCGTGGATGGATGTGGAGGCCGCTCAGAAGGAACCCCGGGATCCGAGGTTGGTCCTCTTCCCGCAGGATCGGCAAGAGGTCAAGGAGCTCGTTCCGGCGGGCACCAGCGACCTCGAAGCTCTGGAGATCGCCAGGGACTTCGAGAAGCGAGCGGTGGACATGTACGAGCAGGCCGCCGACGATACCGACGATGCCGCAGCTCAGGCCTTCTTCCGTGAGCTGGCAGAGTGGGAGGGCACACACTACCAGATCCTGGACAACAGTCACGACTACCTCGCCAACAAGGGGGAGTGGTACTTCCAGGAGCTGGAGATGCCCATGTACGAGGGCTAGAGGCTAGAGGACACGGCGCACGACGCATGAAGTTGCCGCCATTGAGTCTAGAGACCGCTCTCACCCTGAAGAGGATACATGTCACCGGAGTAGTGCAGGGCGTTGGGTTCCGTCCGTTTGTCTATCAATTGGCCCACAGACACGGGTTGACCGGCTGGGTGTGCAACACCTCTGCTGGGGTGGACATCGAAGCGGAGGGGCTGGCGCCGGCGTTGGAGCAGTTCCTGAGGGAGCTGGAGTCCGAGGCGCCGCCCATGGCTCGCATCGAGAGCATCACGTCTAGCGACGACTCGCCAAACGGCTATCAGCGATTCGAGATACGGCGCAGCCTCTCTCTGGAGGGGACCTATCAGCTAATCTCTCCCGATGTTGCCACCTGCGACGACTGTCTGGGAGAGCTGTTGGATCCCCAGGACCGTCGCTACCGGTACCCCTTCACCAACTGCACGAACTGCGGACCTCGCTGCACCATCATCGAGGATATCCCTTACGATCGCCCCCTGACCACCATGCGGGACTTTGTGATGTGCCCCGAGTGCCAGGCGGAGTACGACGACCCTCTGGACCGGCGCTTCCACGCCCAGCCCAACGCCTGCCCGGCCTGTGGGCCGCAACTCAGTCTCGTGGACGCCCATGGCGAGCGAATGGCCGTCGCAGATGAGATCACAGCGACCACGCGGCTGCTGGAAGATGGCAGAGTTCTGGCTATCAAGGGGCTGGGAGGGTTTCATCTGGCCTGCGATGCCACCAGCGACGAGGCGGTGCGGCGCTTGCGTGAGAGAAAGCAGAGGCCGGCCAAGCCCATGGCGGTTATGATGGCGACCATGAGCGATGTGAGAGCGCATTGTCTGGCCTCCAGGCAGGAGGAGGAACTGCTGACCTCCTCGCAGTGTCCCATCGTGCTGCTGCATTGGAGGGACAGTCCGAGTGTCTCTCCCCTCGTCGCCCCGGGCAACAAGTACCTGGGAGTGATGCTGCCCTACACTCCGCTCCATCACGTCCTGCTCAGCGAGGTGGGCAGACCACTGGTCATGACCAGCGGCAATCTCAGCGAGGAGCCTATCGCCATCGACAATGATGAGGCGCTGGCCAGGCTGAGGGGGATCGCGGACTACTTTCTGCTTCACAACCGCGAGATCTACGCTCGATACGACGACAGCGTCTGGATGGTCGCACAGGAGAGGCGGCAGCCGCTGCGACGCTCGAGGGGATATGCTCCCTTTCCCGTGCGTCTTCCCTTCAAGGCCCGACAGGTGTTGGCTTGCGGCACGGAGCTCAAGAACACCTTCTGTGCCACCAAAGACGAGTACGCCTTCCTCAGCCAGCACATCGGCGACATGGAGAATCTGGAGACGCTGGAGCATTTCGAGACCTCCATCGAGCTCTACAAACGGGTCTTTCGATTGGAGCCGGAGATTGTGGCCTATGACCTGCATCCGGAGTATCTGGCTACGAAGTATGCCTTGGGCCTTGCTTCGCCGGTACGGTCGGTCCCGGTGCAACACCATCACGCCCACATCGTGAGTTGTATGGT
This sequence comes from uncultured Anaerolineales bacterium, assembly GCA_964577995.1. Taxonomy (GTDB): domain Bacteria; phylum Chloroflexota; class Anaerolineae; order UBA7937; family B3-Chlor; genus JAUVXJ01. The sequence continues at coordinate 3,612 of CAZOBP010000224.1, forward strand.
GGACAACGGTGTGCAAGGGGAGGTGATCGGCGTCGCCCTGGACGGCACCGGCTACGGCACCGACGGCCGGATCTGGGGTGGCGAGTTCCTCGTGGTTGACTACGAGGGCTTCCGCAGAGTAGGGCACCTCCAGTACCTGCCTTTGCCGGGTGGCGAAGCGGCTATCCATAGGCCATATCGGATCACCATTAGCCACCTCTACTCGTTGCTGGGTGACGAGGGGCTGGAGGAGGCTCTTCCCTTCCTGGGGCACGTGGACCCCGAGGAACTGGGCATCATCAAACAGCAGATCGAGAAGGGCATCAACGCTCCCCTGACCTCGAGCTGCGGGCGGTTGTTCGATGCGGTGTCGGCACTGGTTGGCTTCCAGGGACAGGCCACCTACGAGGGACAGGCAGCCGTGCAACTGGAGATGATGGCCTACGAGGGAGGAGACGGTGCGAGCTACCCCTTGTCCACCAGCGAGCGAGAGGGGGCCGAGGTCATCCAGCTCGCGGAGATGTGGCGGGGGATCCTGGAGGATCTTCACGCTCAGGTTCCGGTCCCCACCATAGCCATGAGATTCCACAACACCGTGGCCCAGATGATCGTGGAGATGTGCCGTCGAGTGGCGGAAACGAGCGGGCTTCAGCGTGTGGCCCTGAGCGGAGGCTGTTTCCAGAACCGCTTGTT
>CAZOBP010000225.1:0-4257 GCA_964577995.1 uncultured Anaerolineales bacterium
GAACCGCCGAGGAGACCAATGCCCGTTTCAAGTATCTCCGGGAACACGGAGAGACCGGGCTTTCCGTAGCTTTCGACTATCCCACGCTATACGGATACGATTCCGATGACCTGGAGGCCATCGGTGAGTTCGGCAAGTGCGGAGTCGCCATTTCCTCTATCAAGGACATGCAGATCCTTTTCGACGGCATTCCTATGGGCGACATCACCACGTCCATGACCATCAATGGGCCGGCAGCCGTGGTCTGGGCCATGTATGTCGCTGCTGCGGAGCAACAAGGCTACGGCCCGGAACAACTGGGCGGGACGATACAGAATGACATCTTGAAGGAATACATCGCCCAGAAATCGTGGATCTTCCCGCCGGAGCCCTCGATGCGCCTCATCGTGGACACCTTCGAGTACGGCTCGAAGCACTTGCCACGCTGGAACACCATCTCCATCAGTGGCTATCACATCAGAGAGGCGGGCGCCACAGCCCTGCAAGAGCTGGCGTTCACCCTGGCCGACGGACTGGCTTACGTGCAGGCCGCCATAGAGCGCGGGCTGGACGTGGACGAATTCGCACCGCGCCTGTCCTTCTTCTTCAACGCCCACAACGACTTCTTCGAGGAGATCGCCAAGTACCGGGCCGCAAGGAGGATCTGGGCCCGTGAAATGCGCGAACGATTCGAGGCCAAGAACCCCCGCTCCTGGTGGCTGCGCTTCCACACGCAGACCGCCGGTGTCTCTCTCACCGCCCAGCAACCCGAGAACAACGTGGCCCGAGTCGCCATCCAAGCGCTGGCCGCCGTTCTGGGAGGCACTCAGTCCCTGCACACCAACTCCATGGACGAGGCGCTGGCCTTACCCAGCGCCTTGGCGGCCCGCATTGCGTTGCGCACCCAGCAGATCATCCATCACGAGAGCGGCGTCGCCAATGCCGTGGACCCGCTGGGTGGTAGTTTCCTGGTGGAAGGCCTTACTAACCAGATGGAGGAGGAGACCTACCAGATCTTCGACAAGATCGAGGAGTTCGGCGGGGTCATCCCGGCCATAGAGGCGGGCTACTTCCAGCAGGAGATCGCCCAGAGTGCATACCGGTATCAGCGGGAGATCGATACCCACAAGCGCGTCATTGTCGGGGTCAACGATTACCGTCTGGACGAGCCATTGACCATACCGTTGCTCAGGATGGACCCCCAGGGCTACGAGCGACAGGTCAACCGTCTGAACCAGCTCAAGAGGGAACGGGATAACGACCAAGTGCAGAGGCGACTGGATGCTCTTCGCCAGGCGGCTGAAGGCACCGACAACCTGATGCCGTACATCCTCGACGCCGTGCGGGCCCATGCGACCCTTGGCGAGACGTGTGGCGTCCTGAGGGACGTCTTCGGGGAGTATCGTGAGCCTGTGATTATCTGAGAGAGGGCATGGCCGACCTCGACCAAGGCACGGCCATCCTGCACCATGGAAGGAGTCACCTTTATGAACACGAAGAAGTTCACCATATTGCACTCCAACGACATGCACGGAGATTTCCTGGCCGAGGTCGGGGGTGCCGAAGGTAACCTGATAGGAGGGCTAGCCCTGCTGTCAGGGTACATCAACAGGGTCCGGCAAGACGAGGAGAACGTCCTCTATGTGATCTCAGGCGACATGCTCCAGGGCTCCATTATCGACTCGGAGTACAGAGGCATATCCACCATCGAGATCATGAACTACCTGTCTCCGGACGTGGTCACTCTCGGCAACCACGAGGTGGACTATGGATTGCCTCACCTGTTGTTCCTGGAGAAGATGGCCAACTTCCCCATCGTCAACGCCAACCTCTACATCAGAAAGTACAACAGGAGGCTGATGCGCCCGTACCTCGTCCTGAACGTAGCCGGCTTCGACATCATGTTCATAGGCATCATCACGGAAACGGTCCTCCAATCGCTGATGATGGACAGTCAGATTGCCACTTTCATCTCCCTGGAGGAGGCAAACCGGGAAGTAGGCAAGATCTGCAACGCGTACAAGAATGAGGATATCGACCTGACGGTTCTCCTTACCCACATCGGTTTCGACTCGGACAAGGAGCTTGCCGCCCTGCTCGAACCGGAGTGGGGCGTGGACATGATCATCGGCGGCCACTCCCACACCATCCTGGACCAGCCAGCCGTTGTCAACGACATCCTCATCGTTCAGGCGGGCACGGGCACGGATCAGATCGGGCGCTTCGACATCGTGGTGGACGACGACACCAACAGCATCGTGGAGTGGAAATGGCAGCTCATCCCCGTGGACAGCTCTCTCGCCGAGCCAGACGAGGAGCTGACGGCGTTTATTGACTCTTTCAAAGAAGAGGTGGACAGGAAATACAACACCATCGTCTGTCGGCTCGCGCGAAAGCTCACTCATCCGCGCCGAGAGGAGGAGACGGCTCTCGGCAACCTGTTCGCCGACATCTTCGCTCAGCGCGCCCAGGCGGACGTGATGTTCTTGGGCAGCGGATCGATCAGGGGCACTGAGTTCGGGCCCCTGGTCACACTGGGCAACCTGAGAAGCATCTTCGCCTTTGACGACACCTTGTACAAGCTCGCCATCACCGGCGCCCAACTCAAGCAGGTTTTTTCTCACATCATGCGGCCCGAGAACAGGGATGGTGAGGGCGAGTGCTACCAGGTCAGCACAGGTGTGAAGGCGGTCTATGTGGATGATTCGAGCGAACTGGAGTCCTTGGCCGTAGGTGGAGAGCCGGTGAATGAGGGCCAGCAGTACACGATCTGCTTGCAGGGGTTTCACTACACAAACTCGGAGCCCAATCTCGGACTCACGAATGAAGAACTGACTACCATCCAGCCAGCTCTAGTCGTCACCACGTCAGCCCGCGATGTCCTTGAAGAGTACCTGAGAGGCAACCAGAACCTTAAGAGCGAGGTAGAGGGCAGACTGGTGTTCAAGACCGCGTCATGATTCCGATGTAGTGTGTTGCCCCGGTTGGCCCAAGGAGACAAGCATCTGGCCACGTGGCAGCCGCGTTTGCTCCCCGCCCCGATCGTCGCGAGTCTGGCGGTTTCGCCGAATCTCGCCGGTTGCGGGTCAGCCAATACACTCGTATAGGAGGCTAGCGATGAAGGTGCTCTTGGATGCCGACACGGGCGTAGATGACGCTCTGGGGATTCTGTATCTCGCCTGGGCTCAGAATCAGGGATTCGTGGACGTATTGGCCTCAGGTACCGTGGGCGGCAATATCCACGTGGACCTGTCCACGCGGAACACGCTGAAGCTGTGGGAGTTGGTGGGTCTGGCCGTACCCGTCGCTCGCGGGGCGAACAAGCCTCTTCTTGCCCCTCTTCACGAAGCAAAACATGTTCACGGAGATGACGGACTGGCCAACACCAACCTTGATCCGCCACGGGGACAGGAGACAGGTGAGCACGCCGTTGACCAGGTCATTCGTTTGAGTCATGAATTCCCCAGGGAACTGACTGTGCTGGCGTTTGGCCCCTTGACGAACCTGGGAATAGCCTTCGTGCGGGACCCGCACCTTGCAGAACGCCTCAAGAGGGTGGTTCTTATGGGCGGTGCGGCCACCGGTGGGAATGTAACGCCGGTGGCAGAGGCCAACATCGCCAACGACCCTGAGGCGGCGCGGATGGTCTTCACGTCCGGGGTCCCATTGACCATGATTGGGCTTGACGTCACACACCAGACCCGGCTGGTGGAGAAGGACTTGGAGCCCTTAGAGAGGCTCGACAACCAGCGGGCTCACTTCGTCCTTCAGTTGATGCACTTCATGATGGATGCGTACCACAAGCTCGGCTATGAGCCCCCTGTCTGCGTGCTTCACGACCCACTGTCCGCCGGCGTCTGCGTGGATCCAGGGCTAGTGCGCACACAACCGTTCCACGTTGAGGTGGAGACGCGGGGCCAGTTCACCCGGGGAATGACCATCGCTGACCGCCGTCCAAGGCCCGGCAGTGACCCTACGGTGGAAGTGGCTCTTGAGGTGGACGCGCAGCGCTTTGTGAGGGACTTCATGGACGCTATCTTATGGTGGGCCCAAGGGGGCGAGACACAACCGGCTGACACCACAGAATGAGGCCTGCCTTCCGGCGCTCTGGTCCTTGACCACTGCATGGCTTCCCCGCGCTGCGGGGGCTTGGGGCGCGGTACCACTGCTCGCATTCATCCAGTGGGATGGGGCGGGGGAGCTGTCCTTGCCATCGCCAGGCGCGGTGTGCACTGGCCATCGAGACTCCAAACAACCATTGCGGGAGGTCGTACCATG
>CAZOBP010000226.1:0-4251 GCA_964577995.1 uncultured Anaerolineales bacterium
TAGGCGGGCCCTGGTGGTATGCTATCCTTGCCATGGTGCCCGCATTGCACCGTGGCCACTGCCTCGGGTTTCGCCAAACCGAGAGACTCTCTCTCTGTGGCTGTCGAAGAAGACTGTGTCATTTCTCCTGCTCTCTGCGCAAACCCAGTAGGAAACGCCATGGCCCTCACCTGCGAAGGCAGCCATAGGACCCAAGACCTGCTCCTTCAAACCGCCTCCTCTGTGCAGCTCGACGATCAGGTAGTACAGCACCTATGCGGATAGCGGGTGACCTGCAGCTCCTCCTGATCCAGGAAACTTGTCTCCGCCATCAGCAGATGGGCAGCCTCAACCCGACAAGAGATCTGCAGCTGCTCTTTGGCCTACACAATCATCAGACTCTTGGAGAAGGCCCTTCCCGGACCACCGGCCAGTTGACTGCCCAACAGGACTAGACTATAGTCCGCGTAGCTTCAGACACGTCATCTACAGAGTGGGGAGCGAGCGTTGAGCGAACCATGCCAAACCATCAAAGCCCCTGAGAAGAATAGCGCCGTCGAGAGCCTATCCGTGCCGGTCTCGTTGCTCGAGAAGATGGCAGAAGCCGCATGGGCGCTTGAGGCGTTTGAGGATGAACTGGAAGACTATCTACTGTCCCAGAACGCTGCCTTCGTAGCTCGCATGCGCCAAGCTCGGGCGCACCACGTTGAGGGCGAAGCTCGCACTCTGGACGCGCTCAAACATGAGCTGTGTCTCTAATAGAGACCATGTGCGAGGCTGCCCAGCACATCGTTCGCACGCCGAGTGGATTACCCAGTACTTGGAGGGCTTGAGTCTGGCCTGCCGTTTGATGATCTGACGGAGTTCCACAAGCATAGGGTGCGAGAGTACCAAGTGCCGCATGGCACATCGTGACTCGGAGTGTTGACTACATGGCGCATTCGGCATCCCGCTAGGGTCTGCCCGCCAACCTATCCTCCTTCCGCAGTGGCCCGCCTGGCCCTCTGAGGATGGTCTCGACACAGTCTGGGCCCGGCTGCGAGCGATAGACAGCACGGCCAGATCTAGCAAACGAGGCGATGCCAGGCGCTGCCCGCACGTGCACCTAGAACGTCAAGCTCTCGCTTGTCCCGGTAACTCGGACATGATGGATCATTGCAGTAGGGGTCTTCGCCCTTCTCTTCTGCTCAGCCACGACGACCCCACACCCCGTCTCTTCGCGCTGACGTATACCTGTGGCCCGTGGCAATCTCAGAGAGAATGGCGTATACTAAACACCAGTGTTTATAAACACTGGTGTTTACTCGGGGAGGCCAAATGCAAGTCATCCAGCGCCCGGTCACGGGAGACGACTTCTTCAACCGTGAGGACATCCTAGAACGCTTGAAGGCTGAGCGCAGCTTCGCCCTCATCGGGCAACGCAAAGTCGGTAAGACTTCCATCATCCTGGAATACCTCCGTCGATCCCCCGATCCCGAGTCGCTCATCGCCTACATCTACATCCTGTTCGAGGAAACCCCTCCCTCTTTTGCCCGCAAGTACCTGCGAGCTCTATTGATATCCCTTCTGAGCGCAGAGGGGGATGAGGTAGATTTCTTCAGCCCCCTTGAAGACTTAACCGCACAAGCGGTCCAGGCACTTCCTGCGCTGGCACCTGCCCTCATGCGGGTGGCCAAGGCGGCAGAAGGGAAACCTACTACCGAAACCATGGCGGAGCTTCTGGCTCTCCCTGATCGGATCGCCGCCGCGTCGCGCAAGCATTTTCTAATCTGCCTCGATGAGTTCGCCACGCTGGCTGGCTTTGACTTGCCCGTCCTCGATCTCCTGCGACAAAGAATCATGGAGGATCGTCGTGTGCGCTACATTGTCGCCGGCTCAACCATAGCCACGATGCAGGAGGTATTGGAACAGAGCGCTGCGCCCCTCTTCGGCCACTTCGATGTCGTCTGGGTGAACGCTTTTGCCTATGAGGAAGCCCGCCTCTTCCTACGCAACATGTTCGAGCAGGCGGGCATCTTACTGCCCGAGCTGTTCCTGAATTTCCTGATTGAGTTCACTGCCGGGCTCCCCTACTATCTGGCCGTCCTGGGCGAAAGTACCATTCTCTTCTGCCGGGAGGCCAACAAGAAGACGGTGGAAGAGAACTGTGTGATCTCATCCCTGCAGAAGGAGGTCTTCGACACAGCAGGGCGCATATACATCCATTTCGTTGACTCATTGGCCAAGACCCTGCTTCAGCGCAACCTTGGTAAGCATTTGGAGATCCTCACGACTGCCGCCCCAGGAGGCTTGCGTCTGACGGACATAGCGAAAGAGACGGGCTACTCACCTCAAGAGCTCAACTACCCCATCAACTTCCTCTTGCGCTCTCGCTACTTGGCCAGAAGGAATCAAGTCTACTACATCCCTGATCCCACCCTGAGGTTCTTCCTCCAATACTGCTATCCCCTCCAGGAGGAGGTCTACCTGGCTGATCTTGATGCCAAGATCGAACGCTTCCGCTCACAGGCCGAGGCCATGGTCGCCGCCTACAGGACGGAGGTCGGCAAGGGACACGAGGCGAGGGTGCGGGAGCTTTTCCGAGCCTTCGACGGCCGTCAGCGCTTGCATGGTCGCCTTCTTCCCCGCTTCATCTCAGTCAACACAATGGTGGAGTCTGGAGAGGAGTTCGACCTGGTTGGTCAAACTGGCGAGAAGTACTGGATTGGCGAGATCAAGGCTCGGCCTACCCGACGGCGAGACGTGGACAGATTCCTAGAGAAACTGGAGGCCGCGAGTGGCTGGGACGTTCAGGAGAGACTGATGATCTGCCTAGCGGGCACGGAAGCCCAGGCCCAGAGCAGAGCGAAGGAAGCAGGGGTGTGGGTATGGAGCCTGGCTGATGTGAACACGCTGATGAAGACCTATGGACAGTTCAGATTGCTGGTCTGACTATGGATCTGTCGGCTGATCGAGGCCGCGGACAATGGTATTCTCGCCCAGACCAGATCTTGGAGACCTCTACCGTCCCGTCGCTCAACCAGTATGCCTTTGTTACCCCTGCCTTCGTTGACTTCCCCTCGGTTCGCGTGGAGCTATCAGCATGTCCGTCGCTACCGACCACTAGCACCTTCAGTCAGCTAGACTCAACCCGTCACAGAATGCATGATTGCAGGAGAGGCCCGAAGGCCCCTCGTTCGTAAGGCTCGCTAGAAGCCCAATCCCCGCTGCTTCATACTGACGTAGGTTCTCCCACCGATGATCAGATGATCCAGCACCCGTATGTCCAGCAGCTGCCCTGCCTCCACAAACCTCTTTGTCAATGCCAAGTCATCACGGCTCGGCGTGCTGTCCCCCGATGGGTGGTTGTGCACGATGATCATCCCCACCGCTCTGGCGCTCACCGCCTCCCGCATGACCTCGGCCACACGGGCGACGGCGGTGTGGGCGCTACCCACGTACACAGTCGGCATGCCCAACAGACGGTTCTTGGTATCCAGCAGGACTACCCGCAGGTGCTCCTGCTCCAGATAGCTCATCTCCGGCATCAGCAAACGTGCTGCGTCGGCCGGGGAACTGATCTGCGGCCGCTCCTCAGGGGGAATAGTCATCAACCTTGTGCCCAGCTCCAGGGCAGCCTTGATCTGCGCCGCCTTGCTGGGACCGATGCCCGGCACCTCTTGCAGCTCCTGCAAGCTGGCCTTCACCAGCCCCTCCAAACCGTGGAAGGGGGCCATGAGGAGCCTCCCCAAGTCCCGCTGGGCTCCCACCACCACCTCCAGCAGCTCCGCCGACGCCAGGGCCTGAGGTCCGCACCACCGCAGGCGCACCGCGGGAAGCTCGGCGGCCGGTAGCTCCCTGAGGGCTTCTCTCCTGTCTGGCAGACCGGCGTTGTTGGGCCGGTCCGGCGGATCGGGCGGCTCCAACCCTGGTAGAACCGCTTGTTGTGCTTCTGTCATGCTCGTCCCTCCTTCTGCGTGAGATGCGCCGAAGAGGGACACGCGCCCCCCAAGGGGGGTGTTGAGTCCCCCCTCGGGGGTGCTGATAGCCATAGGCTGACCGGGTTTCGTCTGCCCCGTCAGATGCTGATGCGTGTTTCTGGGACGGCTTGGTCCCAGTGCTTCCTTGCGTTCCGATGGTTAGTAATGGCGCAGGGGCGGTTGCCCGCCCCTGACCTTTCCTAGTGCCTGTGCGGCGTGATGCCCCAGATGAACTGGGCCAGTCTGGCTGGCAACTCCTCGGGCAGGCAGGCGATCAGCCTGTTCCTCCCGAAGAGTTCGGTCATCGCCGCTA
>CAZOBP010000227.1:0-4228 GCA_964577995.1 uncultured Anaerolineales bacterium
TGAGCCCCTCGAGGTGTTCATGGAATGCGAGGCGTACGTTGGGGAAGAGCCGCCCTTGAACCTGGGGACGTATCGAGAAGCGCATGACCCTGAGGTGTGGGATGGCCGCACGCTGGGAGGGCGATCGGAGCGAGAGGAGGAACCTTTCGGCGCGACCTTCTTGGTTGACTATCGCATTTGTGAGGGTTCGTGCGAGGAGTCACCTCTCCCAGCCCCCTACGCTTGGCTGGTGCCGACGTGGGTGAACGAGGAACGCGTGGACACCCAGATAGCCTGGAGTTGGGAAGGGGACGAGGAGGCCATAGATCACTTCGGCGTGAGCTATCTCTGCGACGGCTTCCGTGGCGCGCAGCTTCGCGCCTCACCCGACGAACGTCGGATTTCCGTTGACTGGATCGACCCCAGGTGTAACGAGACGTGTGAGTTCCACGTAGCCGGATATCAGAGGGGTGGGTTGATGCTCACGCCCCGAAGCAACACGGTGGTTTGGAATGGGGGCGAATGCGCGCGCGGGCGCACCGTGACCGTCGAGTTTGAGTGGCTCAGGCCGATCCCAGCCGTGGATGGAAGGGGTCCCATCTACGGCGAGTTGTGGGCCAACGAGGAGGTCCTCTCCTTTGATGGCGCCGGTGAGGCCTACTGTGGCTTCTACGACCAGGAGTGCGGTTACTATTTGCACGGACACTGGGTCACGCCGCCGCGAAGCTACTCGATGGCGGTGCGGGTGGGGGACCTCTTCCACGACATCCTGGGACTGCATTCTCGCTGCGGGAGCTGTAGCTACGCGGCTCCATCTACTACCTACGCCATGGTCCCTCTGCCCGAAGGGGACGATCTGACCATCGGGTTCGATATCTGGGAGTATCATCTCGAGGGCGAAGATGTCCAGCTCTGCAGTGCTCAGACTACCATCGAGTACGATGAGCTTCGTGAGACTGACTACTACGTGTTCCCGAGCTACGATTTGGTGGTGCCTTGTCGCGTGGACGTGAACATGCACGTATGGGACTGGATCGGAGGCTAGGTGCCGCTGGAGGGCGCGTAGGCGCCAGAGCTGCGTCACGTGACCTGCCGCCCGTGGCTGTGCAGGGCAGGAGGGCATCAGCGGCAACGAGGAGTCTCTGCCTACCCACGCGGCGCTGATAGGTGCCCATCATCTTCGGCCCCCCCGCTTGACGTGTCTTCTACCTTGCGCTATACTACCGCTCAACCCCTAGAGATCCCGGTTTCCGAGACGCTCATTCTGCTTTGAGGGCCGACTGGAAGGTGGCTTCTGCAAGGCCATGCTGCTTGTTCTACGTCAGAGCCCTGGACGAGGAGGTGCATAGTGAGACGATGGCAGAGATCCTCGATGACGATTCTTCCCCTGGTCTTGCTGGGTGTGATGGCGGTGGCTCTCTCGTGCGCCCCGATGGAAGCCGGACCCCGAGCGTGGATCGACTGGCCCTCAGATGGATTCGAGACCGACGTGGGCACGACAGTGACCTTGATCGCCCACGCTTACGCCGAGGAAGGGGTGGCCGAGGTCCAACTCTCGGTAAATCGGCAACCGTACAGAGTGGTTGCGCCTGACCAGGCTGGTGAGCAGTTCGTCGAAGTGTCCGCAGAGTGGTTCGCCGACGAGGCAGGCACCTACCTGCTCTCGGTGACTGCACTGGACGTGAACGGGCTGGCGAGCAACCCGGCGAGTGTGACCGTGTCCGTGACCGGCGAGGGTCCGGAGCTCATTGTCACACCTGGGCCTGAGGAGACTCCGCCTCTGACTACCCCAACGACGGAGGAGCCAGCCGCTACCCTGGCGCCAAGCGAGGCGCCGGCACCACCCACAGCCACTGCGCCTCTGCCCACGGCGACGCGACCAGCGCCCACGGCGACCCCGTTGCCCCCCAGGATAGTGTCGTTCGAGGTGGACCGTAGCCAGATCACCGCTGGCGAATGCGTCCGGTTCAGTTGGCGTGTCGAGGGGCAGCCTACCGCGATCTACTTCGACGGGGATGGTGTAACCTCTCCGGATTCCAGCGAGCAGTGTCCCACAGCCACGAGGGCGTTCGAGCTGCGCGCGGAGGGTCCGAGTGGAGTGGACGTTGAGAGCATCACCGTGGTGGTGGTTGAGCCCAGCCCCACACCGGATACTGTGGGGCCAGCAGCCCCATCGTTGATCTCGCCTGTTGGGGACGCGGAACAGGACTGTGGTGCTGTGACCCTGCGCTGGCGGCGAGCGAACGACCCCAGTGGAATCGCCACCTACTACGTGAAGGTGGAGAAGGTGACCGGGACCTTCAAGTCGGGGGCCTGGACCACGACCGAGACCGAACTCATCATCCCGGCTGCCTGGCTGGAGTGTGGGCAAGGGTATCGCTGGGCAGTGCGGGCTGAGGATGGTGCCGGCAATCTTGGTCCGTGGTCGGACTGGGGCACGTTCTCCATGAGCCTCACCTAGTGCGGGGAGAAGCCACGACCTCGACCTCCGGTGCGAACCCAGCAGGTTGGCCGTTGATACCTCGCAGGTTGCGACAGTTGAGAGCTGACGGGGCCAGAGCTGGCTGAGCTTTCGTCCACGACTCTCGGTAGTACGCCAACGGTGGTGCCACAAAGGAGGATTGGTTGATGCGAAGAGCAGTGATCATCGTGGTAGCCCTTCTCCTAGTTCTGTGCTGCTTGGCGGCCGTGGCAGGAGGGGTGGCCTACTTCTATTACGTGCCGGCCGTAGAGGCAAGGCCCGTGGTTTTCATCAGTTCACCCACCTATGGTGGGCAGGCGGAGGTGGGAGAGAGCATCATTGTCCAGGCCGTCGCCCGCGATGAGCGAGCAGGAGTCGTCCGTATCGAGTTGTGGGTGGACGGCGGGTTGGAGGAAGCCCAGCGGAGCATCATCCCTGGAGGCATCACTCCCTTCCCACTGCTGGCCAACTGGCGGCCCCTCTCTCCTGGCACTCACACGGTGATCGTCAGGGCCATCAATGCCGAGGGCGCTCGGTCCCAGGCCTCGGTGAATATGGAGGCCGTGGAGCTAGCGGATCTAGACGGCGATGGGGTGGCTGACGAAGCCGACCTCTGTCCAGATGAGGCTGGAGCTGAGTCCGCCGACGGCTGCCCTGACCGGGACAGCGATGGCATCCCGGACGCGACAGATGCTTGTCCCGACGAAGCGGGCCTACCTGAGGCCGACGGATGCCCGTCCCCCAGCGAGAGTGATGTCGACGGCGACGGTATACTCGATGGGGGCGACGCCTGTCCCGAGGAGGCGGGGCCGTCTGCAACTGGCGGGTGTCCCGACCGCGACGGAGACGGCGTGCCCAACGCTGAGGACGCCTGCCCTGCTCAAGCAGGTCTACCTGAGCATGATGGCTGTACCGTGTCTGGGGACTCCGACGGCGATGGTGTGACGGACAGCGCGGACGCCTGCCCGGAGGAGTGGGGCCTACCTGAACTGGATGGCTGTCCCGACCGTGACGGCGATGCGGTGCCTGACGGCGACGACGCCTGCCCCGACCAGTGGGGCTTGCCCGGATTTGATGGCTGCCCGGACACGGACCTCGATGGTACCGCTGACCAGGACGACGTCCGGCCCGATGATCCCGAGATAGGTGACGACTTTGGCGGCATCGGCGGCGACGCTCCGGACAGCGACCGAGATAGCATCCCCGACGAGTTCGACGAGTGCCCCGAAGAGGAAGGCCTGGTCGAGCACGACGGCTGCCCACCGCCGGACGTGGACGACACTGACGGTGACGGCACCGACGACACAGATGAGCCGTCTGGAAGTGGGCCTCTCGACTGGGATCTAGAGCCCTTCTGGCCGCCTGACGAGCCCATTGAGGCCGGACCCATGGTGGAGTTCCAGGCTCTGGAGTTCGAGATCTTTGAGGACTACGGCCGGGTCTACTGCTACGCAGCGCTGGGGCACGGAGCCGAGGAGAGGTTTCCGGAAGACGACCACGAGTACTTCAGCCCTGGAGACGAAAGACACTTCAATATCGACGAGCACCTGGGCCGCCGGTTCGTGGCCCTGGGCGAGGATGAGCCGCTCAGGGTCTATGCGGACTGCTATGCTCTCGTTGGCATCCTGGGACAGCAGACCCTGGTGGACCTGGGATCCTTCGAGAGTTTCCACGACCAAGTGGATTGGGATGGCCACATGATCGAGGTGTTCTCGGATCCGGGGCCGGAGGGTGACTACTTCCGCGTGCAGTACCGCATCTGCGATGGATCGTGCGAAGAGGCGCTCT
>CAZOBP010000228.1:0-4211 GCA_964577995.1 uncultured Anaerolineales bacterium
ACCTGGAGACGCTGGACCTCAACATCGAGTGCCGGGCGGACTACGTGAACGTGTTCCTCTATCAACCGTATCCGAAGACGAAGCTGGGGGAGATGGCCCTGCGCGAAGGACTGATGTACGGTACCTTCGATGATCTGAGCGGCTCCGTGACCGAGGACACTGTGATCAGGTTCGGCAGCGAAGGGGAGAAACGCCAGATAGAGAACCTTCAGAAGCTGCTGAGTGTTACCGCGGAGTTTCCCTTCCTCAAGGCTCTCGTGGTGCGACTGATCAAGTTGCCCCCCAACCAGTTGTTCTGGCTGGCCTACAAGGGCTGGAAGGGATACGCCATTAGCAGGCGTATCTATCCCGTGAAGATGACTCTCGGCGAGTGGTTTAGCGCTCTTCTACAGTTCATGCGCATTCGAACTCAGTAAGGGGAGGCTGGACATGAAACTGCTGAGCAATGGGAAGATAAGGCTGGTCGTCGGCTTGTTGGTCAGTGTTGGACTGGCCGTGGTGCCTATGCTGGGGTTCTCTGCCGTCTCCGCGGAGACACAGGGTGACACAGCCCTTGTGTGGGAGGCGAGGCTGATCAGCGACATCAGCGATCTGACCGTGGGGGGAACCATCATCCGCGTCTCGGTGGTGGGCGTCGTTGATCTGCCCATCGAGGTGTCCTCGGCCCACGGCGGTTGGACTACGACTCTGCTCAGCGGCTCCAAGCCTGAGGTGGGGCCTTACGCGGCTGAGTTCGCAGGCCTGTCGCCGGGGAGGTACGTCATTACTCCTCAGGGCCTGGGCGCCACGCTGACCGTGGAAGGAGACGGCACGGATATCATCGTGGTCAAATTCGTGCAGGTGCTCAAGCAGGCACCCGCTACTCCCACTCCCACGCCGCTTTCGCAGTGGGAGGCAGAGATCCTCGCCGTCACTCCCAACACGGGCCTAGCAGGCACGGTGTTGCGGGTTTCCGTGGTGGGCGAGGTGGGGCTGCCCGTGGAGGTGGCTTCTGAGGGGAATTGGAGCACAGTTGGCTACACGGGCACCAAGCCTGAATACGGAGACTACGTTGCGGAGTTCGCTGCCCTGCAGCGGGGTACCTACCTGATCAGGCCGCAGGGTGTGGATACGGAGATGCGCATCTGGCTGGATGGCAAGAGCTATGTGTTCGTGGAATTCCGCCGCCGCGAGGGGTACAAACCGGCTGCTACTGCCACTCCTACTCCGACGCCCGTACCGGCAGCGCCCGCTCAACCTGCACCGGTGACCACGACGACTGCTGCGACCCCGCCGGTGGCCACTGGTACGCCCTCCGCTGCTCCCTCGCCAGCACCAACGCCTGTCACCGTGTGGACCGGGGAGGTGGTGAGCAACACGAGCACCCAGGTGTATGCTGGCTATCTGTCCACGATCCAGGTCGTTGTGGATGGGATGAAGGGCTTGCCGGTGGATGTGAAGTCCGGTGGGTGGATGGCTACGGCTGAGACGGGCACCAAGCCCGAGTGCGGGGACTTCTGTCTGGAGTTCGGAGGCCTCGCGCCCAGTTTGTACACCATCATGCCCAGGGGGCTCGGGGCCACTGTGGATGTGGTTGTGGAGGGTGGTGGTCTGGCGCTGGTGGAGTTCACGTCACGGCTAGTCGTGCCGGCCCAGGCCGCTCCGACGAGCACCCCTAGTCCCAGCCGGGCCGACGCCGCTTCTGTAGCTACGCAGGTGGTGACTTCTCCCACCGCCAGCCCGTCGCCTACTGCTACGGCGACCCCTCAGATGGTGTGGGCCGCCAGGACGTTGTGGAACACGAGCAGCGGGGCGACTACGGGTGGCTTCTTCTCCGCCATCCAGGTGTCCGTGGCCGGGTTGAAGGGTCTGCCGGTGGAGATCAGATCCGGTGGTTGGAGCGCGAGTGCGCTCACGGGGTCGAAGCCCGCCTGCGGCGAGTTCTGTCTGGAGTTCGGTGGCCTCTCAGGGAGCACCTATGTCATCGCTCCGCAAGGGCTGGGGATCGAACACGTGGTGACGGTGGATGGTGAAGGTTTTGCGGTGGTGGAGTTCTACCAGACCCCCGCTTTTCCCGGGCCTGAGGTCTGGGCGGGCCGGGTGGCCGAGACCGTCAGCGGCGGCGGTGGTCGTGGGTACTTCGCTGCCGTCCAGGTGGTGGTAGAGGGCAAGAAGTGGCTGCCGGTGGAGATCAGAGCCGGAGGCTGGAGTGCCACAGAGCTGACTGGCACCAAGCCCGCGTGCGGCGGCTACTGTCTCGAGTTCGGGGGTCTCTCACCGGGCACCTACGTGGTGACCCCTCAAGGCTTGGGTGTGAGTGTGACCGTCACCGTCGATGAAGGAGGCTTCGCCGTCGTCGAGTTCTACCGCACCTGACGGAGTGGGACGGAGGTTCGCCATTTCGCGCCGTTTGGCTGCTCTCTCGAAGTCCGGGCCGTCTCTGTGGGCAGGCGTGGCGGTTTTCCTCCTCTCGCTGATCCTCTATCTGCTCACCCTGGACAATGGCCTGGAGCCCTGGCAGCTCGAGGGCGGCGACCTGATCACCCACCAGTACGCCCAGGCCGAGCTGCGCTTCGCCAACGCGCCAGGCTACCCACTGTACACCATCCTGGGCTGGGTCTGGTTTCAACTGGGGAGGGCGATCCTCTGGCCGTTTTTCAACCCTACGGAGCTCCTTTCCCTCTTCTCCACGATCTGGGCGCTGAGCACCCTGGCTGTACTCTATGTCTTGGTTCTCGACCTCACCGAGCGCAACTGGGCAGTGGCCGGCCTGACCACTTTCTTGTATGCCACCACCTTCTTCTTCTGGTACTACAGCGTCACCTCGGAGGAGTACGCAGCCGCGGTTCTCCAGACTGCGCTGATCGTTCTGTTTGCCTTTCGCTGGGACAGGACCAGGGAGGACAAGTATATCCTCTTGCTGGCCGTTGTGGTGGGACTGGCGCTGGCCAATTTGCTCACCGTCCTTCTCGCTGTGCCTGCTGTTCTGTTCTTCGTTTTCAAGGGAGCGCCAGGGATCGTGAAGCGGGGGCGCCTGGTAGGCAAGTCGGCGGTGCTGGCCCTGTGTCCTCTGCTGAGCTACGGCTACGTGTACGTGCGGGGCGCGCTGCATCCGGAGTGGTGGGGCCAGGGAAAGTGGAATTCGGCGCTGGATTGGTTCGTGGACTTCTTGACAATCAGCCAGGGGAGGGGCGAGCTATCGTGGTCCATCGGGGGTTGGGGGCCAGAGCCGCTGACCCACGTCCTTGCCGAGTTGACCGTGGTGGGCCTGGTAGCTGGTCTCGTAGGCATCGCCTTCCTCGGCTGGCGGCGGGCAGGCCTGTTGTATGGCATTCTCTTGGGTTACGTGCCCTTCGTCTATCTGGATCGCTTCGGCAACTGGTTCCAGGTGGTGATGCCTCTGTATCTGATCGGCGCCTTGGGGATTGGGCTCCTGGCCGACAGGGCCTGGCGCAGGTTTCCGGGCTGGTCCCGCGCAGTGGTGATCCTGGGTCTCGTTGCTTTGACAATCAATCGTCTGTGGGTTAACTTCCCCCTGGCGGACCAGAGGGACAAACCGCAGGACACGGCCTTGGAGTTGGGTCGGGCCATCCTGGCGGATGTGCCTCCGGCGGGCGCTGTGATCAGCGGAAACTACGAGGAGAATCTGTCGCTCAATTACCTGACCAAGGTGTGGGGAGAACGCCAGGATCTCCGCGTGGTGATCACGGACGACGTACTCGAGTTGTATGAGTCCGGCGAGGGCAATCTGTTCCTGACCAGGGGCTCTGTGGGAATGGTGCTGTCGCGGTTGGCGGAGAGGCCTTCTCTATCTTCCTCTGGTCTCCAGTTGATCGCCGTCAAGCAAGAGCCGAGCTACGAAATGCCGGCCATGGATGGGAGAGTGGACGCTGCCCTGGGAGACGATCTTCTCCTGTTGGGGTACGATTATCTTCCGGCTGCTGAAGGGTTGCGTCTGGCTCTGTACTGGAAGGCCTCAGACGTGTTAGACGCCGACTACGCCGTGTCGGTGAGGCCGACCAGAGCGGGTGAGCTGCTCTTTCACGAAGGCGAGCTGGTTCAGGAGGATCACGCCCATCCTGTGTGGGGCTTCTATCCCATGTCGCGCTGGGTGCAGGGCGAGGTAGTGAGGGACGACTATCTGGTGCTGGTTCCTGCGGGACTGGCCTACGACGGAGCCTCGGTGGTCGTCTACCAGGCCACGGACGAGGGGTTCCAGGATCTGGGTTCGG
>CAZOBP010000229.1:0-4180 GCA_964577995.1 uncultured Anaerolineales bacterium
GAGCCAATTGTATCACTGCCAGGCATGTTCTGCGACTCGGGGTCGCTGCTCCAGGCCCAGGTATGGACCGGTGTCGTTCTCGCGTTCTTCTGCCTTCTCCCCCTCCTTCTGCGGTCTTCCAGCCGGGTATCGCTTCGACGGCTCACCGGTCGCAGATGGCTAGAGTTGGTGGCGCTTGGCTTTCTCTTCTACGCCGTGACTCAGGGTGCCTCGTTCTTGAGTCTGGCCTACCTGCCAGCGATGAGCGTCAGCCTGCTCTGGAATCTGACAACCGTGACGGTGGCTTTCATGGGCATCTGGGTCCTGTCGGAGCCGCTGACCCTCCTTCAATGGGGGGCGTGCTTCTGAATCTGCTGGGTATCGTGATCTACTTCCACCCTCCTGCATTTCCGGGCAGCCAGTTATTGGGACTGGTCGCCGCAGTGGTAGGCGTTTTGGCTAACGCGGGTTCATCCATTCTGGGTCGTGCCGTCAATCGCCGAACCGACATCCAACCACTTCCGGTAACCGCGGTTAGCATGGGCGTAGGGGCCCTGGTGCTGCTGACAACGGGGGTGACTGTTCAGGGACTTCCACCGCTGAGTGGACAGCACTGGATGATCATCGGCTGGTTAGCGGTTGTGAACACGGCCTTCGCTTTCACCTTGTGGAAGCAGACACTGCGGACGCTGACGGCTGTGGAATCCAGCATCATCAACAGCACGATGCTGGGGCAGATTGCCGTTCTCGCCTGGGTGTTCCTGGGTGAAAGTCTCACCTGGCAGAAAGCGCTGGGGTTGCTCCTGGCAGGGCTGGGGACGGTGATAGTGCAGCTCAGGCGAGACTCGACGGGGTGAGGGCCGCGCGGGTCCGGGGGCAGTCTGCTGGGGCGTGGCCGCAAGGGGCGTGACGGAAGGGGCCACGACCCACTCCTCATTCGGGTGGCGCGCGATTGGCAGAGGAGGCCGAATCTTGGTATGATTAGTGAGAAGAGGAGATCATCTCCTGAAACTTGGAGAGAGAGGTGCGAATCCCATGCGCGAGGACGTTGAGAAAGCCTTGGAGAAGGTTAGAGTGTATATCAGGCAGGACGGTGGGGACATCGAGCTGGTGGATGTGTCTGAGGACGGAGTCGTGAAGGTCAAGTTGACGGGAGCCTGCGTCGGTTGTCCATTCTCGGCGATGACCCTCACACAGGGCGTCCAGAAGAGCCTGATGGAGCAGGTGCCAGGAGT
Organism: uncultured Anaerolineales bacterium; assembly: GCA_964577995.1. GTDB lineage: Bacteria > Chloroflexota > Anaerolineae > UBA7937 > B3-Chlor > JAUVXJ01. The sequence goes on from CAZOBP010000229.1 coordinate 1,215, forward strand.
GAAGAAGGTCGAAAACGTCGCCTCACTGACATCGTGATCATCAAGGCAGCTTGTGCGAACTGGGGAGAAAGAATGCTCTTGCCTGCGGGCATGCCGCCCGCAGGCTTTTCTTGGGTTTGAAGCTGGAATGGTCCTGGGGCAACCTGGGTATCTTGAGAAGATAGCCGAAGTCCCCTAACCTGCGGATGTATGCTCGGTGCCGTCATCTCCGAGCGCACGGTGATCACTGGGAGGTAGGACTTGCGCATCTTGAGAGTTTCTGCATGTACGCGCGCCATCGCTCTTGTGCTTGGGCTGTCGCTGTGCCTGGTCGCTTGCAGCCCCGCTTGGCAGGCCACGGTGTCGCAGCCCGACGGCGGCGCTCTCCTTGTGGATTCCGGGGTCCTGCGGGAACTGGAGGTCTACGCGGAGGATGTGGACAGTGGTCAGGCTGTGCCTCTGGAGCGAGTGTTGCTGAGCGCGGGGCACAGATCCGTTGAAGAGCTCGTTGTGACAGAGGCCGATGGTGCCGAGCGGAGGATGGAGTGGCTTGGCGTGGCTGACAGCGCCTGGTGGTGGAGTGATGGGAGCCTCAGCATCGGTGGAGAGAGCATCGAGGCCTTGCGCCTGGATGTGGAGGCTTCCTCCCTGCTGAACCAGGTCGAGGCATCCATAAGCGACATCGCGCCGACGGTATGCTCGGCCTTGGGGCTGCGCGAGCCTGAGCAGTCCACCGGACGCGTGCTGAGCGCGCCCTCAGCCGATCGAGTGGTGCTCATCTTTCTGGACGGCTTTGGCTATGTGAGGTACACAGAGGCCCTCGCGGAGGGACTGATTCGCAACATCAGCTCCCTGGGAGAGCCGTTGATTGGGTTGACTACCTATCCTCCCATCACCTCCGTGTCCACCGCATCACTGTTGACGGGTGCGCCGCCAGAGGTACACGGGGTTGACCAACGGGGCATTCGCAAGACGGACACCGAGACTCTGTTCGATGTGGCAGTCTCCGCCGGGCGGACGGCAGTGGCGGTGGAAGGCGAGAGCCTCTCCTTCGCTCTTCGCAATGCCGAACCGCAGTTGTCTGCCGATTTCGACGGCAATGGGAGCACCGACGACAATGTGCTAGCCAACGTCTTGAGCGCCCTCAGTGGAGGACAGCCGGACATCTTGTTCATTCACTTCCACGGCATCGATGACGCAGGTCACACCTACGGACCGGGCTCCCCAGAGGAGTGCGCTGTCGTTGCGGAGGAAGATGCGGCCGTGGGCCGTATTCTGGAACTGTTGCCGTCGGGGACGCTGGTAGTCATCTTCGCGGATCATGGAATGCACGACGTAGACGAGGAAGGGCGTCTGGGCAATCACGGCCACCTGGTCGAGCGCGACATGTTCATTCCCATATTCCTCGCGACCGAGTAGTGCTTCGAGTGACGATCTACTGTCGCTGCCTGGCCAAATAGGCGTCGCGCGGAAGCTATTCAACGTGGCTCTGGCTCTGACTGTGGTTGGGCTTCTTGAGTCGTGCGACAAGCTATGCTGAGGACGAAGCTGAGCTGCGGTACCCGTGAGATTGGGAGGCGGTGGACATGGGCAAAGACAGCAAATCAAGGGTGGTGGTCACTGGCATGGGCGCCATCACGCCCCTGGGGCTGACGGTCGAGGAGACGTGGCGGGGGTTGGTCGAAGGACGCTCGGGGATCGGGCGCATCACACAGTTCGACCCCTCGTCCTACCCGGTACAGATCATGGGGGAGGTCAAGGGGTTCGACCCGGCTGAATACCTCGATCCGAAAGAGGCCAGGCGTATGTCGCGCTTCAGCCAATTCGCGGTGGCTGGAGCGAAGATGGCTGTCGAAGATGCCGACCTGGTCATCAACGAAAGCAACGCCGAGGACGTGGGCGTCGTCCTAGGAACTGGAATAGGAGGTGGGCTGGTCGAGGCGGAGAAAGCCCATCTGACCTTGCTCAACAAAGGAGTGCGACGGGTTCAGCCGCTGTTCATTCCCAACATGATGCCCAACGCTGCGGCCCACCACGTCGGCTATTCCTTTGGCATCAAGGGGTATACGTCCACCGTGATAGCCGCTTGTGCCTCGGGAACGCAGGGGATCGGAGAGGGAGCACGGGCCATACGGGATGGTTCCGCCAAGATCGTGATCGCTGGTGGTACCGAGTCCACGGTGTGTGAGCTGGCCCTTGCGGGCATATGCGCCATGCGCGCCGTCTCAAGGAGGAATGACGAACCGGAGAAGGCATCGCGTCCCTTCGACGCCGAGCGTGACGGTTTTGTGTGCTCCGAGGGGTGCGGCATCCTGGTCCTGGAAGAGTTGGAGCACGCGTTGGCTCGCGGGGCGAGGATTCATGCTGAGGTGATGGGATACAGCGTTACCACGGATGCCTACCACGTCAGCGCCCCTGACCCGGAAGGAAAGGGCTCTGCTCTCGCCATGCGGCGTGCCATCGCCGACGCTGGCCTCGCGCCTGAGGACATCCAGTACATCAACGCCCACGCCACCGCGACGCTGATAGGTGACCCTGCCGAAGTCGCGGCCATCAAGAGCGTGATGGGCTCCCGCGCCTACGAAATCCCGGTGAACGCCACCAAGTCTATGCTCGGCCATCTGATGGGCGCAGCGGGCGCGGTAGAGGCGATTGCGACGATCAAGACCATTCAAACAGGCATACTCCATCCCACCACCAACCAGGAGACTCCAGATCCCGAGTGTGACCTCGACTCGGTGCCCAACGTGGCGCGAAAGGCCACGGTGGGCATCGCCCTCAGCAACTCCTTCGGGTTCGGCGGGCAGAACGCCTGTCTGGTCCTGGGTCGATACGTGTAGGCCGCGCTCCTCCGCTAGCCAATGTCCTAACCAGCCCGAGTCGCCGTGTGTATGGGTGCCCCTGTGCGCCGGAGACAGCCAGGGCGGCACAAGGCCGGCTACCGGTCGCGAGGTCAGTTCCTCAGTAGCGTGGCACGTCGTGTGCTC
>CAZOBP010000230.1:0-4099 GCA_964577995.1 uncultured Anaerolineales bacterium
ATCTCTCGAGTGCCGCAGCCTCCGAGACTGCAGCCGCGAGCTCGCTGCCTACACCCCATGGCACAGGTTGACAACCTGTTCTACACTCTAGGTGATCTCCGCCGTGAATTCGGCCCCGGTTGACCAGGGGCCCATGTTGCCCAGAGCATCCTCGGCCGCAACGGCCCATTGGTAGGTCTGCCCGCACTCCAGCCAGGCAACCGAGACTGTGTATTCTGTGCCCGTCGTGGTCCAGCCGCCAAACTTGGGGAGGCCTGTCACTTTCTCTACCTTCACATAGTAGGTGGCGATTCCACTGGGGTCGTTTGCTCGCCGCCGCCCTACCAGCCGATAGTGGATAGAAGGACCGTGAGAGTGATATTGCGGTCTTCGATTACGCAATAGCCCGGGACCAGGCACTCGCCCGATGTGTCCTCGGAGATGTCTTCAGCAGGGATAGTGTACTCCGCATCGAAGAGCGTGTCGCTCGGGTTGCCGTCATCATTGTCATAGATCGACCCCCCGAAGGTTAGATCATCATCGGGACCGAGGTCGACCATGACATAGTTGTTGGCAGCAACGTAGTAGTTCGGGCATCCTCCTCCCATACAATTCATGCGACTCCAAATCCACTGGAAGATGTCGTGGATCAGGTACTCCCGACCATGGTCCAGCCGATAGCCTCTGGTCTCCTCCCAAGCCCAGCTCCCAGGGTCGACAGCGTCGAACTCAAGCCTGTACGTCTGGCCGCCCGCTGTGACCCGAAAGTGGCCGAAAATGGGTCCTACGTCGTCATGATTCCATTCATCATCGCCCAAGTAGCCGGTCTCCAGACTGTAGAACTCCACCTGTACGGTGCGCGGACACGGCTCGCCTTCCCAGACGTCGTGATTGCTACGAGGCGATTCCCCGGCGCGCCCCCGGACCGTCGCCTGAAACGCCCGGGTCTCTCCGCAGGCTGGCTCATAATAGTCGACCGAGACACTCTCCCTATCCAGCGCCACAGGAAAGGCATAGTTGCCGTCGATGTAGACGTTCCACCCAAAGACATCCTCCGGGATGCCATCTGCCCACTGTTCGAAAATGAACAGACGTGTCTCCGCCCCGACCTCCACCAACTCCACAAAAGGTGGCAGGTACACCACTTCTTCGCACGAAGGAGTACAGATGCGAAACTTCACCTGGAACCAGTCGTCCGGATCACCCCTCCCGGACCTGCCCGTGATCACATGTCCATCCCACTCCCCCAGCGGGTACCCCACGGATTCTGGATCATCGGGATCGGGATCACCCCCGATGAACACGCCCAGGTTGTCGTGAATCGTCTCAGGGATGCACTCATCATCGCGACAGACCTCCCCTTCGTGGTAGCCCTCGCACTCCACATACACAGGAAAGTAGTCTTCGTCGTCGAACGCAGTGTTTAGAGTGCCCAAGCTTGCGGGGATGCTCCACTGTCTCTCACCCAAGGGGTCGAAGGGTCCCTCATGCACAGGATCGTGGCGACCAACACGCACGTAGCAGGAGATGCTTTCGTAGTCCCGGCCTGTCGTGAACTCCACCGCCTGGAACTCCACGGGTACTTCCACCTTTGGCACTAGCACTTCACGTAGCGGTAGGTAGAACAACAGCCCATCCCAAGGGCCAATGGGCGCCGCCTCGTCGTCGGCGATGCCATCCTCATCAGCGTCGTCCGCTTCCCCAGGAGGCGGACAGCCAAAGTGCTCCGGCAACCCCTCCTCCCGGTCACACTCGTCCACGTCATCGGGCACCCCATCCCCATCACTGTCCGGGGCACCTGTCTCAGGCGCGCCGTGATCCTCAGGTAACCCTGGCTCCTCGGGCCGCAGATCCTCTCCATCAGCGACGCCGTCCCCGTCCCGGTCAGGACAACCATCCGCGTCAGGTAGCCCTGCCTCATCCATACAGGCGTCGTACCTGTCTGCAACACCGTCCCCATCGTCATCGGCGCAGCCAGAGTACTCAGGCCTACCCCACTCCCCAGGGCACTCGTCCTCCCCGTCGGCTACGCCGTCGAAGTCAACGTCACCTTCCACCGGACAGCCATCGTTCTCCTGCCACCCTGGCTCTGTGGGGCACGTATCTTCCGCGTCCGGTACCCTGTCTCCATCCGCGTCGGGACAACCCTCCGCCACAGGTGCCCCCGCTTCGTCCCGACAGGCATCTACCCCATCCACCACACCATCCCCATCCCCGTCGCGCTCGCTAGGTGCAGGGCACCCGTCTCCATCCGGCATACCGGCCACCTCCGGGCAGGCGTCCTCAGTGTCCCGGATGCCGTCGTAGTCCCTGTCAGCGCACCCAGCAGACGCCCTCCACCCCAGCTCGTCCGGACACGCATCCGCCTCGTCGGCCACCCCATCCCCGTCTGCATCCACCTCTGCCATGGCCTCCACTTCGATCGACGCATGTGCACGCACACCGTCGGCATTGAAGGCCCGGGCAATCAGCCTATGAGTCCCGGCGGAGTCCGGCTGCCACTGGGCTCCAAGCGAAAAGGGCGAAGTCCCTCCAGGCAGCAGGCTGGCCTGCGATTCCTGCAACTGTCCATCTACCCACAACTCCACACGCGTCACCTTTGCCTCGTCACGGGCCACGGCGTGGATGGTTACCGTCTCTCCCACCGCTACCAACTCCCCATAGCCGGGTGAATCGATCAGCACCACAGGCCTCGCCACCCCTCGTGGCCAAAGAAGATAGGCCAATCCGCCGATCACGGATATCAGGCACAGCGCCAGAAGAAGACCAAGCGCTATGGTCGCTGCTCTCCTCATTCTCGTGGCCTCCTTTGCTCCACCATCGTCGGGGCACGCAGGGGTGTAGCCAAGCTCGATGCCCCCCGCTCTTCTACGGCCTCTAGAGGGCCACTACCTTCCAGATCTCAACCGTGACCTTGGCGCCCACACCCGTGGCACAGGTCGGCAACCTGTCCCTCACGCTAGCCGATGGTCACGGTGAACTCGGCCCAGGCTGAAGAGGGACCCACGTTGCCAACACCGTCCTCCGCCCGCACCGCCCACTTGTGCCCCTGCCCACACTCCAGCCAGGCAGCCGGGATGATGAGCTCGGTGTCGGTCGTGGTCCAGGCCCCCGATTTGAACGTCCCTGTCACCTTCTCCACCTTCACGTAGTAGGTGGCGATTCCACTGGGGTCACTGACCCCACTCCAGCGTAGCGTCACGGCCCCACACGACTGTTCCGTATTCCCCGTCGGCGAGATGAGAGATGGGGCGGGTGGCCCCTCTGTGTCAGCCGTTGGACTGGGCTCAACCACCACCACGGTGATGCTCCGAGTGTCCACTCCACTCGGACCCTCCGCCCGCAACTCGAAGGCCCTCGTGGCTGTGGGACACCGCTCGCTGGAGTCGGGAGAGGTGACGCCCTCTCCATCGAAGTAGATCGCGGTAGGCTGCCCCTCGACACGCCAACTGAACCGGGCGCATCCGCCGGCGGTGATCTGGCTGCGGTCCACCTCGAACGACACTATCCTGGGGGGCATCGGGGTCGCCGTGGGCGCTGGTCGCGTCGCCGTGGGAGGCAAGGGGGTCCCCGTGGGCGGAGGCGGGGTAGCCGTGGGCGGTGCCGGCGCCACGGTTGGCGCCAGAGTAGCGACTGGCTCCTCGGGAGTTGGGGTGGTGGAAGGCGGTGTCTCCTCCGCACCGGGCGTGATCAGAAGCTGCGGAGCCTCGCCGGTGACTGTGACCGTGACGTTTGCCGGGTTGCTCGCCAGGCCGTTCACATCGAAGACGGTCACCGAGAGCAGGTAGGTCCCTGGCTCGTCCGCGAACCACTCTGCGGAGACTTCGACGAACTGCTCACCAGCCTGGTCCGGCGCAACCACTCTGTACGGTTGCCGATCTACCGCCACTTGGACCTCGGCCACGCCCTCCGGAGCGAAGGCATGGCAGGTAATCGAAACGGTGGTGTCCGGAAAGAACTGGGAGCCTTCCAAGGGGAAGTCTATCCAGACCCGCGGTCCGGTCTCCACTGGAGCGCAGGAGAGGAGTCCTGCCGTGAGACCCAGCAAGACCAGCGGAAGAAGCACCATCGAAGACCTATGCCACGGTCTCATGCTCCACCTCCTTGCCTAGGGACTCTG
>CAZOBP010000231.1:0-4057 GCA_964577995.1 uncultured Anaerolineales bacterium
AGGGGTTCGAAGAATCGTACACCGATCCCTATCCCGGATACTACTTCACCGGTGACGGCGGACATATCGACGAGGACCGATACGTGTGGGTCATGGGCCGCACCGACGACGTGATCAACGTGGCCGGACACAGGCTCTCCACCGGGGGTATGGAGGAGATCTTGTCCAATCACCCCGACGTGGCCGAGTGCGCCGTCTTGGGGGTCCACGACGACCTCAAGGGACAGGTCCCCATCGGCCTCGTGGTCCTGAAGGACGAGGCGGAGCGCCACGATGAAGAGTTGGTGGCCGAGCTGGTGCGTATGGTGCGGGAGCAACTGGGGGCCATCGCCTGCTTCAAGGAGGCGGTGGTGGTGGAGCGGTTGCCCAAGACCCGCTCTGGCAAGATCCTCCGGGGCACGATACGTCACATCGCCGATGGGGAGGAGTATCGGGTGCCCTCCACCATCGACGACCCCGACATCCTGGGCGAGATCGAGGACGCCGTGGACACCATCGGCTACGGCAAGAGTTAAAGCACACCCTCTCTGACCCCACTCGCGATTTTGACGAGATGAGGCACGTTGTGAGGCAGGCTGGAGCGCGTGATCCCACCGGCGCGCCGCTACTCCGTCCCCCAGGCGCAACGCCTCAGTCGTACTGCATCAGCCACTTGCTGGAATGGCTCCTTGGCTCGTTGTATGATGCCCGTCTCGGGAAACCAGACGTTGCACAACAAACGGACTTGTGGTACAATGTTCAGAGAACTGAACCGGAACCCAAGATCGTGCGCCATGGCGGAATCATTGATGCCGACCGTTGTGCAAGAACACTCTGTAGGGGATGTCCTGCTCTTGGCGCCTCTTCGAACCAGATTGCAGACAGGCAGCAGCCGTGATCATGCAAGAGCGTTCCCAACAAGCACAGAATGGGCGCTGCACAGAGAGTCCTTGGGGAAGTAGTGTGATTGCTCACAATCCGTGGTGCAATGAAAAGGGGAGCGAATGAGAACGGAAACCCGATCGTCCCTTGGTGTCTTCATACTCTTGGCTCTGGTCGTCGTCGGAGTCATAGCATGCATATGGACCATAGGCAAAGGAAACACGACCTCTTCTGAAGGGCTCCTCCTGAGCGTGATCCTCACAGTCCTGTCCGCAATCGCATCATGGACCGCTTCCTACCACTATGCCTCCTACTCGTCCGGCAAGAATCTCAAGGTCTTTGCCCGCAAAGCCGCTGAGAAAGTCACCAACCTCTCCAATGAGCTTGATCGACTGTCAATCTTCCTACAGGGGGAGCTCGAACCCGACGAATACGAAACACCAACCCAGACGGTGCTTGCGAGAGACCTAAGGATAGAGGGGGCGATTCACATAATCAACACCTTGAAGTCGGTCAACGATGGATCGCTGAGCGATTGGCAAGGCGTGATCGGTGATGAGATCTCTGCTCAGCGAGAAAGGCAGCAGGAGCGCGAAGAGGAACTGAGTGAACTGGTTGAGAGGTTCGAGTCCCTCTATGCCAGGGCTCCCCTAGCTGCAGCAATGGACCAGGGTGAAAGCGCCATGGCACTCCGCAAGGAAGTGCAGTCGATCAGGGCCGATCTGCGGACGCTTGCTTCCCAAGTGAGCGGACTACCAGTAAGGCGCATTAAGTCCATGCCTCCTATGCAGCGCATCGACACATTCTGTCCCAATTGCTCTGCTCCCATCCATTACCAGCAAAGAGCCAAGAAGGACGGCTACAAATCCATCCTATGTAAGCAGTGCGACACAAAACTCGTCTCAAGATTCGTCAACGGCCAAGCCGTGCTTCAAGCTCGTGCGCCGGTAGAGGAAAGCATCGAATGCCCGCTTTGCGCTGAGCCCGGGCTGGTCCATCTCGATCCAATGCCGGGTAGCGCGATGCAGATGCACTGTGCCAGTTGTGGCACTGGGCTCCGCGTTTTCAGGACGCCTGACGCCATAGGGGTGCGAGTCATTCAGGCCGCTTCAACACCCGTGCGCCCGATGGATGAGGAAGTCTTGAAGAGTGTTGAGCAGGCGATGCCTCCTCAACCTTGGCCGAAGGGCACAACGAAACGCATCGCAGGTGACCTAGGCTTGCCCACGCAGGTGGCTTCCGGAGCAGTCAATGAGCTCATTCGACGCGGGGTGTTCAAGCCACAGATCGATGGTCAGTTATATATCAAAGAAGAGCCTCCGGAGTAAGGAACCCACCGTTCTGTGGCCCAGCATCTCGCTGGGGGCGACGGAGTTGTCTCGGTGTGCACACGGAGCGTGGTCCTCGTCAGCTAGGTTCGCGCCCGGGGCATCGCAACCCTGAGCAGCCAGCGCACGGCCTGCCTCGATCGTAGGGCCGCGCCAATGACAGGTATGGTGGGTACCACAATGTCAACAGCACCCAATTTCACACGAAGAACCAAAGAGACACTGGCAAAGCGCGCAGGGCAGACCTGCTCGAGTCCAGATTGCAGGCGTCCCACTAGTGGCCCACATTCCGAGGACGACAAGGCCACGAACCTAGGGGAAGCAGCACACATCAGAGCTGCCAGGGAAGGTCAGGCCAGGTATGACCGGAGCATGACAGACGGGGAGCGAGCCGATATCTCGAACGGTATATGGCTTTGCAGAGAATGTGCTAAGAAGATAGATGCCGACGAGGCGACGTACACGGTTGAACGGCTCAATACGTGGAAGCGACGGCACGAGGACTACATAGCCTCCGGAAAGCCCGCAGCGTCCGCCGCGAGAGAAGTACACGTATCTGACGGGGGTGTTGGCAGTATTGTTGAGAACGTAGGCGGTGGCATAGGGTTGGACATCGTCCACAGCGGAGAGGGGCCTGCGGAGCGAATAACGGTTGAAGGTTCAGGTGTCGGCGAGATCATCACAAACACTGGGGATGGTGTGGGCAAGAGACTCACGAAAACCGGTGGGGGGTCAGCATCCGAAAGCACGGTGATTGTCAACGAATCAGTTGACATGGCAGTTGCGATGAGTGCAAAGCTCGTCTCGACAACCTGTACTTCTTGCGGACATCATTTCGCAGCTTCAGTGGTTGTTCAAGGGTTTGCCGGACACAGCGAACCACGGGTCCAAGTGACTTGTCCGCGTTGCCACTCGTCGGTTTGGATATGATTTCTGAATAGGGCATGCACCTGTCATCCCCGCGGCGCAGGGCCGCTCTGGGCATTCATTCCCGCCGCACCTCGTCGCATCGCGGCGGCTCCGACGGTAAGACCCGACACGGCGCCTAGTCCCGAAACACGTAGTGCCGCGCCCAGTTGATTAGCACCAGCAGCCGGTCCGCTCACCGGCCCCAGTGTCATGCGTCTTTCTCAAGGCGAGAACCTGCTGGCGACTCACCTCTGTCTGCTCCAGGTCGTTTTGTCCCTGCCCGTTGACGATCTTGACTTGGAGCGCTCGCGGGGGCATAATCGCTCTCAGGTATAGCGTTTCTGGATCCGCGCCCCGCGTCATCGCGTCGCATCTCACTCCATGATCCCGGAGACAGGCCCTTGGGCAAAGTGAAGATCGGGGGTATCCTCCAGCTTACGGACCTGGCCCTGGTGGGCATGATGGGCGTCCCTGATCGCCCCGGAATCGCCGCGGCGGTATTCAGGACTCTGGGCCAGAGGGGCATCAACGTGCTCGCCATCGCTCAGGCCATCGATCTCGACCACAACACTCACATCGTCTTCTGTGTGGCCAGCAAGGATGCGCTAACGGCCCTGGGTTTGCTGGAACCCGTCAAGGAGCGGTTCGGGGGACGCAGGATGACACATCAGGCTGGGGTGGCCATCGTCTCGGTCTTTGGACCCGATTTCAGGCAGACACCGGGCGTCGCCGGCATGATGTACACAGCCCTGGCGGACGCTGGTATCAACATCCTGTCCATCAGCACCTCCATCTCCAGCGTGAGCTGCGTCATAGACCGCTCGCGTCTCGACGATGCCGTGGCGGCTCTGAAGGACACGTTCGAATTGCCCTGATGCGAAGCGGTCCTGATCGTCCCTCGTCTTGCTCACCAACCGCTGACAGGGCATCGACCCTGAGGAAACGCAACAACTAGCCCC
>CAZOBP010000232.1:0-4015 GCA_964577995.1 uncultured Anaerolineales bacterium
TTGTGAAGGCGGCTCCGATTATATCACAGCCCCCGGGCGGCACCAAGGTCGGAGGGGCCTTGGCAGCCATCGGTGCACCAGGTATAATCCCCACGAATATCCCAGGGAGGCACGCTCCGGAATCGAGCACTGACAACCGGTCTGTGTTTCGGGTGAGCCTTAGCTGGCCGGCCAGGCCAGGGGTTCTCGCCGCTGGGTCGCACCGGTTACTTCGCCATGAGAAGAGGAGCAGCATCCCCCGTCTGGAGCACGCGTGCCGCGAGTCAACTCTGGCCACTACGCGAAAACGTAGCAGCATTCTGTATTCAGACTGCTCTGATGCTGCTTTTCGCCGGGTTGACCAGCGGTTGTGTCGCGCCTGCCCCCGCCGCGCCCACTGCTCTACAGACTCCGGCCAGCAGCACGCCGGCGCAGACACCCACTCCTGAACAGCCAACCCCTACCAGCCGCATCGCCGGTTCGCCATCGCCGGTGCAACCCTACGTCAACGCTGCCCTGGGATTGTCCTTGTCGTATCCCGTGGACTGGAAAAACAGGGACACGCAGAAGAGCGTCGTCTTCGGCACATCGGAGGAGACAATTGCGGGCGGAGACTTCACTGCTGGTGCAGGCGTCTCCATTGAGGTCGAGGCGCTGCCCAATGCCGAGTGGGAAAACCTCGAAGCCCTGGCCCTGAGCCGAGCCTCGGTATTCAGCTCCGAGGAGATGCACATCGGCGAGCCACAGCCTCGGGCCATCGGCGACCAAACGGGCGCCCTGGTCACCCTCGAGGGAACCCCGGCCCTCTTCGCCACCCATCTCAAGGGCTTCGTGCTGGCCGCCGCGCGCGAACACCAATCCTACATCCTGGTGGCCTTGTCTACCCTCCAAGATTGGCCCGCCCACGGGCCAGAGCTTGAGGCGATTGTGGACAGTGTGGAATTCCTGCCCCTCGAGCTGCCCCAATACACTCCCGACGAGTGGGAGCCGGACGACACACTCGCTGAAGCCACAGTCCTCGAGCCCGGCGCTGGCCAGACCCACAATTTCCACAGCCTCGGTGACCGCGACCACTTCCGTTTCACAACCACGAGAGGTCATGTATATACGATCGAGACCTTCAATCTGGGACCCGACGTGGACACCCGCCTCTTCCTCTACGATGGCGACCGCAGCTTGCTCACCCAAGATGACGATGGCCGCGCACTCGAGGAGAAGTGGGCCTCGCGCCTCGTCTGGACTGCGGAGAAGACCTCTACCCACTACGTGATGGCGCACGACGTGAATGACGACAATGCCGGGGCTGGTACCTACTACGAGATTCGAATCTGGGAGGAAGCGCATTTCGTGGAAGACGAGTATGAACCCGACGGCTCACCGAGGCTGGCCACTCTCCTCAAACCCAGCGAGCCACAACCGCACAATCTGCACCTGGCCGGAGACGTGGATTGGATGCGCCTGGAGACGACGGCGGGGAACACCTACGTCGTGGAGACGTCCGGCCTGGGTGAGGACGTGGACACCGTGCTGCGCCTGCTCGACGAAGAGGGAAACGAGTTGTTCGTGGATGACAACGGGCGGGACGAGGAGGAACCACGAGCCTCGCGTATTCGATGGACTGCCCACGACGATGGCCCGCTCTACGTCGTGGCCCAGGACGCCGGCGATGGCGCTCAAGGGCCAGGGACCCAGTACTGGGTTCGCCTCCAGGAGACGACTTATTAGCTCAGCAGCGCCTGGCACCGCCCGGGGGTCGAATCCTGCTACACCTGCTCCAGCAGCTCCCTCAGAAGACCACCTGCCTCTGTCAGTTGCCCATCCTGGAACAAGGTCACATCGTCAAGGGCCAGTTCCTCTCGTCCCTCCAGCACCGCCTTCCCCAGGGGCGAAGCCTTCAGCATCCTAAGATCCTCTGCATACGGATCCGTGACGATGTCCTCTCGCACGATGCGCCCGTCCCCCATGATCAACACGCGCTCGGTGCGCCGCGCAACCGCCGGGTCGTGCGTTACGATGATGAAGGTGGTGCTCAGTCGGCGATTCATCTCGTGCATCAGGTCGATCGTCTCTTTGGAACTCACGCTATCCAATTCGCCGGTCGGCTCATCGGCAAGCACCAACGACGGTTGGTTCACCAGGGAGCGAGCGACGGCCACCCTCTGACACTGTCCGCCCGACAATTGATTCGGCAAGTGGGTAAGTCGATCACCAAGTCCAACCAGTTCCAGCACCTCTCTGGAGCGCTGACGTCGTTCCTTCACGCTCATCTTCTGCTCATGCAAGGGAACTTCCACGTTCTCCAGAGCGGTCATGGTGGGGATGAGATTGTGGAGCTGGAATATGAACCCTATCGTCTCGTTGCGAAACCGATCGAGGTCCTTGACCTCGGTCAGATTCTGACCGTTGATCAGGGCCTGGCCGCTGGTGGGCCTGGCCAGTGCGCCGAGCACGTAGAGAAGTGTGGACTTCCCGCTGCCCGATGGCCCCATCACGGATACGAACTCGCCCCTCTTGATGGTCAGGCTCACACCATCCAAGGCCCTGATCTCCTCGCCATCTCCGTAGATCTTGGTGAGATCGTAGGTCTCAACAATCAGGTCGTTTCCAGTCATTGCTTGCCTCTCTAGCCGCGCTACCTGGTCCAGGAGATGACCCTTTCGTGCACCCCAGCATAGCTAATCTTCAACGTCTGGGTCACGTCCTTCAGGATCTGCCTCTGATGGCTGCCATCGGCGTTCATCACGTAGAACGCCCAATCACCGCCTCGATCGGAAAGGAAAACTATCTGGGTGCCGTCGGGACTCCACGCAGGTGACACGTTGTTCGGACGCCTATCCAGGAACACGGAGCTACTGGTCAGGGGCCACCGCCCACTGCCGTCCCAGTTCGTAAGGTAGATTTCCCAGTGATCGTGCTGCCAGTGCATGAAGGCGATGCGACTCCCATCCGGAGACATCACCGGGAAGTAGTCGTGCACATCGTCGGTGAAGGGCACGTTATTGGCCCCTCCTGCTTCGCTGATTTGCAGTCCTTGCTCGCCATCGTACACGAGCCGCCCCCCGTCTATAGTCCAGGTAGGCGAAAAGGAGAGGCTGTCGCAGTAGGGCTCATGGAGAGAGCCATCGGCCACGGTTACCACACCCAGATGCCACTCTGTCTGTTGGTAGCCGCGCTCGATGTAGTACCAGCCGAACCCCTGGATCCAGATCCTCCAAGCCTCGTGCCGTCCCTCCGTAGTGAAGAAGAAGGCGATCTGGCTCTCATCGGGCGACCAGACGGGGCCACGCGCCACACTGGAACTGAACAGCAAGCGCTCGTTGCTCCCGTCAGCGTCGATGGCATAGATCCCCCAAGGCTCGGTCCAGCGGGCAAAGGTTACCTGAGTGCCGTCAGGAGACCAACTGGGATCCATCCCCCGCGTGAGACGCACCAGTCCTGTACCATCGGCGTTCACCACGTAGACGTCACCATCGCTCGCCGACTGGAACACAAACCGCCCCTGGAGCCCTGGCGTGGGCGTCGGAGTCGGCGGCAGCGGGCGCGGTGTCGTCGCCGTCGGCGTGGGAGGCTGCGGCGTGGCCGTGGGTGTCGGAGGCACGGTTGTGGCCGTAGGCGTGTCGGTCGCCATCGGTGTCGGCACAACCGCAGTGGCCGTCACGGTCGGCGTGCTGCTAGGATCAGCTGGCTCGACAGGCTGCGGGCTCGATACTGCACCGCATCCAGTCAAGAAGAGGACGAGCGCGGCTAGTGCGAGTGTCTTCCCCTGCATCTACTTACCCCCCACGAAGATATCGACGTAAGCAGTCATGCCCCAGCGCAACTCTGGGTCCTGGTTCTCCATCTCGACGGTGACTTCGTAATTAGTGCCCCCCTGCTCCAGGCTAGCCATGGGCGCAATCTGCGCGACGACACCCTTGATACTCTTTCCCGGCAGCGCCTCGAAGCTGAGGTCCACTGTCTGCCCCACATCTATGAGATACAAGTCCACTTCGTTCAGATCAGTCGTCTGTATCTCAAACTCGCTCACGTCCCCCAG
>CAZOBP010000233.1:0-3997 GCA_964577995.1 uncultured Anaerolineales bacterium
TCCAGTTCGTTGACAGCGTACTCTCCCTGAAGTAAAATCCAGCGTGCCTGGAACGGAACGGCTCTACTCCACTAGACGGACTGGAGGAGGTGAAATGACGCTATCTCTGATCGTGCATGGCGGAGCCTGGGACATCCCGGACGATCTCGTCGAGGCTCACAAGCTGGGGTGCAAAGCTGCCTTGATGGCGGGGTGGAGGACTCTCACCGCGGGAGGCCACGCGCTCGACGCCGTGGAGACGGCCATCCGGATCATGGAAGATGATCCGCATCTCAACGCTGGCACGGGTGCAGTCCTGAACTCCGAGGGGAAGGTACAGCTCGATGCCAGCCTCATGGAAGGAGCGGGACTGGCCGCAGGGGCGGTGGCTGCCGTAGAGGGGGTCAAGAATCCCATCTCCCTGGCCAGGAAGGTCCTGGAGAGCGAGAACGTGCTCTTGGTGGCTGAGGGGGCTCTGCTCTTTGCCAGAGAAGCAGGGCTGGAGTCTTGCGCGGAAGAGGAGCTCGTCGTCGAGCGGGAGTTGAGGCGCTGGCAGGCCTGGCGTGAGGGAAGGGCCCTGGGTGCGCGAAACGCCGTTGAGGTGCCATTCGGCGATACCGTGGGTGCGGTGGCCATGGATGAACGAGGCAACATCGCAGCAGGTGACTCGACTGGTGGACGCTCTTTCAAGCATCCAGGTCGCGTGGGCGATTCCCCACTCATCGGGTGCGGCATCTGCGCTGACAACAGAGTGGGAGGAGCAGCGTGCACCGGATGGGGAGAAGACATCATCAGGACGGTGCTTGCCAAGACCGCTCTAGATCTGGTGAAGGGTGGACGCTCCGTTCAGGAGGCGGCAGCCATGGCTGTGAGACTCCTGAAGGAAGACGTGGACGGGCATGGTGGCGTGATTATGATTGACCACACCGGCAAGGCCGGGTACAGCTTCAACACGGCTGCGATGGCTCACGCCTACCTGACCGAGGATATGCGGGACCCAGTCGTAGGTGTGTGACCGGCCGTGGGTCACCAAGCCTCCGCCGGTGTGTGCAAACCGTGGGCGTGCGCCCTCCCCGAGGGTTTATGCTTCGGCAGAGAGTGTGGCATCTGGCTCTCACGACTGATGGGCGAGGCGCTGTCCGGACTGGGAGCCGGAGAAGCAACAGGAGGTGTTGATGAAGGTTATCGATCTACGGAGTGATACGGTGACACTGCCCACTCCCGCCATGCGACAGGCGATGTACGAGGCGGAGGTGGGCGATGACGTTCTTGGAGAGGATCCCACCATCAACAGGCTGGAGACCCTGGCTGCGGAGATGGTGGGCAAGGAGGCGGCGCTCTTCGTTCCCAGCGGCACGATGGGCAATCTGGTTTCCATTCTCACTCACTGCCAGAGAGGCGACGAGATCATCTTGGGCGAAAAGGCCCATATCTTCTTGTTCGAGGTGGCTGCGTCATCGGCCTTCGCAGGGGTGCAGGCTCACATCATCCCCAATAGGCGAGACGGCACGTTGGACCCTGAGACGGTGCTCGCTACGATTCGGGGCGAGAACATCCACCTCCCCCCGACGAGCTTGGTCTGTCTGGAGAACACCCACAACTGGTGTGGTGGGTGCGTGCTGTCGCGCGAGCAGATGGATTCGGTGGCTGTTCCGGTCCGGGAGAGGGGGATAGCTGTACATCTCGACGGAGCGCGCGTCTTCAATGCTGCGGTCGCCCTGGGCATCGACGTCAAGGAACTGACCAGGAACGCGGATTCAGTGATGTTCTGTCTGTCCAAGGGGTTGTGCGCGCCGGTGGGGTCCCTCGTAGCGGGCACGGCGGACTTCATCCGCCGGGCGAGGAAGAATCGAAAGATGCTGGGCGGCGGCATGAGGCAGGGCGGCATCCTGGCCGCGGCGGGAATAGTGGCCCTCACGGAGATGGTGGGCCGGTTGGAGGAGGATCACCGAAACGCGCGGCTCCTGGGAGAGGGGTTGAGTGAAGTGCAGGGCCTCGCCGTGGACCTCGACACCGTCCAGACTAACATGGTCTTCTTCAACCTGGTGACGGACAAGATGGCGGTGCCTGAACTGCTGGTTGCCTTGGACGATGAAGGTGTCAAGGTGGGCCACTACGGCGCGGGGCGCTTCCGGGCCGTGACCCACCATGGGATCGAGGAGGAGGACATTCAGCACGTCCTGAAGACCTTCCGGCGAATCATGGGCGGAAGGACCTAGCCGTGGCGCGTAAGGGTCGGCCGCGAAGAAGGACTCTGAAGACCGATCCCTACTTGGGCTTCGCCGTTTTCGCCGCTGCCGGGGTGGCGACCTGGAGCCTGGACCAACTCCTGCGTCTCACTCTGCTGTGGGTGGTGCTCTTCGTCTTCGCACTGGTCTACGCTTCAGGCCGGAGGATGCAGTTCTCCTATGGCTACTCTGATCTGGCCCGCGGCGCCGTGGCGGGCCTGTTGATGGCGGGTCCGATGCTCCTGGCGGGGACGAGTTTCCTGCTTGGCACTTCCCAGCGTCTCTTCCCAGCGCAGAACACGTTGGCCCTTCTTTGGGGCGTGGTGCTTCTCATGCCGGCCGTGGAGGCGCTCTACTTCCGGGGCTTCGTCCAGGAAGAGAGAGGCTTGTGGGCCTCTGTCCTGCTGTATGCGGGGGCGGGGGTGGTCTACTTCCTTCGTGCCACGTGGGACGAGCATCTTCCTGTGCTGGCGGTGCTCGTGGGAGGGATGGGCCTGCTGGGCTTTGTGTATGGCTACCTGCGGGCTATGTACGGGCTGGCGGCCAGCGCGACCTGCCAGGCGGTGGTGCACTGCGTGCTGTTCCTAGTTCCGCACTTGATCCAGGGATTGGCGGGTCCATGACGGCCACGCTTGGGGGTTAGCGAGGATGATTGCTTCGAGGGCCGGACTCGTGTCCGGCTCTCTCTATGCGGGGCTTAGTGTAGACCGTAGGAAGCGCCCTACGCTTCGGGTGGAAAACCGACGGACAGCGTGGGGTGGACTGGCTGGCGAACCACTGGGCAGGTCAAGGCGCTTGCAGTCTACGGGAATGCCGGCAGGTAGCTTCTCAGTACCCCGCCCGACGCGCGACCCAGGCTCACCTCGTCCAGGTAGACGACGAAGTCCTGCGTGCCTTCCTGCTCCCAGGTGAAGGAGATCCACGCCGAACCGGTGTACGGTGACACATCCACCCAGGCGTGGGTCCATTCGTCGCTCGGGTCCAGAGTGGACAGGGGAGAGTAGGTCCAGGGCTCGCCGTGGTAGATGCCCACCTCGAAGGAGTCGTCCGCCCCTGCTCCAGGGGCAGGCGTTCGATACCAGAAGGAGAGGGTAGGCATGTAGATCGAGGGCGCGATGTAGAGCGTCTGGGTGACGGCGCAGGTGCCGCTGGAGGTCGAGTCCTTGCCCAGAGCCAATGAGTACTCTCCACTCCTGACCCCGACGTCCATCACTGCTGGATCAACCATGCTGGCCGGCACGGTCTCCCAGTTCGACAGTCCATCCTCGAAGTCACCGTTCTGGACCACGTCGTCCAGTGGTCGGAGGGTGAAGTCCAGGGTGACCATCTGGTCATTCACTTCGACGTCGCGCACCGCAGGAGGGGCGTGGTATCCGAGGCCGCTGGCCGACACGTCGTACGTCCCAGGCGAAGAGGGCTCCAGGCCGTAGTGCCCCCCATCCCTCGTGTCGCTCGAGGTTCCCGCGCCCACAAGGTCCACTGCGGCGCTCAACAGGCGAATATCCCTGTTGTCCCCAACGTAGCCCTCCACGCCTCCCACAGATGTGACTCTCGTAGTGGTGTCACCATCGCTCCAGGCGCCCACGAGACGGATCTCGTGCCAGGCAGTGTACCTCTCGTAGGCCCGAGCGCGGAAGGTGTAGGTCCTCCCCAAAACGCCGGTGAATTGTGCCGAGGTGTCCCTGGTCTTGTCCTGCCACAAGATCCAGGTGTCGTTGACGTTTTCCTTGTACTGCACGTCGTACTTGACGATGTACCCGCCCGGAGCGGGCTGCCCGTCGTCCCAGGTG
>CAZOBP010000234.1:0-3981 GCA_964577995.1 uncultured Anaerolineales bacterium
ACAACTTCGGTGCAGGAGCAGGCTATGTGCTGCTCCGCCACATCCTCCCCCAGATCGGTCCGTTGATCGCCTTCGGCTGGATCACCGCCGCCGGAAGGGCGGTGGCCATGGAAGCCGGGCTGGCCTTCCTGGGATTGGGAGACCCAACGGCCAAGAGCTGGGGGCTGATGATGCGCTTTGCTCTCAATCTGCCAGGCCTATTCCTAACCGATCGCTGGCTGTGGTGGCTCCTGCCCCCAGGATTGTGCATCACTCTGCTCATCCTCGCCCTCACCTTCTTTGGCATGGGACTTGAACGTAGACTCCACCCGAGGTTGGCGCGATGATGAGGGAGCCTCTGCTGTCTGTTCGGGACCTTTATGTGCACTTCCCGCCTCCTCAGAGAGGTGACGGTCCCATGGTGCGTGCGGTCGACGGAGTATCCTTCAACCTAGCGTCGGGCGAGGCCCTGGCCATCGTCGGGGAGAGCGGATCGGGCAAGACGTCCCTTGGACGAGCGCTCTTAGGACTCCATCCCCATGGCACCACCCGGGGTAGCATCCGCCTGGAGGGGCGCGAGTTGTCTGACCTCTCCGAGCAGAAGTGGCGGCCCCTCCGCTGGCGACGCTTGGCTATGACCGTACAAGGTGTCGGGACCGCATTTGATCCGGTCTATAGGATCGGAGAGCAGATCGCCGAACCGCTCCGCGAGCACTTCGCCTTGTCGGTCGAGGCAGCCGCGGTACGAGTGCACGAACTGGCCCAGCAAGTGGGGCTGGAACAACGTCATCTGCGCGCATATCCTCACCAACTCAGCGGCGGCGAGAAGCAGCGGGCCATGCTGGCGATGGCTTTGAGCTGCCACCCCGATGTTCTGATTGTCGACGAGCCCACGAGTGGCCAAGATGCCTTGTCTCGGGCTCGCCTTATCGCCTTGCTGCGGGAGTTGCGGCGAGAGACCAGCCTCAGCCTGCTTCTCATCACTCACGACCTAGCTGCTGCCGCGCAACTGGCCGACCGCGTGGCCGTGCTCTACGCCGGCAGGCTACTCGAGGTGGGCACCAACCTAGACGTCCTAGAGCGCCCACGCCACCCCTACACCTGGGGACTCCTTAACGCCTACCCCAGCATGACCACGGCTCGTGACCTGCGGGGGATTCGCGGCCAGTCGCCAGACGCAGCCGATCCCCCGGCCGGATGCCGCTTTCACCCCCGCTGCACTCAGGCGGAGGAGATTTGCCGTCGGGTTGAGCCGTCACTTGTCGAGCAGGACGGTCGTCTCATCGCCTGCCACCTGGGAGGTCTGGGCATCTTGCTCCAGGCCTGGGACCTGCACAAGGCGTTCTCCACTAATGGCCGAGGTGCCCTCGCGCGACCAGGCACCGCTGAACAAGTGGAGGCGGTCCGGCGCGCCAGCCTGCAGGTCTACCACGGAGAGGTGGTAGCCCTGGTCGGAGAGACGGGCAGCGGCAAGACCACGCTGGGGCGTTTACTGGTGGGGCTACTCAAAGCTGACGCGGGACGCGTGGTCTTTGAAGGCCAGGAGCTGGCGACCATGGGCAAGCAATCTCGCAAGGCCTTGCGGCAGAGGATCCAATTCATAGCCCAGGACCCGTTCGACGCCGTGAGCCCCCGCCTCCGCGTTGCCGAGATCGTGCGTGAGCCGCTGGACATCCAGGGCATCGGCCATTTGGCAGAACGCCGAGAGAAAGTGATAGGTGTCCTGCGGGCGGTGGGCCTGTCGCCAGACGAAGCGTTCCTCCGCCGGCGCGCCCACGAGCTTAGTGGGGGGCAGTTACAGCGAGTGGCCATCGCCCGGGCCTTGGTGCTCGATCCCAGGCTGATCGTGGCGGATGAGCCCGTCTCCATGCTCGATGCCAGCGAGCAGGCCAAGGTGATCAATCTGCTCAAAGAGATTCAAAATGAACGCGGCATGGGCCTGCTGATCATCTCTCACGATCTAGCCCTGGTCCGTAAGGTGGCAGACCGCATTCTGGTCATGAGGCAGGGCGAGATCGTGGAAGAGGGCCCGGCCAGCCAGATCGTGACCCAACCACGCCACCAATACACGCGTGCCCTATTGGGTGCGGCGCCGGCTTTCGGCTGGAAACTGGGGTAGGACCGTCTGCCCTTCGAAAAGCCAGTCCACGGCGAAGAGTAGACAATCTAGAGAGGAGCAGAATGAAGTCACCACAATCCTCGCCCAAAGCCCTGATCGTCATCTCGTTGACGCTCTCTCTACTGGCCACCGCCTGTGGCGGCGGGGCCACAACAGTCCGCGAGACTCTCGCCCCGCCCACTGCCACTGCCGAGTTCACGCCCTCGCAGGCAGCAGCCACACCCCATACAGATAAGGAGTACGTAGAAGCCCTACGTCTTCCAGGCGGCGGCTACTGGGGGCATCCTTCTCCCTTTGGCTTCAACCGCGGTCCAGGCTACGTGCGAGCCTCGTTGATCTTTGATACCTTGGTGTGGCGCGATGCTAGCGGAGAGACTATTCCCTGGCTAGCCACCGAGTGGGTTCTCTCCAGCGACGGCCTGACCTGGACCTTCACCCTCCGAGACGGAGTGCGGTGGCATGATGGCCGACCACTAACCGCTGACGATGTTGTATTCTCCATCGAATACTGCCAGGCGCACCCCGGCGCCTCCTGGTTCATGACACAGATCAATGAGATCGCTTCGGCGGAGGCGATTGGCGACAACCAGGTCTCTATCACTCTGGCGCGACCGTTCGCCCCGTTCTTGCAGACTGTCGCCGAGCCACTGCTCATTTTCCCAAAGCACATCTGGGAGAGTGTCGAGGACCCGCAAGTGTATACCGAACCGGACGCTTTTGTGGGCAGCGGGGCCTATAGGCTCGCCGAGTTCAGCCAGGAGGAGGGCACGTATCTATTCGAGGCCAATCCCGATTTCTTCCTGGGTCTGCCGTACGTGCGGCGTATCGAATTCGTCCCTGTCAGCGATGAGATCCTGGCCCTCTCCAATGGCGATGTGCATGCCTTCGACAAATTCGGCGGCGTTACCGAGGAGATGCTGGAACCCTTCCGACAGGAACCATTCGCCATCGGAGAGGCACCTGGCGAGTGGGGCATGTTCCTCTACTTCAACCTGGAGAAGGAGACCCCACTACGGGACTTGCGCGTCCGCCAGGCCATAGCCCACGCGGTGGACCGTCAGGCCATGGTGGATCGCGTGCTCTACGGCTTTGGCGATCCCGGTAATCCTGGCTTCCTGCCACCCGCGAACCCCTTTTGCAGCGAAGAAGTCGAGGACTACGCCTTCTCCTTGGAAACGGCAGAGGAACTGCTCCGGGAGGCGGGCTATGACGGCACACCGATCAAGCTGGCCTACTCTCCCGACTGGATAATGGCTTCGCCCCGCGTAGTAGAGATCATCGAGTCGGGGCTCACGGAGATCGGTATCCCGCTGGAAACGGTGACCATGGACCAGGCCACCATCGACGCCGCGGCGACCGAGGGCAACTACGAGATGCTGCTCACCGGCTTTGGTGGTCTCGGCGCCGATCCCGACCAACTGCGGCGCAACTTCGCCAGCTCGAGCTCCGCCAGGGGCTTTTCCCGCGCCGTCGGGTACTCTAATGCCGAGTTCGACGAACTGGCCGAAGCTCAGGTTTCAATGAGCGACCCCGCTGAACGGCAGAGCGCGGTGGACGAGATGCAGACCATCCTGGCCCGGGATTTGCCCGCGCTGCCTCTGTACTACACCGCCCGGGTGGTGGTCTACAACTCCGACGTCTTCGACAACTGGTACTTCACACCGGGTGGTTTCGGGGGCGGCGTGCCGATGCCCTACAACAAGCATCAATTCATCGTCGGCGTACCGCAAGGGCTGGCCATCCGAGGCGGCGAATAGGAGGCACCTCCAGGATTCTCGATCCCCTGCGGCACGTCAAAACGACGTACAGACCTGGATGCATCGATCCGTGAGCGACCTGCGCGACTATTTCGAACAGTTAGCCCAGTCCTGGGATGCTCTCCA
>CAZOBP010000235.1:0-3948 GCA_964577995.1 uncultured Anaerolineales bacterium
TGGCCTGGGTGGACGGATACGACAACCCGGCTGTAAACGGCTCTGTCGTTGGTAATGATCCTCCTCCAATTGCCGAGCTGACTATCGTTCACGGTGGTTTGCAGTCGATGCCGATGACCTACGACAACGCAGTTGGGAAATCTGAGGTGACTTTGACGTTGACTAACGTGCGTAACTGGACAGTAAAAGGTATCAACACGTTGACAATTTGGTTCAGAGGTAACGCGGGTAATGCTGCTGAGAATATGTATGTTGCTCTCAACGGCAACGCAGTGGTCAATCATGATAATCCTGATGCATCGCAGATAGGTTCCTGGACCCAATGGAACATCGACCTGACGCGCTTTGCGGACCAGGGTGTGAATCTTACTAATGTTAATTCGATTACTCTTGGTCTTGGTAACCGGAGCAATCCAGTTGCCGGTGGTTCAGGCATGATTTACTACGATGATATTCGTTTGTATGCACTTGAGCCTGCAACGCCATAAGTAGAAAATTACAATTAATCTGTTTTAGATACTGTGATTTGTATAAAATCGGGGCTTATATCGATTAAGTATAAGCCCCGATTGTTTTTTAAAGGGGCGGTGAATACATAAAAGTAAAATTAGATTTATTCAGTTATCTGGTTTTGCTTAAGTTAAATCTTCTTTATAATAGACTGCATAGGCCTGCATTAAATAGTCGTATTGGGAAGACAAATGAAGAAAGAGCGTTCTTATATAGTTATGCTTGTTTGTATCGGCATTCTTTTGGGAGGATGTAAAGAGAGGAAGACCAGCTTTATAACAATAGGAACAGGAGGGGTAACTGGAATCTATTACCCTACAGGTGTTGCTATAAGCCGCATGATTAATAAGAAATATGACGAGTACAATATTAAAGCAACAGTTGAATCGACGAGCGGCTCTGTATTCAATGTTAATGCGGTGTTAAACACTGACCTGGTATTTGGTGTTGTTCAATCAGACAGGCAATATCAGGCGTATAATGGATTAGCCGAATGGTCTGAATACGGAAAACAGACAGACCTCAGGTCTGTATTTTCAATCCACCCGGAATCAATTACCTTAATCGCATCAGAGAAAAGCGGCATCAGGGGAATTGAAGATTTGAAAGGTAAAAGGGTGAATCTTGGGAATCCCGGTTCCGGATATTTACAGAACTCAAGGGATGTACTAAAAGCAGTAGGTCTTAATGAGAAGAATGACCTTTCTGCCGAGTATGTTAAAGCTGTTGAGGCACCCGGTTTGCTGCAGGATGGAAGAATCGATGCTTTTTTCTATACTGTGGGCCATCCCAACGCAAACATAAAGGAAGCAACATCCGGCAGAATTAAGGTATTTATCGTACCCATCACAGGGGCGGGCATAGATAAGATGCTTACAAAGTATCCTTACTACGCGGAATCAATAATAGCTCATTCATTTTATCCCTATGCATTGAATACAGAAGATGTTGCGACAATTGGCGTAAAGGCAACATTTGTTACATCGAAGAATACGGATGAGAGTGTTGTTTATGCCGTAACAAAAGAAGTATTTGAAAACTTCGAAGTTTTTAAGTCACTTCATCCATCTTACGAGTTACTTACAAAAAAAGACATGCTAACGGGGCTTTCAGCTCCAATTCACAAAGGTGCTTTAAGATATTACAGTCAAGCCGGTCTTGATCAATACATAGACCCTAAACTAATAATTGAATAGATGCTTTTAGAAAACAACAAAGCCGATAGACTCATCATTTCCGCTATCTCGATAGCATGGTCTTTGTTTCAACTTTCATTACCGCGTTTGATAATATTGGGCAGCACAACGGTAAGGGCGGTCCATCTGGCTTTTGCCATAACGCTCGTATTTCTGAGCTATCGTGGCAGAGCCAAACGAAAGTGGAAAAGCGGCGTTCCAAAAGCTGTAAGCAGTATCCCGCTTATTGATTATATACTTGCGGGCCTGGCATGTCTTTCTGTGCTGTACTTTGTTTTTGACTGGACGGGAATTTCGATGCGGGCAGGTCTGCCCATTCGGCGGGATGTTGTTATTAGTGTTATATTAATCGTACTTCTGTTGGAGGCGTCGAGGCGTGCCATAGGACCGGCCCTTGCCATCATTGCTATTGTGTTTACACTCTATGCCTTTTTAGGCCCTTATATGCCGTTGGTCATCGCCTTTAGGGGCGTATCACTGCGAAGGTATCTTTGCCAGATTGCACTATCGACGGAAGGGATTTATGGTATCCCGCTTCACGTTTCTGCCAATACAGTTTTTCTGTTTGTATTATTCGGGTCAATGCTTGATAAGATTGGGGCAGGACATTTCTTTAATGACCTTGCGCTGTCTTTACTTGGCCGATTTAAGGGCGGTGCAGCAAAGGCTGCCGTTATCTCAAGCGGATTAACAGGTCTTTTCTCAGGCTCAAGCATTGCTAATGTTGTTACAACGGGGACCTTTACGATTCCCTTAATGAAGAAGGTCGGCTATCCCGGAAAGATTGCAGCGGCAACCGAGGTTGCTGCAAGTACTAACGGCCAGTTAATGCCTCCCATAATGGGAGCAGCGGCATTTATTATCGCAGAATATCTGGGCATTGATTACCTTGATGTTGTTAAGGCTGCCGCCGTTCCTGCCTTTGTATCTTATTTTGGCCTGTTTTATATCGCTCACCTTGAAGCCTCAAAACTCGGAATGAAAGGCCTGCCAAAATCGGACATCCCCAAATTTCTGACCGTGCTGAAAAGTGGATTTCATTACCTTATCCCCCTAATTGTTTTGATATATGAATTGATAATTATGCGTCACACCCCAAACCTGGCGGCTTTTAATGCAATACTTGTCCTGATTGTGATTGTCTTTGTACGGGAAATCATCAAAGCGATAAAGAATGGCACTGCCGTTATAAAGGCTGTTATTAAAAGTATCAGGACCATAGCTGAAGGATTAATAGCAGGTTCGAGGAATATGCTCACTGTCGCATTAGCAACTGCTACTGCAGGTATTATTGTCGGCATCGTTTTCATGGGTCCAAGCGGCATGGTTGTTGAGATTGTAACAAGACTTTCTTTCGGTTATATATTCCCTGTGTTATTAATAACGGCAATTGCAAGTCTGATACTTGGAATGGGACTGCCAACAACGGCAACATATATTGTTATGGCAACAATCACAGTCCCTGTAATCAGAGAACTAAGTCCCGTAAACAGTGTCGGTATTATCCTTATCCCTCCAATAGCTGCTCATTTATTCTGTTTCTATTTTGGTATTCTTGCCGATGATACCCCACCCGTAGGACTCGCTGCCTATGCTGCCGCGGCTATTGCAAAATCCGACCCCATATCAACAGGAATACAGGGCTTCATATATGATTTAAGGACCGCCGTTATTCCGTTTATGTTTGTGTTTAACGCCGAGCTTGTCCTTCACCAAATCAATAATTGGCCCCAGGCACTGCTCATTTTTGTAATGGCGATATTCGGGGTATTTGCCTTTACCAATGCGGTTCAGGGGTGGTTTATAATAAAGAATAAATGGTATGAGATTCCCTTGTTTCTTATTGCATCGCTTATATTGTTTTATCCCGCTATTGTGACGAGCATTTTCAATCTGGATTCTAATCTTAGATATTACATGTATTTTGTTGGAATTGCGGTCTACGGCCTATCTTATCTTGTCCAGAGGCTAAGGCTTAGGGTGTTTAGCGTCAGCAGAAGTGGCAGTGCAATGGGATAAACAGAGGTGTGTCGGAATCCACAACAGTTTACCCTGAGCTCAGCCTGCCCTGAATAAGCCGTAGCCCTGCCTGCCCTCCGTAGCTTTAGCGAAGGGGGGAGCGTAGTCGAAGGGGCAGCCGAAGGGAGATACGAGATATCCATCCTCCGAAGTGGAACTTCTACGGAGGACGGGCGAAATTCTTTGGCGGGAATTGCGGATTTGGAGAGAAATAGTTTGTTGA
>CAZOBP010000236.1:0-2531 GCA_964577995.1 uncultured Anaerolineales bacterium
TCACCGTTGTGTGCCCGCACCAAGGTGACGATGTCGGGGCTACAGATCCACGGCTCGCCGTTCAGCCAGGAGACGTGGTTCTCGTTCTTGAACCAGACGTCGAGCTTTTGCCCTTCGTAGTCTCCGGTTCCCGCGATGTGAGTCGTCCCGAACATGTAGCCGTCGCGATCCTCCCAATCCTTGCCGGTGACTACCCCCTCAAACAAGCGCCATCCCTCGGTAATCTCAATCAGTGCGTCAATGGGGTCCTCACCTCTTTCCAGGGCCAGGCGTGTCGCCCGTCCCATGGCCAGACACTTGGTCAAGGTGCCCCGGACGAGTACCTCTTTCATCTCACGAGCTGGGATGGGAGTGATAGCTGTCGAGGCATCCCCGAATGCTGCCAGGGCAAGGTGCTTGCCCAACCGTTCCCCCATGCGCGGGTTCGCGCAATTCTTGGCAATGGTGATGTTGCCCCACCTGTCGACAGCAGCGAAGGGCCACGGGGTCTTTCCGTAGAGGTGTGTCGTGCTCTGTAGATCCTCGGGCACGGCCCGACCGGCGTAGTCTCCGTCAACCACCGGGATGCCCAAACGTCCTCCCACAACCAGAGCATCAGGCGTGTTGCCTGCTCCAGGTTCGAAGGCCACGACGCAGCCGAAGGATCTGTCCAAGTAGTGCTCCAGTTCCTTCACGGCCTCGATCAGTGTGTCGTCGCCAAGTTTGTCTACCAGCCCCATTTCCTCGATCTGTTTCAGGGTCTCCTCGGAGAGTGGGGCAATGGATCCCGTCCCGCAGGGATTGACGCTCCACGCGTCGTCGGGGATGTCGTCCGCATCGACCCAACCAAGGTCTATGCCGTCCTCGAGGGCCTTCTTGAGAATCCTCATGCCCATTTCTGGGCTGCCTCCACCGCCGGTTCCCAAGACTAGACAGCCCTGGAGGAAATCTTCACAGTCTTGTACCGTTTTCAGACTACCTCGTGGCACTATGCCTGACCTCCTATCATGGTTGACGTGGTGCTTGCTGGCCAGCCAATCGTCTGCTCACTTCGCCGCCCGCCCAGCGACGGCCAGCTGGACGGGCCTGGTCTGGACTCCCGGTCATGCCCTCTGGCTATGATCGCCGAGTGCGATGATGTTCAGGACTCTCTTCAAGGCCTGGCTAACATGCTGCTCGATTCTTGACTTGGCCAACTCCGGGTCCCTGCGCTCCAGGGCCTCAACGATCTGGTAGTGCTCCTCAATAGACAGACCGGCTCCAGCTGTGGCTTTGTAAGCTCGGTAAAGGAAGCGTGAAAGGGAGCTTTGCAGTTGACGGCTGAAGTCTGAGAAGTATCGATTCCCGGTGGCCTCCGCGAGCAAGGTGTGAAACCGCCCGTCGAGGGCAGTAAGTTCGTAGAAGTCCCCATCCCGGCTGCACCGCTCCTGCTGCTCGACTGTGTGCCTCAACTGCTCCAGTTGGCGGTCGTCTATTCGTTCCGTGACCAGGTCCACGAGCTCGATGCCCACCCATAGCTGCGCTTCAGATAGTTGTTGGTAGTCCACAACGCCCAGGTGCGGGATGAGGATACCCCGCCGGGGCGGGATATCGATCAGATACTCGTGGCTGAGCTGTTGTAGTGCCCTCCGCAACGGTGTTCTGGTGCAATCCAGCACCTCTGAAAGGTAGGCTTCGCTGACTATGCTTCCGGGGGTCAGTTCTTCAGTTATGACCATCCTGCGCAGGCGGTCAGCGATCAGCTCACTTGCTCGTTTGCTCATGAGACGCACCACCTTACCTGTGTACCCGTGACTGCTGCCGTGCAGCAGAGACTGTTCACTGTGTGCGTTCTCGGGTCAGGGCAGAACACCGACGTGTACTGAGATCGACCTGTCCTGGCGAGTGTAGCATACCCTCGATACCCGACGAGTCGGGGAATCGTGGAGACGACCAGTTCGTGTGCTTGTGTCGCCGTGACGGGCGCGTCTGGATATACCAGAACTGCATCGCACAGTATACTGCGATCCTCATCTACTGTCAAGTCGAAACGACGGTTGACAGCGGCATACGAGATCGCACCGGGTTTTCCAGATCCGAGTTGCCTGATTGGCCTGGCAGGCAGCAACGCTCAAGATGGAGGTGTCCGACGCGGAGTCGAAAGAACCACTGACCATGGCCAGTTCCCTCAGCGCGACTACCTCGCCACCATGGGGCACATCCCACGGGAGTTCAGCGTCCGTGCAGCAACCCCCAAGGGCCTGCCCCACGGCCAGATCCCCGCAGAGTGCTCCTTCTGGCAGCACGTTGGGTACAAGCATGACAAGCGGCTCACGAACCGGAAGACATCCCAGCTTACTGAATGGACCGTGGGTGTCGGGAACGCCCGAGGCAGCTTTCGCCTGTGTGTGGTTACGACTGTCGCGAAGGGAAGTTCACAACTGTAACATGGAGCCAAACCCGCCCTGTACCGCCTTCTCGTATGCAAGCGTTGCTATGGCGGCGTCCTGTACGCCTACTCCGGTGAGATCGCACACGGTGATCTGCGACTTTGCGGTGCGCCCAGGATGTCG
>CAZOBP010000236.1:2631-3933 GCA_964577995.1 uncultured Anaerolineales bacterium
TAGGCGAGCACCTTTTCGAATTCCCTGACCTTGGCAAGGGCCATGATCTGGATGCGCCCTTGCGCTCCGGCGCCGACAACGCCAACTACGGGTACCTCTTCTCTGGCGAGATACTTGGCTGCCACGGCTCCTGCCGCTGCAGTGCGGACATCGGTAAGGTAGCCATTATCGAACAGCAGGGCCTGGGGGAATCCGGTGCGGGAGTTGAACACCATCATCATTCCGGTTCCGCTCGGCAAACCCAGACTGGGGTTGTCGTAGAAACCGGTGGCGATCTTGATGGCTAGACTGCCTGCACCATGGATGTACGCCCCCTTGACATGCACCTCTCCCTTGACCTCTGGCATGTCGAGGCTCAAGACCGGTGGAAGATTGACTTCCCCAGCCGCCAGCCGTGTGAAACCGGCTTCCACCACCGATATGGCCTCTTCGATACTAACAGAGCGGCGGATCTCCTCTTCCTTGACCAGTAGAACCTCCATGAGTTCCCTCCCAAGAGCCCGGTCTTTCTAGACAATGCTCGACTGCGCGTCCATCCGTGCTCGTGGCACAGAATACTGTCGCCACGAGCGTTTGTCAAGTCCGTGCGTGCGACCACACACGTCGCGCTTATCGCTCGTGCAGGAGCCATCGAGGGAGGCATCGCTGGGTCTCAGCGATGTATCATTCCTTCCGGTCGAGATCTGGTCCCATTTGCCCTACGCTGCCTCGCCTCCTGTTCGCCACCTCAGTCAGGGCGAAATGAGAGTTGCGCTTGCGGCGATCTCAGTTGCAGGACTTGACGGATTGTGAGAAGTCTAGTATACTGGATTGTGGAGATTGGGTATATCGATGGGAGAATGTGGCGGCGGCTGCATGCGTGAGGGTGCAGATCTGTCACTGCACCCTGGAGCGATTCTCACGTGTTGAGCAGTGTGGCCCCGCTGAGCGCACTCAACCTGCTCACCACCGCATGTCTCATTCCCCGCCATCGAACCGCCGCCACACGTTACCCAGGGCGCTTGACGGTGCTGTCGGGGGAAGGGCGCCGCGGAAGACACCACATCAGATGGCCCAACGCACTCACCATGCGGCTCGCGCTTCGGCACCCAAGGGGCGAGCTTCGACCTCTTATGCAGCGGCGCTGGATGACGATTGGACCTCCCGCTGTCGATCCAGTCCGTCGTAGCAGGAGCAGGTCAGACGAGCGGGAGATAAGGAGAGGAGCGCGATGAGTGAAGCTAGAGGCGTTTTCCAGCCCTTCGACATGGAACGGATGATGTCCAAGTGGGAGAACGTCATAGAACACAACTTGTCGGAGAG
>CAZOBP010000237.1:0-3902 GCA_964577995.1 uncultured Anaerolineales bacterium
ATGCCAAGGTAATGCTTCTGAGCGTCACCGAGGGCGACGACAAGCCTCAAAAATATCCGCTCATGTTTCAACAATCCGCCCTGCTACTTGTCAATAAGGTGGATCTCCTCCCGTACGTGAACTGCTCAGTAGATGCAATCGAAGAGCGATCTAGGGCTTTAAACACTGCGATCGAGGTCTTCCCCATCTCCTGTAAAACCCGTGAGGGTCTGGAGGCCTGGTCTGCCTGGCTTAAAAAGCATGTTAGTGAGAAACGTGGAAGCGGCTATGAAACATAGAAGTATAATGATTGACATCCATGGGGTGGTCCAGGGAGTTGGCTTTCGCCCTTACATTTATAATCTCGCGGTCGAGCACGGGCTGGCCGTTTCCACCGGCGTGCAGTTCCCGTATATATGCTGAGGATAAGGAGATTCTCCAAGAGAAAAAGAGACCAATAAGAACTACATCCCGTCTTCAACCAGCATTTTCCAATGAAGGTCTCGGCAAGATATTCATAGTGGAAGTGTATTTTTATGGAATTATACAAGCTTCGTTGTTTTCAAGCCGTGGTAGAGGAAGGTGGTTTTAAACTGGCCGCCATACGGCTTCACATCACACAACCCGCTCTCTCCTACCAGGTCAAACAGCTCGAGGAAGAGTTGGATGTTTCGCTTTTCCACCGTCGTCCTCGCGGAGCAAGCCCTACTGAGGCAGGCAGAGTCCTGTTCCAGCATGCCCAGAAAATCATGCGTGGTGTCCACAGGGCTGAGCATGCCATACAAGAGCTCGGAGAAGGGGTAGTGGGAGAAATACGCATTGGCACGGTTGATAGCGTCGGCATCTATTTCCTGCCGCCCGTTCTCAGGGCCGTACGCTCTATGTATCCGGCCGCATGCCCCAAGCTCTTGTATCGTAATTCTAATGATATTATGGAAGCGCTCCTGTCAGATGAATTAGAATTGGCAATACTTGCCAATCCTGGACCGGATCGACGCCTACAGCAAGAAATCTTAATAGAGGAGCGTTTGTCATTAGTCTGCGGCCGTTCACATCCATTTTTCGGCGTACCAACCGTTAAAACCGGCGAACTCAAGGGGATGGAGTTTGCGGCGTTATCTCCAGGCACTCCCAGTGGTTCCCTAATCCGTAACTACCTCGCGCGCTTGGGAGTAAGCATCGAAATAGTGTCTACCACCAACAACGTGGAGACCGTCAAAAAAATGGTCGAAGCGGGCCTGGGGATAGCCTTTCTGCCAGATATGGTTACTAAGCAAGATATTCCATGCGAGGGCAAGCCCGCGGGTAACTTGTGGCGTATTGAGGTCGATCCGCCGCTGAGCCGGCAAATCGTGTTGGTTAACTGGAAAGACTCCAGTATGAGCCGAGCCACAAAAGCCTTCATAGAACAGTTGCGAAAGCACAGTCATGAATGGCGGGCTTGTGCAGATGAGAAATCGCAGGGTACAAACAGCATCTGAATTGCTATAAAAATTCTTTATAGCTAACACCAAAAATTATCGCTTTGACTTTTTCTAAAGGGTGGAGTACAATTAATATGAATGAAAATATTTTGAGGATTTTGACTGTTGAGGAGTCTTTGATCCGCAATCCCAAATACTATAGGCGTAGCTCAGCCTTTTCGCGAATCCCCGGGGGGTGTTTGCCTATTTCATTGTGTATACCTCACACGAGGCACCTATATGTTCACGCAAGTAGGAGCTTATGCAGGTGAGAGAACAAGCGCTGGCACCGCAAATCCCAGGGATAGCGAAAGAAGTCTTGGAGGAGTGCGGTGAGAATGTGAACCTTTGCTTTCAGTGCCAAAAATGTGCGTCTGGATGCCCAATGGCCTTTGCGATGGACTTTACCCCGTCGCAACTGATGCACGCCATCCGTCTGGGACTGGACGAAATGGTGATGAACAGTAAGACGACCTGGCTGTGTTCCACCTGTCAGACCTGCACCACCCGCTGCCCGCAGGGTTTAGACATCGCAAAGGCTCTCGACGCTGTCAAGATCATTGCCCAGCGTAAGGGCATCAAGGCGTCCGAACCGGATATATTAGCCTTCTATAAGACCATGATGGGTTCCATCTTCGGCTACGGCCGGGTGTACGAGCTGGGAATGATCGCGATGCTCAAGCTGCGTACAGGTCATCTATTTAAAGATATCGGTCTGGGGATGAAAATGTTCGGTAAGGGTAAATTGAAGCTCTTTCCTTCAAAACTCTTTCCCATCTTTTCCGATTCCTCTGAGATCAGAAAAATGCGAAAGAGAGTAGAGAAGTTGGAAAGTCAGAGAAAATGAAATATGCATACTACCCAGGCTGCTCCCTGCACTCAACAGCCTCTGAGTATGATATCTCGTTTCGCAGCGTGTGCCGGACGCTCCATGTGGCGATTGAGGAAATCCCCAAGTGGGCATGCTGCGGTTCTACACCGGCGCATTCGACCTCGCATCTCATGGCCCTGGCACTCTCTGGCCGGGTAATCTCACAGGCCGAAGAAGCAAAGTTCCAAAAGATTCTCGTTCCGTGTGCATCATGCTTTCAGCGCCTGAAGACCGCCCAGTACGAGGTTAGAAACTATTCCGGGTTACACGAAACACTTGAGCAGGTGCTGGATCGCAAGCTGGAAAATAAGGCCGAGGTTGTCCACCCTCTCGAGCTTTTCATCGGTGAGGAGATGTCGAACCGAATAGCGGATGCTGTAAGGAAAAGGCTCGAAGGACTCAAAGTCTGTTGTTACTACGGGTGTCTGCTCGCTCGCCCCCCAAAGGTGATGAACTTTGATGAGTGCGAGTACCCGATGAGTATGGATACCATACTCTCCGGTTTGGGCGCTGAGACGCTGGACTGGAATGCCAAAACTTCCTGCTGCGGTGCCTCTCTATCGCTCACCAAAAGCGAACATGTCTGTAAGTTGATCCGCGATGTTTTCCGAGAGGCAAAAGCGGTGGGCGCAAACGCAATCGCAGTTGCCTGCCCGCTCTGCCATTCAAATCTCGACACCCGGCAGCAGGAGGCCGAAACGATCTACAAGGAAAAGTATGTGCTTCCGATCTTCTATTTTACCCAACTCATGGGGCTGGCATTTGGTGAATCTATTGAAGCACTCGGGCTAAAAAAACATCTTGTCGACCCTAAGCCCCTGCTCAGTGAGGTGGGCATAGTATGATACCCGGGGATAGGCTTCAAGAATTCACAGTTAGCGATCAAAAAACGAAGAAAGTTGGCAGTGCGGTAGTCCTCGGTGGCGGTGTTGGCGGAATGCAGGCGGCGCTCGACTTGGCCGAGGCTGGTATAAAAGTCTATCTCGTCGACAAGGAGTCGGCCATCGGCGGGGTGATGAGCCAGTTAGACAAGACCTTCCCGACCAACGACTGCTCTATGTGCATCGTTTCACCGCGTTTGGTCGACGTGGGGCGGCACCTCAACATCGAGACCATATGCAACGCCGACCTCCAAAAGGTCGAGGGCCGGGCCGGCGATTTCAAAGTCGCCCTAAAACAGAAGACCCGTTATATCGACCTTGAAAAGTGCACTGGCTGCGGCCTCTGCAGCGAGAAATGCCCGATCACCAAGAAGAGCGAATTCGATATGGGGATGGCACAGCGCAAGGCCATCTTTCGCCGCTACCCGCAAGCCGTTCCCAGCGGATTTACCATCGACAAGGAAGGCATCTCGCCGTGCAGGTTCGGCTGCCCCCTGGGAGTCAACGCCCACGGGTACGTGGCACTTATCGCTGACGGGCGCTTCGAAGAAGCGCTCGAAGTCGAAAAGCGCTGCAACCCCTTTCCCAGCATCTGCGGGCGGATCTGCCCCGCCCCTTGCGAGGCCGAATGCCGCCGCGGTGATCTGGACCAGCCGGTCGCCATCCGCCAGCTCAAACGTTTTTTAGGCGACTGGGAGCGCAAGAACG
>CAZOBP010000238.1:0-3859 GCA_964577995.1 uncultured Anaerolineales bacterium
ACAATCCTCGTGCTACACCTCAGTTTCGTGGCCACTTGCCAGCTTCAATCCTTTGCGATATTCTCTATCAGTGTTCCACTTTGAACGAAGGGGAGATCGTCGGCATACGTGAGAGCCGTGGAAAGACGCCGCGTAGTGTCCGCCCTGGTGGTGGGTCTGCTTGTCGTGGGGACCGCACTCCTCGTGCAGTCTCAGGTCGAGGGCCAGGAGCGTGATCTTTGTTCTGGAGCGCAGGGGCGCGAAGAGAGCGGTCGGTCTCATATGGGGACGCTCCTAGGCCCGGTGCGCCCGTCTGCTGTGACGGCTCCAGAGAAGTCGTCAGGTCTCTCCACCAAGATCGATTCCCCCTCGTCCTCCACGCCGACGCCCGTGCGTAGACTGCTTCCGACACCTACGCCACTCCCCATGCCGACTCCTGATGGCACGCCGAGGCAGGTTGTGATCCCGGTCCTCATGTATCACCATATTGCCGTCGCCGGACCGGGTGCGGATGCCATACGACGGGATCTCTCGGTGTCGCCGGCGAACTTCGAGGCACAGCTACGCTATCTCGTGGAGCACGGATACGAGCCCATCACTCTGGAATCGCTGATCATGCACCTCCAGGTCGGGCACTCGCTACCGCCGAAGCCTGTGGTGCTGACCTTCGATGACGGATTCAAGGACCACTACACGAACGCCTACCCCCTACTGAAGAGATATGGCTTCACAGGCACTTTCTTCGTCGTCTCGGGATTCGTCGACGAAGGGCGTCCCGGACACATGTCCTGGTCTGAGATAGAGCTTCTGCATGCCAACGGGATGGAGATCGGTAGCCATACCTACACTCATCCCAGCCTGGCAGGGAAGTCCTTCGACTACATCGTATGGCAGGTGCTTGGCTCGAAGGAGGCTATAGAGGCTCGCACTCAGGAACCGGTGCGCTTGTTCTCCTATCCCTCGGGTCAGTATGACCAGCAAGTGGTAGACGTGCTAAGGTCGGCTGGGTACTGGGGAGCGGTGACCGTGGAGGCAGGGTCGTTGCAGTCGTCGGAGCGACCATTCGAGCTGAAGCGTATCCGCGTTCGTGGGGCGTACGACTTGGAGGACTTCGATCATTGGCTCAACTACTGGCTTGCCCATCCGTGAGGCCGTAGGGACGGACTTCCTCGAGCGAAGCAGCACTCTCCAGAAGCTCTCGCACACTGACCTTCAGCACGGGGTGTACGAGATTCGGCGCGAGCTCTCCCAGTGGTATGAGTACGAATCCTCGCTCGTGAAGACGGGGATGAGGAAGCTGCAGTTGCTCTGTGGTCAGCACCTGATCGTCGTACAGCAGGATGTCGATGTCGATGAGACGAGGACCGAACCGCACACCCTTTCGGCGGCCCAGCTCTCCCTCGATTCTCTTGACGGCGCGAAGAAGATCTTCGGCCGAAAGCGCGGTCACTCCGGCGCAGACCAGGTTCAGGAACCACGGTTGATCGGTGAGACCCACCGGTTCGGTCTCGTAGAGCAACGAGATCTGGTCCAGGCGAACGTGTGATCTCAGGCGGCGCAGAGCTGCGTAGATGTTGCGGGCCCGATTGCCGAGGTTCGAACCGAGACCGAGATAGACCGTCCCCATGCGTCCTCTGGAGCCATCCCTAGTGACTGACGCGCTCGACGTGAGCACCCACGGAGCACAACTTCTCGTCTATTCTCTCGTAGCCGCGGTCTATCTGGCCGATGTTCTTGATGACGCTCTGGCCTTCAGCGCACAGGGCAGCGATGAGCATAGCCATGCCGGCCCGGATGTCTGGGCTGGTGAGGGTCTCACCGTGCAGCTTGGTGGGGCCCATAACCACGGCCCGATGGGGATCGCAGAGGATGATGTGGGCGCCCATGGAGAAAAGCTTGTCCACGAAGAACATGCGGCTCTCGTACATCTTCTCGAACATCAGCGTTGTGCCATGGCACTGCGTGGCGACCACAGTGGCGATGCTCATCAGATCAGCGGGGAAACCTGGCCAGGGGGCGTCATCTATCGTCGGGATGATGCCATGCGCATCAGCCAGGATCCTGAGGCTTTGCTCGCGCGGCACGAAGACGTCTCGGCCTCGTATCTCGACGCAGATGCCCAGCCTCTTCAAGGTCAGAAGGATCATGGGCAGGTGCGCGGGTATGACATCCTTGATGAGGAGCTCACCACCGGTGACCGCTGCGGCGCCAATGAAGCTGCCGATCTCTATATGATCGGGGCCGATCTCGTGCTCTCCTCCGTGTAGCTGCTCCACTCCGTCTATTATCAGGGTGTTGGTCCCGATATTGGACACCCGCGCGCCCAGCTTGTTGAGGAACTGCGCTAGTTCTTGCACGTGCGGTTCCGACGCGGCATTCCTGATGGTGGTCCTGCCCCGGGCAGTGCAGGCGGCCATGAGTGCGTTCTCTGTGCCCGTCACGCTGGCCTGGTCCAGGAAAATCTCCTCCCCCTTGAGTTCGTTGGCCCTCATGTTGTAGCCGTAGTCAACGTCGATCTCCGCACCCAGCGAACTCAGTGCCATCAGATGGGTGTCAACTCGCCTCCGGCCGATCACGTCGCCTCCTGGGGGGGGGAGTTGGATCTGCCCGCAGCGAGCAAGCAGCGGTCCAGCAAGGAGAATGGACGCCCGGATGCGACGACAGAGCTCGGCATCCAACTCCGTGGTCCGAACGTTGCTCGAATCGATGGTCAGTTCGTGATCACCGGACTCGTGGACCTCGACTCCGAGGGCGCTGATGATCTCTACCATGGTGTATATGTCCTCTATACGAGGCACGTTTCTGAGTACTACCTTCTCATCGGTCAGCAGGGAGGCGGCCAGCATGGGCAGGGCTGCGTTCTTGTTGCCACTGGGCACCAGACTACCTTCCAGGGGATGGCCGCCCTCGATTACGAATTCCTCCATGACGAGCTCGCTTTCCACCTTTTTCTATCGAAGTCTGCTGTCTAGCTGCTTGCTTCCACCAATGGATGAGGCTGCAAATCAAAGGCAGGAAGGGTTCTCCATGCTCGAGTTCGCAATCAACCAGATGGCTCGGAGGAAGCAGGTGGCTTGTGCGCAATGCAGATGAGAGACGTGCCCACCGGGAGATCGAAGAAGCGCAAGACATTGGCCTCCAGCCAGCCAACCCCTGTCAGAACGGCGTTGACCGGTGGTGAAGCTGGCTCCATCTCTACCTGATAGGCGTCGTCTTTGGAGGGCGTGGCCAGCTCAGGCGCTTGATCTGACCTCCTTCTGGCCACGAGCAGCGCCGCCGCGGCTGGAAAGATGAAGAAGTTGTTGTGGGTCATGCGCCTGACCTTGAATCCAGCCTCGGTGACCTTCGCGCGCAGGTCAGAAGACGAGTATCGGCGTTTATGGTCGTTGATCACATCGTTGTTGGTCCACAGCCATTGGAAGGCAGGCACTGTGATGGCCATGAATCCGTCGTCGGCGCAAACGCGATAGCATTCACGCAGGATCTGCGCGTCGTCATCACAGTGCTCGATGACGTCCAGTGCTGTGACTAGGTGGAAAGACCTGTCCTCGAAAGGCATGTCCTCCGCCTGCGCGAGGCGGGCGTCGTAGCCCCGTTCGTGCGCGATCCTCAGGGGTATGGTGTTGTTGTCAATGCCGACCACGGTGCCATAGCGACTGAGATGGTGTATCATGTTCCCGGCACCGCATCCGACGTCGAGTATCCTCTGATCGCTGTGTGCTACGTGTCTATCGAGAAGCCCTATCAAGGCACGTGTCCTGCTGGCGAACCACCAGTGAGAATCCTCTTCCAGTTGCTGTGGTGTCACTCGGTCTGGCATGCGCTCTCCTAGAAACCTGGCCGAAAAGTGTCATGATGAACCACTTCCTGTGATATAATA
>CAZOBP010000239.1:0-3840 GCA_964577995.1 uncultured Anaerolineales bacterium
TCACCAATCGCCTTCAGACCCGACCCAACGTGGGTTTTCGGCTAGATTCCTAGGCGGTGTGCTCTATGACCTAGGGGACCTTAAGGGGGCGCGGGAGTGCTTCGAGCGGGCGTTGGGGATAGATGAGGCTGTCCATGGCCTGGACCACCCCAGAGTGGCGGCCATGGTGAGCAACCTAGGGAGTGTGCTCCGAGCCCTGGGGGACCTGCAGGGGGCGCAGGAGTGCTACGAGCGGGCGCTGGGGATAGGCGAGGCGGCTTATGGCAAGGACCACCCCAAGGTGGCGATTCGGGTGAACAACCTGGGGGCTGTGCTCCAGGACATGGGGGACTTGAAGGCGGCGCGGGAGTGCTACGAGCGGGCGCTGGGGATAGACGAGGCGGCCTATGGTAAGGACCACCCCAGGGTGGCGACGGATGTGAACAACCCGGGGGGGGTGCTCCGAGCCCTGGGGGACCTGCAGGGGGCGCGGGAGTCCTACGAGTGGGCACTGGGCATAGGCGAGGCGGCTTATGGCAAGGACCACCCCAACGTGGCGATTCGGGTGAGCAACCTGGGGGGTGTGCTCCAGGACCTGGGCGACCTGCAGGGGGCGCACGACTGCTTCGAGCGGGCGCTGAGGATAGACGAGACGGCCTATGGGAAGAACCACCCCACGGTGGCAGTCCTGGTCAACAACCTGGGTGGTGTGCTCCAAGAGATGGGGGACTTGAAGGGGGCGCGGGAGTGCTACGAGCGGGCGCTGATCATATTCCGCGGAGTCTACGGCGAGGAGCACGCCAAGACCCAGACGGTTCTGAGGAACCTGGAGTCGCTGGACTTGTGATGGGGATGGCTGCTGCTCGCCCGCGGCGCTGGGGCAGCGATTGCATCGCCTCTATTCGGCGGACAGTTGCACACAAGCGCTGAAGCCCTCACTACGAACCATTCGCTTGGCAACAGCACGAGAGCATGCTGAGTAGGCCGAAGGCCGTATCGAAGCATGCGGCTCAACGCCGAGGCGGTCCCTGGCACGTCCGCATCCTTCGATACGCTGCTACGCAGCTACTCAGGATGCTTGCCACGGTGCTGGACAGCTACTCAGGATGCTTGTCATGGTGATGCGCAGGTACTCAGGATGCCTGCCATGGTGCTGCGAGGCTGCTGAGGATGCTTGGCAAGGTGGCAGACAGCTACTGAGGATGTTTGGCACTCTTCTCCGCAGCTACTCAGGATGCTTGCTTGAGGACGGGCCGCAGGGATGGCATCCAATGAGGAAACCCCCCGCAGGCCCTGCGGGGGGTTTCGAGAGGAAAAGAAGTGTTAGGTCACCAAGCAGCGGGTCGCCGAGGGACCCGGCTCGTGCCTTCCACTTCGGTCCGGCTCTTGGCGAACCGGAAGGACCTTTTCCCTGTACCTACCGTATCCCCCAACGCGGCCTCTGACGCTTGAGGGACGCAGGTAGGACAGGGAATAGACTGCGATCAGTATGGAAAAGAGCTGTGCTCTGGGCGGTGCTACTGCAAAACCTCAATGTGCTCTATCCACTTGACCCATTTGAACCCGTACTGGTGACGCGCCACCAGCCTCAAGGGATACCCATGGTCTGGCCGTAGGGTCTCTCCATTCACCTCGTAAGCGAGGAAGACGCCGTCAGCCGTTGCTTCTTCCACCGAGAGGATCTGCCGGTAGCCATCGCCAGCCACGAGGTGGACCCTGGACGCACTGGGCGACAGCCCGGCTTCCTCCAAGATCAATCTGAGGGGCGTGCCCGTCCACTCCGCGTTGTCCCAGAAGAACCCGGGACAGATGAGCAGCACCGTCTCTCTTACCTGCGGGAAGCTTAGCACCTCATCGTAGGACAAACTCAAGGGGTTCTCCACCAGCCCATCCACTACCAGGCGATAGGTGTCGATGTCGTACTCCTGTGTTCGCCCCGTGTGATGCAGCTCCTCCACGGAGGTGATGGGCAGCGTGCTGTTGTCCACGTCGGCGGGGTGCATCTCCTCGATAGTCAGGGGCATCTCTGGGACTTGCTCACTGGGCTCGGTGGCCACAGGAGCAGGCGCTGAACTCCCTGTTCCAGCTTGCGGGTCGCTCACCGGAGCCTCCGGTGACGAGCACGAGACCAAGGCCATGAAAAGCAGGGTGGCAATCAGTAGGCGCTTCATTTTCCTGTTCCCTTCACATGCCAATGCAACTTCATACAGTAGACTCAAGGAAGTATGTCATGATAAGTATAACATAATGGAGCTAATTTGTCCACTTTCCCCTCTTCCTTTGACAGAGGTGATGAAAAGCAGGTAGAATGAGCTGCGTCCCCGTGGGCGAGGAAGGAGGAGAGATGTTGCGCAGAACTCTTGCCATTCTGGGTGTGGTCGTGGCTTGCATTGTGGGAGCGGTGCTGGTTCTCGCCGTGGTCGGTGGCTCCCTGTACGTCCGTCGGACTTTCCCCACCATCGACGGAACGGTTAAGCTGGCCGGTCTGTTATCGACGGTGGAGGTGTATCGAGACAAGTGGGGTGTGCCCCACATCTACGCAGACAGCGCCGAGGACCTCTTCTTCGCGCAGGGGTACGTGGCGGCCCAGGACCGCCTGTGGCAGATGGAATTCAACCGCCGCGTAGCGAGCGGCACCCTGTCGGAGATCTGTGGAGAGGCCACTCTGGACACGGACCGCTTTTTACGCACCTTGGGCTGGCGGCGCGTGGCCGAGGAGGAGGCGGAGGGGCTCACCGGAGAACAGCGGACCGTGCTGGAGGCCTACTCTGCCGGCGTCAACGCCTTCGTGGAGAGCCATGGCGGCAGTCTGCCCCTCGAATTCACGCTCATGGGTGTCGAGCCGGAGCCCTGGACGCCTGCCGATAGCATCGCCTGGGCCAAGGTCATGGCTTGGGACCTGGGCGGCAACTGGGAGGCGGAGCTTCTGCGCGCTCGGTTGATCGAGGCCTTGGGCGAGGAGCAGGCAGGGGAGCTTGCCCCTCCGTACCCTGAAGACTTCCCTCTCATCATCCCCCCCGAGGTGGGGGACTACAGCCACCTGGAGAGCGAGGGGCTTCTGGCCCAGGCCGCCGGACTGAAGGACGTCTTGGGCGGTGGCGGACCGGGTGTGGGCAGCAACAACTGGGTGGTTGACGGCAGCAAGTCGGCGACGGGGATGCCCCTCCTGGCTAATGACATGCACCTTGGGCTTCAGATGCCCTCCATCTGGTACGAGGTCCATCTCGTGGGTGGCGGCCTCAACGTGGAAGGGTATTCCTTCCCCGGTGTGCCAGGGGTCATCGTGGGCCACAACGAGCACTTCGCCTGGGGGGTCACCAATCTGGGGCCGGACGTGCAGGATCTCTATATCGAGAAGGTGAACCCGGAGAACCCCGACCAGTACGAGTACCAGGGCCAATGGATGGACATGGACGTTATCGAAGAGGTGATCGAGGTCTCGGGCCAGGATCCGGTCGTCGAGCGGGTGCAGGTCACGCGCCACGGTCCGGTCATCACCCCCGTCGTAGAGGACCTCTCCGAAGTTTTGGCTTTCCGTTGGACAGCGCTCGAGCCCAACCAGATGGTCGAGTCTGTGCTGATGCTCGATCGAGCCAGCAACTGGGAGGAGTTCAGAGCAGCCCTTCGGCTGTGGGCGGTTCCATCGCAGAACTTCGTCTACGCCGACACAGAAGGGAACATCGGATATCAGGGACCGGGCCTGATTCCCATACGAACTGAAGGACACACCGGTCTCCTTCCTGTGCCTGGCTGGACCGGAGATTACGAATGGCAGGGCTACATCCCCTTCGACGAGCTGCCCAGCACGCTCAACCCTTCCACTCATGCTCTGGTCACCGCCAACAACAAGGTCGTGGGTGA
>CAZOBP010000240.1:0-3770 GCA_964577995.1 uncultured Anaerolineales bacterium
TCGATGACGAGGGTCGAAACTCCCCCATCTGGGGTACCGGGTAGGCCCAGAAACGGTCTCCCTTCTTGCGGATCACGACGCGATCGTCGTGCAGCACCCGCGCCCCGAGAGCATCCTGCCACAGCGCCGCCATGGTGGTCTTACCAGCGCCCCCCGGTCCCACGAACATCAGGCCCTCTCCATCCACCCTCACGCACGCTGCATGTACGAGCAGACCACCGTGAAACGGCAATAGGTTCCCCCACAGCTCGTCGAACACCAGCTTGAACATGAAAGAGGGCCTGCGCTGGGGGTCCCGTTCCAGGATGAACAACTCTCCCGAGGTGAACAACTCGTCGAAGGTCAGGACCTGGTCCGAGAAGGCAGCAGGAACATGGGGCGGGCGAGACAGCTCGAGGCACCACTTGCCGGAACCCAGGTAAACGTTTCGGGTTTCCGACGTGAACACCCGGGTTGCGGCCTCGACGTCCGGAGGCTGGCCATTCACGTAC
This sequence comes from uncultured Anaerolineales bacterium, assembly GCA_964577995.1. Lineage (GTDB taxonomy): Bacteria > Chloroflexota > Anaerolineae > UBA7937 > B3-Chlor > JAUVXJ01. The sequence continues at coordinate 492 of CAZOBP010000240.1, forward strand.
ACTCGGACCGTGACGTCGGCCGTTCCCTCGACGAAGAACCCCTCCAGGTCGTCCGCGTCCGACCACACGCAGCTCTCGCCCTGCGACAGCAAAGCCAGGCAGATCTCGCCGATCTCGATCCTTCGCAAGGTCAAGCCCACGTAGCCTCCCGCGGTTCCATCACCTTCCCCCCGGAGATACCAGACACGCCGTCACGTGACGGCGTGTTCTGAATGGCAATCTCCTGCTCTGGCCCGTGTCAATGGCACAACGGCCAGCGAGGCGCGCTACTATCTACCAAATGCGGCTGCCCACGTCAGCGCAGCCACCCGGCAAGCACCAGGTCACGGCCCTCTACTCAGCGGCTGAGCTGAAGCACAGACTCAACGCGCACATGTCGGTGCCGTACCCCGTCTTGTCGCCCCCCGACGGCTCTCTACAGGCCAATATGCCCTCTCGGGTGTTGAGTCTGATACGTCGCAGCTCAGGTTTCGCGTAGCGCTTCCTGGCTTCTTGTGTATCCTTCACGTTGACCAACCTCCTCATCTGTCTCCAGCTAGGCCGAACCTACGCTCGTCTCCTGGAGCTCCATCTCACCTTGTAGGAACCTCTCTCTGAGCTGGGCGATCTCGCACAGATACTCCACGCGAGAGGAGAGATCGCCGTGCTCCAGGTACGACCAGGCCGGACACTGGCCGCAGAGCGCAATCTTCGAACACGATCTACACTCACCATCACCAGGTTGACCCTCCACCGTCAGGGCACGGACGCTGGGAACGTATTCGCGCCAGCCCTCCTCGAACGACCCCTTCCGGAGAGAGTACGTATGGTAGCGATTCGCCATACAGAGGCCCAGATCCCCATAGGGATCGATGTGAAAGCCGTTCCTTCCGGCCCCACAGCCAAAGAGCTCGTCCCCGTCAATGGATCCCTGGTACTTGTCACCTAGCTCTCGAAGCACCTCGACGCGGGCCTCGTCGAGCCGGTCCAGCTCCACGACTTGTTGTGGCGGTATCCTGAATCGGGTCGGTTCCTTCGAGCCATCGAGCCTCGGTATGAGCAGAGGATCGTACCGGTACCGGAGCCCACGCTCGTTGGCGTATTCTCTGATCTGCGGGACCTCGTGCGCGTTCAAGGTTGTCACGGTCGTCTTCAACACCAGGGGGAGACCACGCTCCATCAACAGCTCGATACCGCGCAAACACCTGGCGAACGCGCCAGGGACTCGCGTCACCGCCTCGTACGTTTCCTCGGTCATCCCGTAGAGGGTCACCTCGATTCTGCGAGGCGGCCACTCGGCCAGAAAGTCGGCAATGTGCTCGTCGATCAACGTGCCGTTGGTGAACAGAGTGACGATCAGCCCCTTGCTCTTGGCGTACGGGTAGATGTCGAGGAAATCGGGCCGCAAGAGAGGCTCTCCGCCCGTGAAGCACAGCCACAGGCAGCCCTCAGCCACGATCTGGTCCACTATGGACCTGATCTCGTCGCTTGTTAGCTCTCGGTCTGTGGCCTCTGTGTCCCCCGCAGGCAGATTGCAGTAGCAGTGCACACAGTTCAGGTTGCATCTGAAGGTCAGCTCGATGCTCCCACTAAGCGGCCACCGCTCGGCCCTGGCCTTTGGCCAGAAGCTATCGGCCCACTCCTCGAACTCTAACTCAGGAACGAGAGAACAGTCCATGGTTTACACTCAAGGTCAGCGGAAGGCACGTCCCTCACCAGAGACGACGCGTGCTTCCGCGCGCCGTGCGCTTGTCTACGTCAGTGCCCCGTCTATCTCCTCTTGCCCCGCAGAGACACCCGCGCGTAGGCCGCCAGGCTACCCAGTCCCCCCGCCAGGAGCAACAGCGCGCCGGGCTCGGGGACGAACTCCGGCTCTGGATCGAGAGGCGGCTCCTCGGGAGGTTCGTCGGGAGGGAACATCTCCCACTCTGTGCGGATCGCGTTCAGGTTGTGCCCATCCATGCCTTCAATGTACCACCAGTAGTACCCCGCCGGAAGGCTGCTGACCAGCACATCTGGGGACCCGGCGGCCTGCGTGCCGAGCACGAACCTCTCCCACTCCAGGTTGCCAGAGGGGTTGTCGTTGAGATAGGAGTTCCAGTTGGGGTCAATGATGCTGTACACCGTGTTCGGCGACACGCGGAAGTACTGGTTGATGTTGTCGTCCGCGGGATCTCCTTGCCCCTGAGCGCCCTCAGCGACCGCACCACCTCCCGCCCAGGACGGTACGCCGGAGGAGTTGGGATCGTTCGTATCGAGGTCGTTATTCTGGTAGTCTCCGAAGTCGAAGTCGCCATCCCAGAACTCCAACCTCGTCTGGGACTCGGCTACCCACGCGTAGAACTGCCAGATGCCGTCGTAGCTACCGTTCGTCGTCGCCGGGAAGTCCGGGAACATGATAGCATAGTCGGCCGGACTGACCGGGCCACCCATCACTGTGAACACACCCGGAAGCAGGCTGGCCTGCCCGCTAGTGCGCAGCTTGAAGCAACTGTAGTCTCGGGTCGCGCTAGCCTCCGGCGATACGACCAGGCGGTAGAAGTAGTTCCCGCTGGGTGCCTGGGCCGCCGCTGTCGTGTTCACGGTGATGTTGTACCAACCGTTGTTGGGCATGTCGTCGTTGTTACCGCGCCAGCGACACTGCGGCCGGCCACACTGGCCCTGGAGTAGTTGAGTAGTCGTCCCCGTCTTGAGCGGGTCTGCGTAGAGCTCAAACTTCATCTCAGTGTAGGTCCCGAACGGGGAGGCGTCCCAGTTCCCTGCCACCCAGTTCTCGACCCCAGCGCCCGTCAGGCCCGTGTCCCCGTCGAAGATGCCTATCTCGAAGGAGTCCTCCGTGGATTCCACTCCGATCCACATCACGATGGAGACATTGGCAAAGGTCTGCTCCTCCGTGCCCACGATACACAGGAACTTGGCGTCATCCTCGACGAGGGTCGGGAACCCCGAGTACCCCGCCACGAGCTGTGCCTTGGCCGTCTCTCGGGGGGCCATGAGCACCACAGATGACAAGATCAACCCTAGCGCCATTAGCAACAGTACTTTGCTACGCATTCCTCTCCTCCTCCGTTGTGCTAGCCATACGTCCTTGACTTAGCCTCGCGTCTTCTCTGTGGGCAGCTACTGACACTATGCCTCGACTAGCGTCCTTCTCAGTCTTCTTCCACCAGGAGTATGCCGTTGATCTCCGTCAACTGTTGGAAGAACTCGGCGAGATCGATTTCGGCATCCCCAGGCTCGACGTCGAACTCCTCGACGATCCTGTCCCTGAGCTCCAGAGCTGTCAGTTGGCCGTCGATC
>CAZOBP010000241.1:0-2191 GCA_964577995.1 uncultured Anaerolineales bacterium
TGTAGTAGATAGGTAATGAAGATGAGCCAGTATCCAGGAAGGCGACGATGGTGCGAGGATGCGCCTGTCAGATGGTTGACCGAATCGCCTAGAGATCGATACTTCAGAGGTGAAGAAAGTGGAAAACAGAAAGCTGGTGCTGGCTTACAGCGGGGGTCTGGATACCTCCGTCCTGCTCAAATGGCTCCTTAACGAAGGATACGACGTCATGTGCTTCGTGGGTGACGTCGGTCAGATCGACGACTTCGCGGCGGTCGAGAAGAAGGCCCTCGAGACCGGAGCGTCCAAGGTCTACGTGGAAGACCTACGCAAGGAGTTCGTCACCGACTACATCTTCCCCGCGCTCGGTGGGAACGCCATCTACGAAGGTCGCTACCTGCTGGGAACCTCTCTGGCCAGACCTCTGCTGGCCAAGGCGCAAGTGGAGATCGCCGAGAAAGAGGGTGCGAGGTACGTCGCCCACGGCTCCACCGGCAAGGGCAACGACCAGGTGAGGTTCGAGCTGGCCTACTACGCCCTCAACCCCGAGATCAAGGTCGTCTCTCCCTGGAAGGACCCCAAGTTCCTGGCCCAGTTCGAGGGCAGGGGCGACCTCCTGGAATACGCCAGGGAAAACGGCATCCCCGTCAGCGCCACGGCGGACAAACCGTACAGCGAAGACGACAACCTGATGCACATCAGCCACGAGGCGGGCGTGCTGGAAGATCCGCTGTACAGACCCGACGAGAACGTCTTCAACAGAAGTGTCTCCCCCATGGAAGCCCCGGACGAGGAGACGATCATCGAGATCCACTTCAAGGATGGGGTTCCGGTGAAGGTTGTGAACAAGGGCGACGGAACCACGAAGACCGATCCGTTGGAGTTGTTCCTGTATCTCAACGAGCTGGGCAGCGAGAACGGCATCGGGCGTGTGGACATGGTGGAGAACAGGTTCATCGGCATCAAGTCCAGGGGGGTGTACGAGACTCCCGGAGCGACGATCCTCTGGGCGGCGCACAGGGATCTGGAGGGCGTCGCCATGGACAAGGAAGTGATGCACCTCAGAGACATGCTCATTCCCAAGTTCTCGGAGTTGATCTACAACGGGTTCTGGTTCTCCCCGGAGATGGATTTCCTGATGAGTGCCTTCAACAAGAGCCAGGAGGTTATCGACGGCAGGGTGGTGGTCTCCTTGTACAAGGGAAACGTGACCGTCGTCGGACGGGAGTCCCCCACCTCGCTCTACGACCAGGATCTGTCCAGCATGGAGGTGGAGGGCGGGTTCGACGCCACCGATTCGCTGGGGTTCATCCACATCAACGCCATCAGGCTCAAGGCCCACAACATCGTGCTGCGGAAGAGAAGGCCCTATGACTGGAGACAGAAGCGAACCGAGCGATAGCCCCACGAAGCTGTGGGAGAAGGGTTACCGTCTGGAGCGTGAGGTGGAGGAGTTCACCGTCGGAGAGGACTACCTCCTCGACCGACAACTGGTCAGGTATGACTGCCTGGCCTCCATCGCTCACGCCACGATGCTGGGGCGTATAGGTGTCCTCGAGGAGCAGGAGGTGCAGAGCCTGGTCGACGAGCTGAACAGGATCATTCAGCTTGACGAGAGAGGCGAGTTCGAGGTCTTGCGGGAGCACGAGGACTGCCACACCGCCATCGAGAACCATCTCACACGAGAACTTGGAGATCTGGGTGAGAAGATCCACACCGGCAGGTCGAGGAACGACCAGGTGTTGACTGCGCTCAGACTGTACTACAAGGAGGAGATGGCTCAGTGTAAGGGACTGATCTCTGAGCTGGTGCAGAGTATCCAGCAGTTCGTGGTCAGACATGGAGAGGTAGGCCTTCCTGGCTACACGCACACCAGGAAGGCCATGCCTTCCTCGATGGGGCTGTGGGGCGAATCCTTCGTCGATTCGATGAGGGACAACCTGCGGCAAATCGACGCTGCCCTGGAGTTGATCGACCAATCACCTCTGGGCACGGGGGCCGGATACGGCGTGCCGCTGGACCTGGATCGGGAGTGTATCTCGGAGCTGTTGGGGTTCGCCAGGGTGCAGGAGAACCCCATCTACGCCCAGCACAGCAGAGGCAAGTTCGAGGCGACCATCCTCCACGTTCTGACGCAGGTTTTGCTCGACCTCAACAGGATAGCGAGCGATCTGATCGTGTTCAGCTTGCCGGAACTGGGCTACTTCGAGCT
>CAZOBP010000241.1:2291-3765 GCA_964577995.1 uncultured Anaerolineales bacterium
GCCACAGAGAGGGTGTACGAGCTGGTCAAGAAGGGGGTGCCCTTCAGAGAGGCGTACAGGCGGATCTGTGAGAAGTCGTAGCGAACTGCCAGTCGATTGGCGGCAGGACATGGAGCGAGGGCGGCTCCATCTCGAGTTCCGCGCCCGGCCTGGGTGGAGTTTGAGAGGGTAGGCTGATGACGGTGCTAGGCGTTCTCACTTGCGAGGTGCTGGAGTTGGAGTTCGCGCACCTGCTCAGTACCGACGGAGATATCGGCCGGTTGACGGTGCTGGACGACGGACGATCCGCGCGTCTCTTGTCAGCACTGCAAAGCCCCAGAGACGGAGACGTGAGGCGCATATCCGCCCTCGAAGAGTTCGCCCCTGAAGGTGGTCGCCAGCCAGAGGTCCTGGTCCGGGTGCTGGAACTTGGACTGCACGTCTGGCCGAAGAAGCTTCGTGAGGCCTTGGTGGAAGCTGCTCGAGAGATGAGCCAGCACGTCGATGCGCTATTGCTGGGCTATGGACTCTGTGGCAACGCCCTTGAGTCGCCCAGGGAGCTGCTGTCGGACGTCGCTGTTCCCGTGTTCATCCCCATGGACCAGGATCATCCGGTGGACGACTGTGTGGGGTTGCTGATCGGCGGGCGCGAACGATACTACGCAGAGCAGTGCAAGGTGGCAGGGACGTTCTTCATCACGCCAGGGTGGGCCCACCATTGGCGCCGCATGTTCGAGCGCGAGATGGGCGGCATGAGCGTGGACCTGGCGAGACGGTTGTTCGAGCACTACGAGCGCACTCTGCTCATCTCCAATCCGGTGACGTCTGACCACGAGATGCGGGAGGGTATCCGCGAATTCGTCGAAATGTTCGGGTTCCGGATCGAGACCTGCGCAGGTACCATGGACATCCTCAAGGGGACCTGGGAGGAGGCCAAGGGCTCGTTGTCAGCCCAGGCAGGCTGAGTTGCCCGTCGCGTGCTGGCGTCAGACGCGGCCGGGATGTGGGGTCGTTGTTGCTGGCACGAGCGGAGATCATGGGTCAGGTCCTGCACCTCGCCTAGCTGGCTGGCCCAAACCTTTGGGCTAAACGCGGTCCGGGCAGCCCCCCGATTCTCCGCGGCGAATTCCAGGCCACCCTGCCATCCCTGAGCGGTCCCATGCGGCCTCGCCAGGTGCGCGACTAGGTCCTGGGTGCTCCACCTGGCAAGAACTGGCTGGCAACCCTTGGCGTGCGCCTGGAGAGATCCTGACAGAAGGCTTGTCGTTTGGCGTTCCGTGTCGTACAATAGCAACGGAGTAAATGGTGGCAGCGTCTATCTGGCGGTGGCGACTCCCCGTTCGGGGGACATGACAAGCTGTGGAGGAGGTTGAGATGGAGCGCAGACGCAGGTCGAGCCTGGTTGGGGGAATCCTGCTCATCCTGATAGGGGCCTGGTTTGCGGCCCTGCAACTGGTGCCGGGGCTGGGAGACTGGATCAACATCGAGTTCACGT
>CAZOBP010000242.1:0-3646 GCA_964577995.1 uncultured Anaerolineales bacterium
CTCGGCGAAGCCGATGCCCGCCGGTATCTTGTCGTAGATGAAGATGGTAGGTTCCTTGGTGTGAGGAGAGCGCACCTCGGGCTTCACTCCTACGTCGCCGGGGTCGCACATCAGAAACAGCGGTGCTACGTTGCCCAACACGTTGGAGAGTCCCACCAGCCCGCTCTCCAGATCGGAGGCCTTGAAGGTCTTCGTGGCTGCCTCGGGGAAGCTGAGCCAGTAAGCGGTGGTCTGCATTTCCTGTTCGGGGAGGCGAACGTCTCCCCAGCCGATGTTCTCGTGGGTCCACAACTTGATCTTCTTGTAGATGGTGGCCAGGGCGGAGACGAGGACCTCTCCGTGGGCCTTGTTGCACCGGGGCGAAGGCTGGGCAGCAAACTGGTCCAGCACCCTCACCTCGACGGCCAGGCTGGCCTGGGTGTAGTAGTCCACGTCCACATGAGTGACATAGGCCTTCTTGCCCTCCCAGTCGAGCCTGTCGATCTGGTACTGCTCTCCCTGGTGGATGTAGATGGCGTCCTCGTGCACCGTCGTGGGCGCGCTGAAGCTGTCCACCTCGCCGATGACTCGTGGTTCAGGGGAGGTGGTGTCCACGATCACGAAGTTGTCCCGGGCCGCCGTGCGCAGGCTGATCTCCTCAGCGGGATAGGCGTCCGCGCTCCAGTGGTAGGTGTCCCCGGCCTTGTGGAGGATCCCTTGTTCCTCCAGAAATTGGAGGATCTCGTGTGTGGACTGGCCCCCGTAGCGCTCTCCTTCCTCGAAAGGCAGCTCGAAGGCCGCGCACTTGATGTGGCTCAAGAGGATGAGCAGGTTGTCGGGATTGATCAAGGCATGCTCGGGCGGCTGGGAGAAGAAGTACTGCGGGTGGGTGATGATATACTGGTCCAGCGGTGAGGAGCTGGCCACCAGGACGGCGCAGGAGACGTCGGCCCGGCGGCCTGCCCGTCCGGCCTGCTGCCAGGTGGAGGTGATGGTGCCTGGATAGCCGGTGATCACACAGGCGTCCAGGGCGCCGATGTCTATGCCCAGCTCCAGAGCATTGGTGGCCACCACGCCGCGCACCTGGCCCTCGCGAAGCCCTCTCTCGATCTCCCTGCGCTCCTTGGGCAGGTACCCTCCGCGGTAGCCGCGCACCTGGCTTCGGCCCTTCCGTGTGCCTTTCACGTCGGCCTTGAGATAAGAGAGGAGGAGTTCCACCGTCTTCCTCCTGCGGGCGAAGACGATGGTCTGGACGTCGTTGAGCAGGAAGTTCCTGGCCAGGGAGCGGGCTTCGTGGACCGACGAGCGGCGGATGCCCAGTTCCTTGTTGACCACCGGTGGGTTGTAGAAGACGAAGTGCTTCTCCCCCTTGGGCGAGCCATCGTTCTCGATGAGGCGCACGTCTTCCTCGATGAGCCTGCTGGCTAGTTCCTCGGGGTTGGCGATGGTGGCGGAGCAGAGGATGAAGGTGGGCTTCGTGCCGTACCACTGGCAGATGCGCTTCAGCCTGCGGATGACGTTGGCCAGGTGGCTGCCGAAGACGCCGCGATACTGGTGGACCTCGTCGATGACCACGTATTGGAGGTTCTCGAAGAGCTTGACCCACTTCGTGTGGTGGGGCAGGATGCCCGTGTGCAGCATGTCAGGATTGGAGATGACTACGTGTCCGGCGGCGCGGATGGCCTTCCTGGCGTTGACCGGCGTGTCGCCGTCGTAGGTGTAGGTCTTGATGTCCACGTCCAGGGCGGTGATCAAGCCGTGAAGCTCGTCCAGTTGATCCTGTGACAGCGCCTTGGTGGGGAAGAGGTAGATGGCCCGCGACTCAGGGTTCTCCAGCAGGGAGTTGAGGATAGGGACGTTGTAGCACAGCGTCTTGCCCGAGGCCGTGGGGGTGACCACGACCACGTTTTCTCCCTTTTGCACGGCCTCGATGGCCTCCCTCTGGTGGGTGAAGAGGCGCTCGATGCCCCTCTCGTTGAGCACCTTGACCAAACGGGGATCGACACGCCCGGGGAAGTCGGCGAAAGACCCCTGGGAAGCCTCGGTCACTTTCCAGGCGGTGACCTGGTCCCGGAACTCCGGGGTGGCCTGCATCTGGGTCAGGACTTGCCTCAGGTTCACGAATTGCCTCGAGACGGAGGAATAGAACTGATGTTCAGTATACCACCTGAGGGTGCTCAGCGCAAGGGTGTGGTGGAGGCGTTGAGTCCCAGGGGGTCTTCCCGCTGGAGCTAGCTGCTAGCCTCTTCTCCAGAAGGAAGACGTGGAACTGCTACTTCCTACCTACCAGTAGAGCGTACCCCAGGTAGTCCCAGATGCCCTTGGGCAGGCGCCGACGGTCCTTCATGTACTTCCTGAAGGCGGCGCTGGTGAAGTAGAGCTTCGTGCTGCGCCAGAGCATGGTGAGGAAATCGCGGCAGCCGTAGCGGGCCAGCTCGCTCATGTCGGTCAAGGGGCCGTACATGCGGGCGCTGGCCGTGGTGACGCTCAACCCGGCGGTCTTCAGCAGGTCCACCCAGCCTTCCAGCGTGAGGATCTCGGCCTGGACGTCCCAGGTGTGAGCGGTGTACTCCACGATCTCGGGGGGAACTGGCGTCTGGTGCCAGATCTCCTCGTTGAGTCCCACGCGCCCTCCGGTCTTGAGGACCCGGGCGTACTCGCCGATGGCTGCCGCCTTATCCTCGATGAAGGTGGTCACCGACTCCACCAGCACCACCTCGAAGGAGGCATCCTCGAAAGGCAGATCTGTAGCGTCCGCCACCTTGAACTCGACCCTGTCCTCCACCTTTGCTCTTGCCGCCCTCTCCTGGGCCCTTTCGATCATGCTGGGGCGGATGTCCACGACCATCACGCGGCAACCAAGCTTCTGGGCCATATAGCGGGCGGTGGCGCCGACGCCGCAGCCCACCTCCAGGACGTACGTGTCTTCTTCTATGCCGCACAGCCTGAGAAGCTCCTTGGTGGTGCTGAGCCCGCCCATGTGCTTGGTGGCGCCGGTGTAGGCGTGCAACTCGAGGTAGGTGGGGTCCTGTTCCACGCTTGGTGCTGTTGATTGCCCGTTCGTCTCTGCTGGCATGTGGCCCTCTCCAGAGCTGGGCTGGTGGCGTCTCCTAACCCGCTTCAATGTACGCTTGTGTGGTGGGAAATACAAGGCGTGCCGACACACGGCCATGGTGTGGGTATCGGCTCTTGCACCGATCACTCGGGGGGCGACGACGTTCTTCGAACCCCTTAGCCAGACGTTGCACTGGGAACGTCAGGAGGAACGGCTGACCGTGCCTGGGGGTGGGCGCTAGGTCTTGGCTGAGGGGAACAAGGAGCCATCGGGTGTCGGTCCACTCCTCCGGCGCAAACCACCATGCGGGTTCAAAGGTGTTCTCATACCCTTGCCAATAGGCGCTGTCATCCGGAGTGAAGGATGGCAAGAGACTGGATTAGCTGCCTTGAGGACTCATTCGGTCACGGGTTCGCTTCACAGTCACCAACCTACCATTCTGCGCCTCCACCGCAACGCTGCGTACCCCGCCAGGCCAACCAGCCCGCTCCCCAGGAGCGCCAAGGTCCCAGGCTCCGGGACGAACTCTTCCTCCTCGAGATCGAGGGGGTAGTCGGTCATCAGGATGTAGCTCCCCCCCAGCCGGATACATCGCCCACTCTTCAGGTACAC
>CAZOBP010000243.1:0-3578 GCA_964577995.1 uncultured Anaerolineales bacterium
GCCGTGAAAGGCAGCCAGCCAGAGAAGATCTCCTGGGCCGGAGCGAGCGGCGTCTCTCCGGAGCTGTTGAAAGCCGGGGTCTCTACGGCGAACTCCACGAAGGGAGTCCAACCGCTGGCCACCGCGCCGTACGGGGGCAGGTAGTCGAAGCTATCGAACTGGCAGTTGAAGGTCAGGTTGCCGGGGTCCTCACACGGATCTTGGGCCCAGACAGTGGGCGCAACGATCGTCAGCGCGGCCATGGCCGCCAGCAGGGCGATCTCCAACCGTCTCCGTTGTTGCACTCTGATACCACCCTTCGGGGCAAGGATGATTTCGTGCCCCATTCAGGCTGCTAGTATAGCACGCCCACCAACAGGCGGCAACATCCGGTGCCCGGAACGCGTTCGACGTGGGTCCCGTAGGACAAGCTTTCAGCTTGTCGTGGGCAGCTTCTCAGCATTCCAGTACCTCCACAGCAAGACCAAGCTGTAGATGCCAGCGGCAAGCAGGACCGTATCCTCGTAGACCCCATGTCTGGCAATCTGGACGAAGGGTGTGGACGGAATCGCACAGAGCAGCAGCAGGATGTAGATTACCTTGTCCACCTTCGGCAGAGCGGTGGTCAGCAGGAGCAGACCGAGGGCGGTCGTGGGGCACGGAAAAGTGCCCGGCACGATCAGGCTCGTCAAGCTACGTCCAAACGCGACACTGAGCAACGGGTAGCAGAACACCAATAGCAGCAACACCAACGTAGCATACCTCTCCCAGCGCACCGTCGGCAGAGAGAACTGCATCTTCTGCCTGAAGCAATCGACCGCAAACAACGTCGCTACAACCAAGAACGCAGAACCGACGAAGTAGTTCCCGTAGCTATTCCCGGCCAGATTCTTGGCCAGCATGAAGTAGAATGCGATCCCATTCCAAACGAAGGCCATCGAGAGATACAGCTTCACGAAGAGGCTCTGTGGCTTGCCGGATTTGAGAAAGGCCCACCCGACGACCAGAATCGCAGCAGCGTAGAAGACGATCTGGGCAGGTGCGATCCCAGCGCCATACGCTTCCATGATGCTCCAGAATTCGTCTCTGGGTACCATTCACTGCCTCCCCTGTCACATTGCTTCCAGCATCAAGTCGGGCATGTCCATCCCACTTGCTCCTGAGAGAAAGCCTTCTCCGTCCTGGTCTGCGCGCGGCACCTCTCCTCGTGAGAGGCGTGGAAAACCAGTCAGACCCCGGGGCAATCGGCTCCTACTCGCTGCTGGTGAAGCCTCCCAACAGATCCCTCTTCGGGCTCAACATACGTTTTGTGTTATACACCCTTCAGCCGGTCACAGCAATCCTGTGGGCCTCTGGACCGACAATCAACAGTCGCGTCGTGGCAGCATCTGCTCGAAGATCGCTGCCCTGGGAGTTCTCTTCGGACAGGCGTGTGGGCAAACCCAAGGGTGTCGGGCGTGTCGCGAAGCAGCTCGTGCCTGGCCTCTGCGCCTGGCAGGGCCAAGCAGACCAGCCTGCTCTGTCCTGAGCTGCAACAGGTTCGAGGGCCAACTGAGGTCGCAAAACGGAGGAAGGTGACCCATCACGAACACGAAGATGGATCACGGCAAGTAGGACAAGCCTACCGCTTGCCCTACAGGGGTGCGTTGGTGGTGGGTGGGAGGGCTACTGGCAGGAGATGTCTCTCTCTGTCATCAGTTGCTGGAAGGCCTCGACGGCCGCCCGACCGGTCACCAGCTCGGCCTTGTCCTCGTCCGCGTTGGAGGGCCGGAGTTTGACGATCCACCCTTCGCCGTAGGGATCATCGTTGACCAGGGAGGGATTGGCCGTGACCGCCTCGTTGATAGCCAGGATCTCCCCGGAGACCGGCGCGGGGATGGGTCCCACCCATTTTCCACTCTCCAGGGTGCCCATGCTCTTGCCCGGCTCGTCCAGCCCGTGCGTCTGGACATACATGATGCTCTTTGTTTCTTCCTCGCTCATGGCCAATCTCCTTTCGCCGTGTCTAGCCGGTCACCGGGGCGCAGGCGCATAGCCTTCCCCATAGCGCCGTTCCCACAGCTCAGGTCCTAGATGTAGAGAGTCACGTCGGCGTCGGCGGCGAAGTCCAGGAACGCTGTTGCACCGGCCAGCTCCACACCCTCTATCAGATCCTTCTCGTCTATGCCCATCACCCCCATAGTCATGGCGCAGGCGATGAGACGCACCCCCATCTCCTTGGCCATCTCCACGAACTCTGGGATGCTGGGCAACTTGGCCCTCCCCATCCAGCTCTTCATGAACGCCGTGGCGACGTGAGTCATCCCCGGGATGGTGCCGATGAAGTTAGGGACCTTCATAGGTATCGCCGGTATAGGCTCCGGCATGGCCGGGTTGCCTATCGGAGAGACCTTGAGGGCGTGCATCCTCTTCTTGTTGATGATGTCGAACCCGAAGAAGGTGAAAAATACCGCCACCTCCCAACCCATAGCCGCCGCCGTGGTAGCCAGGATCAACGGGGAATACGCTTGATCCAGCGACCCCTTGGAGGCCACCAGGGCCAGTCTCTTCTTCTCAGCCATGTCCCTATCTTCCTCCACTAACTCTTGCGACGGACGTGGAACTTGAACACGCCGCCCTCTTCCCGTACATCCAGTAGCTGGTGACCAGTCTGGCGCGTCCACGCCTGCATGTCGGCCTTGGAGCCTGGATCGTCGGCCAGCATCTCCAGCACCTGGCCAACCTCCATCTCCTTGATCGCCCCTGCGATCTTGACTATGGGCATGGGGCAGAACAGACCCCTGTAATCCACCGTCTTGTCCACTACCAAATCTGCGCTCATTTCCTACGCCTCCTATTGATATGCTGCTTGCTTGACAAGCAATGACCCACACCTGAGAGTTTGTGCACCCTATTCCAGGGCTTCGGCCAGCGCCTTACGTTGGGCCAGAACCTGGGCCAACACCTCTCGGAGCAAGTCGAGCGCCTTGATGACCCTCTCGTCCGCCAGGGAGTAGTAGATGCTTACCCCCTCGCGCTCAGTGTTGACCATGGACCCGTCCCTCAGCACTTTCAGGTGACGTGAGGCGGTGGCACGATTCATGTCCAGCGCCTCCATCAGCTCACTGACGTTCTTCCGCCCCTCGCTCAAGGCATACAGAATAGAGATCCTCCTGGGGTCGGCTAGGCACTGGCACAGTCCTGCGTGAAGCTGGTCTATCTCCTCTTGAAGAGCCTTGTCCACTTGTCCCACCTCCTCGCGCGCAACCAAGAGAGCGTACACGCTCCCTGTCGAGACGGATGTCCGTATCTCCGCTTTCACGTACATAATAAGATATTTCTATCCGATTGTCAAGTACAGAAGGGGCAGCAGTGGGAGCGCTGGAGGATGCTGGATCGAGCGAACCCTACAGGGAAACACCTGGCTCGTGGGCGGAGTACTGCTTCTCCCCCACACCGCTTCCACAAACGAAAAAGCCGCCAGATCCCGTGTTGGGAATCTGGCGGCCCCTGTTGCCTCTACGATGGAAGAGTTATCCCGTCTCCACATAGGGGCTGATCTTCTTCATCAACTGCTCTTTGGGCATCCAGCCCACCAGCGTCTCCACCGGCTTTCCGTC
>CAZOBP010000244.1:0-3550 GCA_964577995.1 uncultured Anaerolineales bacterium
GCTGGTTCACCAGCCGGATCAGCCGGTCCGTCTCTCGCTCGACGGTCTCCAACGATGCGCGAGTCTCAGGCTCCGCGTCGTCGATGAGGTTGACGAGCATACCCTTGATGGCCGCCAGCGGTGTTCGTAGGTCGTGGGAGATCTCGCTGATGAACTGCGACCTTGTTTCCTCCAGGTCCTTCAGGCGCTCGGTCATCCAGTTGATGCTCTCGGCCAGATGCCCCAACTCGTCAGACCGGTAGTCCCTCAGCCGAACGTCCAAATCTCCCTCGGCGATGCGGCGCGTGGCCTGTTCCATATCCAGCACCGGCCGGCTTACCTGCCGGGCCAACAACAGGCTGACCAGAAAAGAGAGCGCAACGGCCACCACGACGACCACAAGAAGAATCTGGCGCAGCGTGGCCAGAAAACCTTCAACACCGAGCGTGGATCGGGAGACTTCAACGACCCCGATAACCTGGTCTCCCACCATCACGGGGGTGGCAGCGTAGCGCCTATGGGGCAGGTCCACACTTGGCCGCGTGAACAACGCCGGGCTCCGGTAGCGCAGCTCCAGCAGCGCTTCGTGGCTGGGCTCCGGCCCAATATCGCGGGTGGCAGCCAACAGAGCTCCATTGCTGACGGCGAAGAACCTTACGTTCAGATCCGACTGCGGGGCGAAGAGGCTGACGATGGTCGGACCCACCGCAGCCAGCGTCGTCGCGTCAGGAGCGAGTTGAACTGCATACGCTGCGTAGAAGTCAGCCTGCGCCTCGAGCTCCGAGTCCAGTCGCTCGTTGAGGTAGTAGGCCGTCAACCAGTGCACACCGAAACCCAACGCGGCCACGATCAGCAACGTGGTCAGCGAGTAGGCCGCCGCCAATCGCCAGGTCAGACTCCGCCATCGACGTGGTTCTCCGTCCCTCACAGTGGCCTCTCACACGTCTTCCGCAAGCCGGTAGCCCACACCCCACTCGGTGAGGATCACCTCCGCATCAGGGTCAACGCTGGCTAGCTTGCTCCGCAGACGCCGTACGTGGACGTCCACCGTGCGCTCGTCGATGTTGCTCTCGTATCCCCACACGTGCGATAGCAGCGCGTCCCGGGTAAACACCTGACCTTTGTGGCGCGCCAGGAAGTTCAACAGGCTATACTCCCTGGGACGAAGCTCCAGAAGCTCTCCCCGAAACCATGCACCGCGGCGCGCCTCGTCGAAACGCAACCCTTCCTCGCGCTCGGGACTCCCCAGAGCTGCTCGCATCTCTGTGACTTCGGCCTCCAGCGCCTTCACCTCGTGCTGGCGGCGAAGCACGGCGCGGATGCGTGCCGTCAACTCTCGGGGGTTGAAGGGCTTCACCAGGTAATCGTCGGCCCCCAACTCCAGACCCACGATCTTGTCCACGTCTTCGTCTCTGGCCGTCAGCACCACCACGGGAACCGTGCCTCCCTGGCCCCGCAGGCGGCGCAGGACTTCAAAGCCATCCATGCCCGGGAGCATCAGGTCGAGCACGATGAGCTCTGCGGGGTTATCCTCCATGATCGCCAGTGCCTCCTCGCCGCTGGCTGCGGCCCTCACAGAGAAGCCATCACGCTCCAGGCGCTCCCGCACGACGGTGACGATGGTGGGTTCGTCATCCACTACGAGGATGTAGCCCATTCCTGCCTCCGAGGCCCAGGGTGCAACAAACGCCTTGATTCCGGTTCCTGTTCTATCATACTTCGCAACCCTTCGCAACGGGAGGTGTCGAAGACCATTCTCCCACTCCCCCCATGGACGCGGGTCTCTCCCCCTACCTTCGTGGCCTCTCTCATGGACGCTGGGGCTCTCCCCATACCTTCGTAGCCGCACGGCATGCCGTGCGGCTACGAGCAGAGTGGGTGCTCCATCCCATCTCGCATCAGCCACATGAGTGACACACTCAGAAGACGGGATGTTGGCTCTTGGCGAGGAGAGAGCAGCAGGACGTGGAGAAGCAATACCTTCGGCTCGGAGATTTAAGGTAAGAACGGGCCTGGCGATTTGACATCGTCTAACAACTATGGTAACATGGTCGCCAATTGAATACCAGCCGATGAGAGAAATCCCATCCAGAGAGGTGGAGGGACCGGCCCTGTGAAACCTCGGCAACCAGGCGTGCGACACCAGCAGGCCATGGTGCCAATTCCGTCAGACCCGGCGGCGGGTGCTGAGAGATGAGAACACGGCAGCGTTTCGTGCCTCTTCAGCAAACCTAGCCCCGCTGGAGAGGCTTTTTCATGCGCCTCTCCCCTCTCGAATGGGACGCCTCGATGGCGTTGGTCAAGAGAAGACCAGAGAGGAGAGTTGTCATGACCGGCCGATTGTCCACGCAGGCGGTACACGCCGGTGAGGAGAGGCCCAAGCCCTATGGCGCGCTGACCACCCCCATTGTGCAGACCTCGACCTACACTTTCGAGGATACCGCAGAGATTCTGGAGTTCATGCGCCAGAAAGCGACTGGTGACATGCCCTCGCGGGTGGATTACGGTCGATACGGCAACCCCACGCAGAGCGCCGTGGAACGGAAGGTGGCCGTCCTCGAAGGCGGCGATCGGGCACTTCTCTTCCCCAGTGGCATGTGTGCCATTACCACCACCCTTGGCGCCCTGCTATCGGCTGGTGACCACCTGGTCATGGTGCGAGATGCGTACCACAGGACCCGAGAATTCGCCACGACGTTCCTCACGCGCTGGGGAATCGAGACCACGTTCGTCCCTGTCGATGACCCTGACGCCTTGGCAAGTGCCATCCGTCCCAACACGCGCCTTTTCTTCTCGGAGACGCCCACCAATCCTTACCTGTTCGTCATGGACCTGTCCTCCATGGTGGAGACCGCCAGGGCGCACGGCATCACTACGATCATCGACAGCACCTTCGCTACCCCGGTCAACCTACGCCCGTTGGAGCACGGCGTGGACCTGGTCATTCACAGCGCCACCAAGTTCCTCGGCGGCCACAACGACCTGCTGGCGGGGACCGTCGTCGGGTCGAGCCGTCTCTTGTCCCAGATTGAGGAGGCCCGCAAAGTGCTGGGAGGTGTGGCCAGTCCTCACGACGCCTACCTCCTGCTCAGAGGCCTGAAGACGCTCGAACTGCGAGTCCAGCGCCAGAACGACAACGCCCAGCGCATCGCTATGTTCCTGGAGGGCCACAAAGCAGTCCGCAGCGTGTACTACCCCGGTCTGCCCAGCCACCCACAGCACGAGCTGGCGCGCAGACAGATGGCCGGTTTCGGCGGCGTCGTGAGTTTTGAGATCCAGGGTGACGGGGACCGAACCTCGCGCCTTGTGGACCTCCTGCGCGTACCTTACATCGGTCCCACACTGGGCGGTGTCGAGAGCATCGTCGAGCAACCGGCAGCCTTGTATTCGCTGGACCGCGCCGAGCGCCAGGAGGCCGGCCTCAAGGACAACCTGGTGCGCTACGCAGTCGGTATCGAAGATCCCGAGGACCTGATCTCGGACCTGAGTCAGGCCCTCGATGGAATCCAGTCGTAGCGGGGAGGCGAGGAAATGATCGTACACAAGTTCGGCGGCACCTCCCTGGGCAGCG
>CAZOBP010000245.1:0-3549 GCA_964577995.1 uncultured Anaerolineales bacterium
CTGGCACTCATCTCATCACCACGTTCGCTAGAGCCCACACTACCAATGAAGTCGGCCGCGACGCTTGGCGCACCACAGAGCGGTCTGGGACACAACAACGGGCGCCCGATGTCACAGGCGCCCGTTTGCCTTTCTATGCCACGACGAAGTGGCAGTAGCAGCCTAGGCCGAACCCTCCTCGGCAGCCGCCGTCTGGCCCGCTATTCTGCCGAAAGTGAGGACCTCGGCTACCGACACGCCACTGGCGACGTAGTGTCGCGCCGGGATGGCGAAGGCGTTCCGGCCCGCTGCGTAAAGACCCGGAACCGGCTCGCCGTTCGCGTCAAGGACCTGGCTCTTGGCGTTGATCCGAAGCCCGCCATTGGTGAAGAAGGCCGTGGCCTCCACGCCAAAGAACAGGGCGTAGAAGGGAGGCGTCTCCAGGGGAACCACATAGGCGCTGTCCTTCCCGAACAGGGGGTCCTCGCCATTCGCGGCGAACTCGTTGTACAGCTCCACCGTGTTCTCCAGCAGCCCCGGCACGATGCCAACCCCCGCCGCCAACTCGCCCACACTGTCCGCCTGGGCCACAACGGTCAGACTCTCCTTCGCAGCATCGGGAACCATGCCCCAGACCGCGTCGTCCAGGATCAGGAAGCCCACGTGGTGATCTCTGACGATCATGTCCCCGATCCACTCACCATAGTTGTCCTCGCCCACGAAGCGCTGCCCCTTGCCATTGACCAAGATGCTCCTGCACAAGCACTCAGCGGACCCGTAGACGAAGGCGAAAGGTGCCGTCTCGCTCAACATCCGTACGTCGGCCCCCGCGCCCTGGCCCATCCTGATCCCGCTGCCGTCATCACCGGGTGTCCCGACGTTGACGGCGCATCGCAGACACTCTGGGCAGTGTTGCGCAACCATCTCCGCGTTCGCGGCGTATCCCCCTGCACACAGGATCACGCCCTTGTTGGCCTTGAAGTACTTCTTCTCGCCGTCGACCTCGGCCTCCACGCCCACGGCGCGGCCGTCAGCATCCACCACCAGACTGCTGACCAGTGCCTCGTATAGTACTTCGGCGCCGGATGCCTCCACGGCTGCCTTGAGGGGCGCGAAGATGGCATGGCCACCCACATATCCATCGGCAAAGGCGCCATGGCCCCTGGGGGCGGGATCGGCTACCGCCTTGTAGCTGGCCTGTTTCTCGTTGCCCGAATAGAGCAAGCCATCGCCGGTGGGATCCCCGGCCGCCTTCATCTCCATGAAGGACTCGTTGAACTGGACGCCGAGGCCGGTCACCCAATCGTACAGCTCGAGGCTCTTGTCGCAGAAAAGCCCCACCAGTTCCTCGTCAGCCCCGTCTCCTGCGGCCGCCAGGACGTAGTTGTACATGTTGTCTCGGGTGTCATCGAAGCCCAGCGCGGTCTGTAGCTGCGTGCCTCCTCCCATGTAGATGATGCCGCCGCATATCGCCGTGCTGCCGCCGCCTGTCGGCGTCCTCTCCAGGACCAACACCTCGGCTCCGGCCCCAGCCGCCTCGAGGGCAGCAGCCGCTCCGGCGCCTCCAAAGCCCACTATGACCACATCGGCCTCGCCATCCCACGCTTCCGGCATGCCGGACGCCGGGATAGGGGCCGCCGAGCCGCAGCCCGACATGGCGGTCGCGCCCGCCAGGAGTGTAGCCCCTGCCGCCGCTCCCTTGACGAAATCACGACGAGAGACTTGAATCCGTGTTCTGTCCTCTTGTGTCATTCTGACCTCCTTTTGAAGTGTGTTCCTTCTGCAAATTCGTCACAGCACTGCCGCCGGTGCCACTAAGGCACCTGCCACCCCCAAGCGTGGCACTGGGCGCAGTAGTCCTCGGATTCCTTGTGCATCTTGTGGCAGAGACGGCACTCCATCTCTCCGTAATGAGAGGCGTGGGGGTTGGCGCCCACCGTCTCTTCCAACTCGGCCGTCATCTCTACGATCTCCTCGTAGGTGCCATGCTCGTGGCACTCGTAGCAGCTCTCCTTGGGGTACTTCAGTTCGCTAAGAGGGATCTCGTAGTCGCCCTGAACATAGACCACCAGTTCGTGCACCTGCTGCTCCAAAGTGGGCACATGGCAGTCCAGGCACTCTATCTCGTACTCGGCATGGGCTCCCGCTCCGTATTCGGCTGACTGCCAGGTCTCCAGATAGGGGTCCATGATATGGCAGGTCGCGCAGAACTCTGGTTCCTCATGGTAGTTCCACAAATAGGCCGCTCCAACGCCCCCTACGACCACCACTACACATAGCACAATGATCATCATGGTCCGTTTCTTCGACATGCTTCAGGAAGACCTCCCCATGCTAGTACTCCACTGTCGCTACTTGGACCCGTAATCAACACGGAAGACACATACACCATGTGCACCCCAGCTGCCCCACCGGCGACGCCTGCTCGGTCCCAGCGTAGCAAATGCGCAGCCTTGGTACCCCGCATTATACACTATACGGGACCGCTTGTCAACTCACGGAACAGGGGTACCACAACGAGCCCTGATCGGATCACCTGCCCGCGCGCCCTCAAGGGCAAAAGGACAAGAGGGAGAGCCCGATTGCTAGGGGCCCTCCCCGGTCTACTACTGTGTTGGGCATGACAGTGTGCTCGCGCGCTACGCCCAGGGCTCCTCCGCCGCAGCGTTCTTGCCCACCGGCAAGAGGGCCGGATACCCACCCGTGCTGCAGACTACCGGGGAAGCTGCCTCCAAGAACTCAGCGGGGCTGACAGTTCCACCTTCTTGGTCAGATCACTGTCCACCTTGACACTCGGCACGACCTTCTCGTACTCGTCGCCCCACACATAGAGTTGGTACTTGCCTCTGGGCACCTTCAGCCTCGCCACTCCACCTTCGTCAGTTTCCGTCACGTATGTCGAGCCCCTATACAGATATGGCCGGAGTCGAACACGAGCATTCGCATTCGGGGTTTTGGTATGTTTGTCAACTACCTCTATTGTTACCACACACTCGGCTTGCCCTGCGGTTACGAACGTGAAGGTATGGGAAGCCTCCTCGTGAGGGGATTCCGGGTCTGGCCTCGGGAACTTGACCGTCCACCTGTGCCTTCCCTCTATGCCTGGGGCTTTGAGCTCCACCTCAGCCCAATACAGAGCGGTCGTACCGGACCAAGGCGCTTCACCCAGCATGCCCGTCGCCACTTCTGCTCCCTCGTGGTCGTAGATCTCGATCTTCTGATCCGCTAGGCTACATTCAGAAGAGCACTGGGCCCCGGCCTTGATCTTGAACTCGTCGCCGAGGGCAATCGGGGAAGGCACATCCCAAACCTCGACGCTCGTGGCGTGCGGTTCAACGACGAACGAGAACGACGCTGAGCTTTCCTCATGCAAGACGCCAGCTTTCTCTTGCCCCGGGAACACAGCCGTCCACGTATACTCACCAGGCTCGAATGGTGCGCTCACGACAAACTCATCTGTCTCATTTGCGGTCCCATCGAATGAGACCAGCGCGGTTTCCCCTGCTAGGGCATCATCGTGAGCGACGATTCTGACCATTCTGCCCCACAGATCGCAGGCTGAAGAGCACG
>CAZOBP010000246.1:0-3530 GCA_964577995.1 uncultured Anaerolineales bacterium
AGATCTCCAGAGCCACCCCGTTCTCCCGGGCAAGTTCCTGAACGCCCTGAAGGTAACCCATACGGTCAGAACCCGAGGAACCCGTGCAGACTACTCTCATGAACTGCCCTCCAGTACGGACAAGACCTTGTGCCGGACGTCGTCTTGAACCTGCTCAAGGGAGCGGCGAGCGTTGATCCTGTGCCATCTTCCCGGCTCGTCCTGCATCAACTGTTCGTATCCTTTCTGTACCCGTCTATGGTACTCTACTTCCTTCATGTCCAGTCGATCCCACTTGTTGAAGAGGGCCAGTTGAGTTCCGGGACCGGGCAGCTCGCTGTCACTGGTCAGGCCGAGTCGGCGCTTCAGTCCCTCTTCCACCGGGATATCCAGGTAGAGTGTCAAGTCCGGTGTCAGGCCTCCAGTGGCGAAAGCGGTTATTGCACGCAGCGTCCCCAGATCCAGGCCCAGCCCGTGACCTTGGTAGGCCATGGTCGAGTCAGCATATCGGTCACAGATCACGATGTCGCCCTGGTCAAGGTGTGGGCGGATGAACTCTTCGCTAAGCTGCGCTCGCGACGCCGAGAACAACAGGATCTCGGTCCGCGGCAGGATGTCTGTGTGGTTAGGATCGAGAAGGATCTCACGCACCTTGTCGCTGATGCGCGTGCCGCCCGGCTCACGGGTAAGCACGGCCGGATAGTCCTCGTCTCGCAGATACTCATAGAGCAGACGGGCGTGGGTGGTCTTCCCACTGCCCTCGGGACCCTCGAACGTTATGAACAACGCAGTGAACTCTCCAACTACCTCTTGGGGAAGATACTGACCCGGCGGTTAGGTTCTTTTCCTCTGCTGCGCGAGTAGAGGTTGGCCTGGCGTGCCATCTCGTGCTGATAGCGGCGAACATACGAGTTCTGGGGTGATAGCTCTGCAGAGCGCGCTCCGGACAGGATCCTCTCTATGGCCTTTTGGGTCTCTTCCGCCGCGGTTGCCAGTGGGTCCAGGTCCACCTGCACCCCGAAGATGTCGGCCAGGACGCTCTCCATCTGCGTGACGGTGTTGCTGCGCAAGACGTAGATAGGTATCCCCTTCCTTTCGGCTTCGCTGATGTTGTGCGGTCGCTTGCGGTAGTAGTTCTTCAGGGTGAAGACCGCCTCTGCGTCGACGACGTCGTCCACAATCCTGACTGGCACCTTCAAGTCCTTGGCGACTTGCTGGAGGCGGTGCTGGCTGACACCGTAGGGATAGATGGCGAGGGGACGATGACGCAGCACCTTCTCCCTGCGGATCAGGGGTGATGGTTCTTCTTCAGCGGTGGGGATGGGCATCTCCTCGATGTGTGTCTCGCCCTCCTCGTCGCGGTAGCGGATCTCAGGCGGGAGGAAACGGCCCTCCAGAATGGCGTCCACAGCCTCAGCGACGTCGTGGCGCGCAGCTACCCGCTCCCAGTCCTGGATCTCGACGACCACATCGAAGGTGGGGGGAGCTTTGCGCTCCAGGATGGACTTTCGAGTCCTCCGTCGCCGGGCCTCCTCGTCACTCAGGGTGACGGACTGAATCCCTCCAATGAGGTCCGCCAGGGTGGGGTTCATCATCAGGTTGTCGAGAGTATTGCCGTGAGCTGTGGCTACCAGTTGGACTCCTCGTTCCGCGATGGTACGCGCGGCGGCTGCTTCAAGCTCGGTCCCTATCTCATCGATGACGATCACTTCCGGCATGTGGTTCTCCACAGCCTCGATCATCACCGCGTGTTGCATGGTCGGTGTCTTGACCTGCATACGCCGGGCCTTGCCGATGGCTGGGTGGGGAATGTCGCCGTCGCCGCCTATCTCGTTGCTGGTGTCCACGATCACAACCCTTTTCTTGTCGGCAAGCACGCGCGCCACCTCGCGCAACATCGTGGTTTTGCCCACGCCGGGTCTCCCCAGCAGGAGGGTGCTGTTGCCTAACTCCACGATATCGCGGATGATGTCGATGGTACCGTAGACGGCTCTCCCCACGCGACAGGTCAGGCCCACAATCTTGTCCTCCCGGTTTCGGATGGCCGAGATGCGGTGAAGGGTGCGCTCCAGGCCTGCCCTGTTGTCATCGCCGAAGCGACCGATGCGAGACGCGACGTAGTCGACATCCTCCTCACTGACCTCGGTTGGATCCAGGATCACTTCACGATTCACGAAGCGGGCCTCGGGCACGCGGCCGAGGTCGAGGATGACTTCCAGTAGTTCCTCCTCCTGGTTCAAGTCTCGCAAGGCCTCGCGTAGCTGAGGGGGCAGCACCTCGATAAGGGCATCGAGATCGTCTGTTATCTCCTGCTGCATGTAGTCAGTGTACCTCACAAGATGGTTGTTGCCGTGGCAGAAGCATCGTGAGCGATAGAGAGCTTCTAGGTCGTATCCTGGCAACGGTTGCTGGTCGATATGGGCGTCGCTGTCTCCACGCCTTTTTCCAGCGCTGGGCTCAGTTTCTCCGCCGGGATTCTGGCGGGGGCTGTGGTTTGCCGAGTCATGAGTAGCTCTGAGGCCAGGGGCGCGAAGCCCAGTGTCTCCAGAGTTGGCCGTAGCCCGCCTTCGTATTCTCGCACGCCACAGTAGAGAGGTCGATCCGCGGTTGGTACGAGCATGGACAAGAGCTCGGACAGGACCAGTTCTGCCCTTTCAGAGGGCCCGGGTTGGAGTAGGACTCGGAGCCAGTGACCGTCTTGACCGGTGAAGAGGCGAAGGTGCGCGCGGATCTCACCAGAGTCTTCCCAGATGTATTCGCTCCTTTCTCGGCTCATCCACCAGGGCAACAGGGCGGTGGGGTCCCTTTCGACCTCCGTTCCTCCCTCGATTTGCTGTACCAGCCGGGGAGTCAGTGAGCTTCGCAGGCGTTTCAAGGCGCTAACATCGCGCTCCTCTGCCGGACGAAGGTGCGTGCTGCTCGGGCTTGGCAAATGCTGAGGAAGCTGATCTAGCCGCAGGACATACCGACGAGCATAGGCGCTGAAACCTGCGTGTCGGAAGACCTCTGCGGACTGGCCATCGTCCGGAACCTTGGCGAAGATGCGCTGGAGGCCCGACTCGCCCTTGACGACGCTCAAGTGCTGCAACAGATCGCACCAAAGCTGGGCCGTAGCGGTCGAGCCGTCGAGGAAAGGCGACACGAACTCCACGTCGCATGCGAGGCTGGCGGCTCGATCCCAGGCCTGGAGGAATCCGGCTGCGCGCTGGTCGACGGAATGGTCATCCTCGACGAAGGTGGTGCTCCGGCCCTGTGTCAGAGAGAGACACCCCAGCAGGGCCAGCGACAGCGGGGCAGGAGACCAGAGCAGGGCCGTCTCCAGATCGAGACAGACGACCTTTTCCTGGAGTCTTCGGACCAATAGGATGTCGGACAGATTGAACCGTCTGATCACAGCCGCTCTCAGGAAGCCGGGTTGGCCCTCGTCCTAGGACAAGTGTCATAGCACTGCGTGTACTCGATGACTACTGCGGTGAGGGAAAGATGAATGGAAGCGCCTATCTCGCGGGTGAACCGAGGCATCCTTTCCTGCTCTGCAGTTCTCTCTGCTG
>CAZOBP010000247.1:0-3496 GCA_964577995.1 uncultured Anaerolineales bacterium
TAGACCACGTTGACGATCTTGTCCACGTCGATGGAGAAGGCCAGCGCTTTGCGGAACGCCGGATCGTCCATCGGCGGCTTCGTCAGGTTCAAGACCAGCCAAGCCGTGTTGCCAGACAGCATGTACGGGGTCTCCGGGAAATACGTCTGAATACCATAGCCCCTTCCTGGATCTCTCAGCGATGCCACACCTGGGAGGAAGTTGTTGCTGAGATCGATACCGCCTTGGAGCACCATACCGAGAGAAACGTTGTTGCTGCTGTTGGCGATATCGACGATCCTCTTGGGAGCGAACGACAGTCCAAGCAGGTCTTTCCCCCACCAGTTGTCGTTTCTAACCCATACCATCCTATCTTCGCTATGTGTCTCATACAGGTATGGACCCGAGCCCACAGGGTTCTCATTGGCTCCGGTGGCGACCTCCTCCTCCGTCCTCCCTTCCCACAGGTGCTGGGGCACTATTCCCGTCTGGTACAGCAAGAAGTCCCATTCCTGATAGTTGGGCTCGGAGAAGGTGAACTTCACGCCGTAGTCACCAACCGCCTCGACACTCTCCAACCAGTTCCACAGTGTAGTGTAGGGAACTGTAGGGAAGTTGCCAAGCTCATAGGTGAACACGACATCTTCAGCCGTGAGCGGTTCGCCATCGGTCCAGTTGATGCCCTCGCGGAGCGTCACCTCATACACAGTGTCGCTCGTCCACTCCCCACTCTCCGCGAGCCAGGGTATGAATTCGTCGGCGAGGGGGTCATACAGGAACAGAGTCTCATAGCAGAACGAGACTGTCCCCATGGCATAGGCCCAGGTCATCACCGGGTTCCAGTTCGACGGCGGGCCCCACTGCTTTCCAGTGGTGTACAGGGTTTCGTTCCTTTCGTACGTAACAACCGTAGGCTCCTCTGTGGGCTCTGGCTCTGCTGCCATGGTGGGAGTGGGTGCCGTGGGCTCTTCTGTGGCCACCTCCGTGGGCACCGCCCCACCACCACAGGCAGTCAGAAGGAGACTGCTGATCACAAACACACTCAGCAACACCGACAGTAGCTTACGCATTTCTCTCTCCTCCTAGATACTACCCAAGAACGTGCAAACGGACCAACCAACACACACATCCGGCGTCAATCTCAAGGATTCACCACCTCCTTCTTAGAGCATGATTCGCGGATCACCAACTCGGTCGGTAGAACGATCCGCCGAGGCCCGGATCCAGGAGCCTCGATCAAGTCGAGCAGAGTCTCCACAGCCAGCGCAGCCATCCGCCCAATAGGCTGACGTACGGTCGTGAGCGGCGGCTCGGTCGCCGAGGCCATGGGGATGTCATCGAAGCTGGTCAGAGAGATGTCCTCAGGAACCCGCAGACCAGCCTGTCGCAAGGCTCTCAGTGCGCCAACCGCCATCATGTCGCTGGCCACAAAAACAGCACTGGGCTCGGCTCGCAGCAGGCGCTGCATCCCAGCCATCCCGCTACTCTCCGTGAAGTCCCCCTCAACGATCAGATCCTCGTCCACTGCGATTCCGTGGGACCCCAACGCCCGGCGGTAGCCCTCCAGCCGATCTTGCCCGGCGGTCATATCCGGACGGCCGGCGATCGTGCCAATGCGCCGATGCCCGAGGCGGATCAGATGACCCATCGCCATCTGTGTCCCCCCTACGCTGTCTACGTCCACAGAATGCACCCGTTCAATGGGAGAGCGTCCCACGGACACGAAGGGCACTCCATCTCGCAGCAAATCGGAGATGAGCGGATCCTCTACCGCAGCAGAAGCCACGATCACGCCATCCAGGTAGGCGTTACGCACCAAGCCCTGATAGATCTCCTGCCGGTCCGCCGAAGAAGAGAACAACGACAACATGAGCTGATACCCGTGTTCGTTGCACGCCTCCGTCGCCCCGCGCAGTAGTATGGGGAAGAAGGGGTCGGTGAAGAGGTTGGTCACTACTTCCGGGATCACCATCCCGACAATCTGCGTCCGCTTGGTAACCAAGCTACGCGCGACAGCGTGCGGCCGGTACCCCGACCCGCGGATGGCCTCCCACACGAGCTCCCTGGTTTCGGCCCTAACGTTGGGGTGGTCGTTGATCACACGAGAGACAGTGGAACGAGATACCCCTGCCAGTCGGGCTACTTCCTCGAGTGTGCGCGCCACAGCGTCTCCCTGGGAGCGCTCCCATAGCCCTCTAAAAAAACCCGCGTTGTGCCCCGCTCAATTCCATCCAAGCAGCCAACCGTTGGGAGCGCTCTCATCCCATTATACCGCATTCGCGACTACTTGTCAAGTACCTCTTCCGTCTGTTGGGACGACATGGCAACGCTCCACCGCAGAATCCATCGTTCGGCGACAAGTGTACTGCAATGCCACCTGTTGCTGCCCCACTTGCGGCTGAGGTGTGGCTCCTCGAAATCCGTGGCAGTCTCGTGTTGCCCGCGTTCTCGCGGTCCGCAGGACTCTCCCTGGAAGCAGAAAGGGCTCTCCCGTGTTGGGAGAGCCCGATACTACCGAGCAACAGCACGTCCAGCGATTGGGCCGCTACCGCCCGAATCCCAGCTAGCTGCTCTCCGCGCATTCCTCCAGCGTCTCAAGCAGACTGTCCGAATCCTGAGGATGGGCGATAGCTACCAGCACCGAACGGTGGCGAGCCAAGGATTCGAAGGGGACGATGTTGTGCTGCTGACGCACCGCCTGAACCTCGAAAAGGCCCTCTTCGTCGGCCAACCGCACGAAACCTTTGACCCTCAGTACGTCGCCAGGCAAGTTGCTGGCCAGTCCTCAAAGCCTTTGCGGCTCAGGGGTCTGTCCGCGACGAAGGCCAGACTGCGGTAGTTGTCAGTGCTGGGCGGCATCGCCGATGGGTATTCAGCCACGCTCTCGCCAGCCATGATCTCAGCCGGCGCCACATCGCAGTGGACCGTACGGTACAGAGGCACGTCGGGCTTGACTTGGGCCACCTGCCTGACGGCGATCTCAACTTCCTCCGGGCTGACCGTATCGCAGCGATTGATGAGGATGACATCGGCCATCAGAAGCTGCCGCTGGGCCGTATACTGGTTCTCCTGGAGCGCCTCGCCTAGGCTGGCGTCGTAGACGAGCAACAGCTTCTTGACCATGATCTTGCCCTTCATGGCCACCGGGGCTATGGCCTCGAGCACTCCGGCCGGGTCAGCGACACCCGTTGTTTCCAGGTAGATGCGGGCACCGGGCGAGCTCCGGGCCAGCTCTTCAAGAGTCGCTGTAAGTGCCAATCTCATGTCACAGCAGATGCAGCCACCGGAGAGCCGTCTTATCTCGATCTGACCGTCGCCAATGAGACGGCTGTCGATGTCCAGTTGGCCGAATTCGTTCATGATCACGACCGGTTTGATCCCTTGAGCGATCTCCCAGTCCAGTAGTCTTTTCAAGAGCGTCGTCTTGCCGCTCCCCAGAAACCCTCCGATGAGTACGATCTCAAGCGGATGATTCTCTTGCACCGTTGCTTCCTTTCGTGCTTCCTGACAGTTGTGA
>CAZOBP010000248.1:0-3489 GCA_964577995.1 uncultured Anaerolineales bacterium
TGGCACCCTCGTAGTATGCTCGGAAGTACCCTATCTGCCACGGGTGCACGGCCACCACCACATCGTCGGGGCGAGCCAGTGCTTGCACCTTCTGTACCAGCGGGCGGTAGTCCTCCTCACTGTACCGCTCTACCATATAGAAGTCGCTGATGGACAGGCCGCTCAACACCACTACCACCAATACTGCAAGCCAGGCCACGCGGAAACGATCCCCTAGCCAGGATAGCCCCACAGCAACCAAGAGATAGAGGGCCGGAGCACAAAGCAGAAACAGGCGCTCGATCGCGGGAGACGTGAAAGGGTAGCGCAGGTTGACCACATAGCCCAGGGTGACCGGAACGAGCAGGTAGAGCAGAGTGAAGACCGCCGCGTCCCGTTCCTGCCCCTTGTTCGACGGCCTCCGACGAGAAGACGCCACACCTGCCGCGACGCCCAGGAGCGCGAGCCCGACGAAGACAACCGCGAACCAGGACAGATAAGATCTGGCCGCGCTCAGGTGGCCAACCGAGAAGGCGACGAGATGCTCCTGGAAGTAGGTGTAGAGGTCTACGGGCACGTCGCCTTCTTTCACCAGCTTGTTGCCCACGTACGCCACCAGCTTCGGTCCCGCGTAGGCCAACCAGGGAAGGTAGGCCACCACCAGAGCGATCTGCGCCGCCACCCACCTGCCGATCACTCCCTTATAGCGCCGCGAGCGGAAAAGGACGAACAGAGTCTGTGCTACCGGAACGAAGGCTGCGTAGTACTGCGTATACATAGCCAGAGAGGTGACCACAATGTAGAACAGCCACCTAGGCCAATGACGATGGGGAGTCTCATCCCTTTCCAGGATGGACAGGAAGCAACAGGTGGAAGCAAGCACCAGCAACGTGACGAGGCCGTACATCCTGGCTTCCTGCGAGTAGTAGATGTGGAAAGGGGCCACGGCCAGAACCAGGGCCGCCATCAAGCCAGCCTTCTGACCAAAGAGACGGCGGCCGACCAGGAACAGAAGGGGAATCGACGAGGTGCCAACGACAACAGAGAAGAGGCGCACCGCTGCCGCGCTCGGTCCGGCGAGCACGACCCAGAAATGCAGCGCCAGGTAGTAGAATGGCGGATGGATGTCGATCGCCGTGCGGCCGATCATCTCGCCAATGCCGCAAGTAGCGAAATAGACCGTCCAGCCCTCGTCCCACCATAGAGGTTGGAAATCAAGCCTGCAAAGACGAAGGACGAAGGCGAGGAGAGTGAGCAACGTGACCCAGATGGCGCTCTCACCTCTCCAGCGCCCAACTCGCGAGGCCACCCACCATGCCCTCGAGCTCATGACTGACATCTCCACACCGTCCGCTATTATAGCATACACCGCAGAGGCTGGGCACCACTCCGTCACCGAGCGACCGACACCCCTAGGGCGAACTACTAGTCTGCCCTACACACAACTCCATACCGGAGCAGTTCCCCTGCCGCCTCTCGACACCGCACGCCCTTGAGCTAGGGGAAAGGGACCATCACACACCCGTTACACGCCCACAGGACCCCCATCGTCGCCGGACCGCTATGTCGATAGGGACTGCGCCCAGGTCAGAGGGCACCTGACGGCTGGGCTTCTGCTGCGTGTCCCCAGGCGTACCTGCTCTGCGTTTGAGCTTTCCTGGCCTTTGTTGTAGAATGTAGGCCACGAACTAGGAAAGAGGTGGCCTTCATGGAGGTTGTTCTGCTACAGGATGTAGCCAGGCTGGGTCGGGCCGGAGACGTCTGCAAGGTGGCTCCGGGCTTCGCGCGGAACCATCTGATTCCCAAAGGACTCGCGGTGCTAGCCACTCACGGGGCCTTGAGCCAACTCGAGCAGAGACGAAAAGCAGAGGCCCGGCGTGAGAAGGAACTCGAAACAGAGGCCCAGGAGTTGGCCAGCAAGCTGGAAGGGGTCTCCCTCACCATCTCTGCCAAGACTGGCGAGAAGGAACGCTTGTACGGCTCGGTGACCACTGGTGACATCGCGCGAGCTCTGAAAGAGGAAACCGGCGCCGAAGTCGACCGGCGCAAGATAGAACTGGAAGAGCCAATACGCCAGCTCGGCATCTACACGGTCCCCATCCGGCTCTTGTCCAACCTTGCTCCCAGCATCCGGGTGGACGTCGTAGGACAAGACGAGGAAACCACGAGCGAAGAGACTGCTGATGAGGAAGATTGACAGTAGCTCGCCTGAATACGACTTCGTCAGGCAGCTTCTGGAGAACATCAAGTGCGTTGTTTGCTCAGAGCCCTACGACGAGAGCGACGTGACGATCATGGGTCAGCAGGACGAGCTCTGGATGCTGATGGTTTGGTGCCATCACTGTGGCACACAAGGGATCATCCTGGCCATGGTGAAGGAAGACGAGCAGGTGGAGTTGCTCACCGATCTCAGCCCTGACGAACTGGAGCGGGCGCAGAGCCTCCCCGCGATCAGTGGCGACGACGTCCTTGATGTGCACTGTTTCTTGCGTGCTTTCGACGGCGATTTCGCGAAGCTCTTCAAAGAGGATCTAATCGACAAGTAGGCTTGGAGGTGGAGCTTCTGCCTCATCGGGGGAGCCGCTGTCGGTAAGAGGCGGCTCTCTCTTCTTCTCTCGTCCGCCCCAACGCTGTTTCAGCCGGCTAGTAGTCCCGCGACAGCAAGTGGCGATTGCCGACGTGGACGTTGATCAAGCCCGCTTCACTGGCGGCTCTCTCGCACTCGTCCGCGTGCCCCACCGACGTACAGGGTAGGTCCGGCATGAGAAAGTGGGGATGGAAGCCCAGCAATGAGCAAGGGATGTTGGGATCGAGGGACGCGATGAAAGCTGCCAACTGGCCCACTTCCCGGCTGTCCACGTAGCCCGGCACCAACAGCGTACTGGCTACCAGCAAGGGCGGCTGCGGCCGTTCACCGATCCACTGCGCCGCCCTGGCGAAATTGCTGAGCGTGCGCTCGTTGCTCACGCCCGTCAGAGCGGTGTGCAGGCTCGGGTCGTAGGCCTTGAGATCAAACTTGACGCAGCCACCGGTTTCCACAGCGAGCTCCACCGCCCTGTCCAGCAGCCTGGGGTGCATGGAGCCATTGGTCTCCCAGCAGACTCTGATGCCGCGCTTCGATAGGATCCTAGATGCCGCAAGTGCGTGGAGCATCTGGGCGGCCGGGTCGCCACCGAAGTAGCATACACAGAAAGTCCGCGAATCGGCTGCTTCGGCTAACTCCTCCGCCGATATCGCCTTTTCTTCCGCAGACATGTTCCTGTACTGCCAATTCTGGCAATACAGGCAGTTGAAGGTGCACGCCCCGTAGAAGACGGCCAGGTTGTTGTAGCCGTGCTTATCCTTTCCCTGGCACACCCATGCCGCCACGCAATTGGTGGGCAGCGGATCGTAATACCAGTGCAGGATACCTCTGGCAGCGCTTCCTGCCAGGTGAACCAGCTTTCCGCCTTGGTTGGTGCGCAGTCCACAGAACCCCTTTCCGCCCTCGGGGATTTGGCATTCGTTGAC
>CAZOBP010000249.1:0-3472 GCA_964577995.1 uncultured Anaerolineales bacterium
AGCATGAAGTCCAGCCGACTATGGCCGTAGGATACCTCTCGGTCCATCAACGACAGCCCGTCGAACTCGGGCAGGGCACGCCTCTGAACAGCCTCGTCGAATAGCCTGTTGGGCAGGCGAGCATCGATGGATACCAGAGTGGTCGGAAGCAACACCATCAGCAGATCGTAGTCCGTGACTCGATGGGTGCGCTGGCCTCCGCCAGAAGCACCTGCCGGTCACGCCGGAATAGCTCGCTGAGGCGGCCCGAGTTCGGCACGTGGGCAGCCACCTCCTCGCTACCAAGCCTGACCCTGGCCCTGAACCGGTTCTCTCTGGTGATTAGTTTCCCAGTCAGCAACTGCTGCTCGATCCTCATCCTCAGCCGCCACGCCCCAATGTATCATCGCCATTCGATTCCTTGGTCGCCGCGTGCACCTGTCCCCGGCGGCACCCACGGTCCGGCCTTTTCCCGTACCGGCACCGACGGCCTTCGCGCACTCAACCGGACAGGGGATAGGCTTCTCCACGGAACCGGTCCGTGTCTGTCCCAGAGGCGCTGTGGCAGGTACTCGGGGCTCGAACAGAAAGCTCCCTGGTGCAGACCCTCCGACCGGTCAGGTAAGCGTCGGCACACTCCATGGGCAAGATCCTCTTCGATCCTCGCGGCGCCGCCTGTTATGCCCTTCGCTGCTCGGGGGCAGGCCAGAATAGCTGAGCCTTGTCTCGATTGATGAGGATCACACTTCCCTGCCAAAGCAGTTCTGGATTGGGCGTGTATACGATGCGGGCCTCGGTGATGGGCATGAAGGCACCGGGGAAAGAGATCAGCGCCCGCTGCAAATCGGCGCTCTTGGCCAGATGCATCTCACCTCTGACAGCGAAGGGAGGCACGCTGATGACTACAGCGTACCTTTCCTTCTCCACGTACTCCAGAGGCCGCTGATCCTGATCCACGCCCATAGTGACAATGGGCGCCTCCCGTGGGATGACGGCCACGATGGCGTCTCTGTTCACCAAGACGTACTCCAGGGGTACGTCCGACTTCCCCACATCGTGTAGCGACCTCAGAGCCACCTTGTCCAAGGTCAGAGTGGGCGCGTCCCCGATGTTGAGCCAGGTCGAGAAGCGCCTGCCGGCCGTGGCCACGTAGCCCAGCAGGTGGTGATCCACCGTCAGTACCTCTACCTTGGTAACAGAGTGCCGGTCTCTCTGCTCCATCGTGCACTCTCCCTTCCATCCCTACCACGTCTGGCCCCGGAGACTGCTCCACGCCGGAGCTGTGCCCCCGACCTACTGACGACGTACGAGCTCCCGCAGCTCTCCCTCGCTGATCGAGGCTACGCCAAGCTCCTTTGCTCTTCGAACCTTCATGCTGCCCGGTCGATCGCCCACCAAGAGGTAGCTGGTATTCCCACTCATGCTGGCAGCCACACGGCCTCCCTGGGACTCGATCCACTCCGTGGCAGCCTCCCGGCTCACAGTGGGCAACGTACCGGTGATCACAAACGTCAAGCCTGTGAGCGGACCTTCCTCGCGCGCTCCCTCCTCAGCAAGGCGGGTCATTCGTACCCCCGCCTCCCTGAGCTTGTCTATCAGGCGCCGATTTCGCTCCTGGGAGAAGAAATCAACGATGCTTCTGGCGGTATGGGGGCCCAGGCCCTCTATTCCCTGGAGATCCTGCTCGCTGGCCGCCATCAACTCCTCGAGCGAAGCGAAATGCCTGGTCAGGAGTTGCGCCACCACCGCGCCCACACCTCTGATGCCCAGCCCTGTAACCAGACGCCACAACGGCCGATCCTTGGAAGCCTCTATCGCCGCCAGCAGGTTGTCGGCGCTCTTCTCGGCGAAGCCCTCTAGCCCCACGAGCCCGTCTCTCTTCAAGGAGTAGAAGTCAGCCACGTCGCCCAACAGGCCCCTCTCTACGAACGTCTGAGCCAGTCGCTCACCGAAACCTTCGATGTCCATGGCACCCCTCGAGGCGAAATACTCCACTCTCCCCACAAGTTGCGCCGGACATGAGGCGTTGATGCAGTAATACATCACCTCCCCTTCAGGCTTCACCACCGGTTCGCAGCACACCGGGCAGGTCCTGACCATCTCGAAGACCCTCTCGCTGCCCGTGCGCAACTCCTTCACCGCACCTACCACCTGCGGTATCACATCCCCTGCCCGCTTGACGACGACCGTGTCTCCCTCGCGAATGTCCTTGCGATGGATATCATCCGCATTATGTAAAGTGGCGTGCCGGATGGTCACCCCGCCCACCTGAACGGGCTCCAGCTCGGCGAAGGGATTAAGGCTGCCCGTGCGTCCCACGTTGATGCCGATGCGCAGCAGCTTGGTGATGCCCTCTTGAGCGGGGAACTTGTAGGCCACGGCCCAGCGAGGCGCATGAGACACCTCGCCCAGGGTCTCCTGTTGCGAGAAACTGTCAATCTTGACCACCACACCGTCGGCATCGTAGTTCAGTGCGTCTCGCTGGTCCAGCCACCTCGCGTAGAGGTCCAGCACCTGATCGACGTTTTGGCAGCGCTCTATGCTCCCCGCTGTGGGAAAGCCCAGGTGCCGGAGGTACGAGAGGGCGTCCCATTGGGTCCCCAGCGTCACCCCTTCCACCGCCCCTACCGCATACGCCAGAATGCTCAGCGGGCGCGTGGCAGTGATCGACGGATCTAGCTGTCTCACCGACCCGGCCGCTGCGTTGCGGGGATTGGCGAAAGGTCGCTCTCCTGCCTCCTCTCGCCGCCGGTTCAGCTCGTCGAATCTGTCTTTGGGCATGTATACCTCGCCTCGCGCCTCCAGGTATCGAGGCGCTGGCTCATCGCCTGCCACTGGGATCCTGAGAGGGATGGCCTGGATGGTCCTCAGGTTCTGGGTGACGTCCTCTCCCACGAACCCGTTCCCTCGTGTGGCACCTTGAACCAGAAGCCCGTCTTCGTATATCAGCGACACCGCCAACCCGTCGATCTTCGGCTCGACCGTGTAACTAAGGTCGGCACCGTCCCCCAGAAGCCTGCGTACCCGCTTCTCCCAGGCCCTCACCTCCTCCTCGTCGAAGGCGTTGTCCAGGCTGAGCAGCGGGCGCTGATGCTCGACCTTCTCGAACTCCGGCAGAGGCTCCGCTCCGACTCTCTGGGTTGGCGAATCAGGCGTGACCAGATCGGGGTAGGCGGCCTCCAGTTCCCCCAACTCCGCCATCAACCCATCGTACTCGGCGTCGCTGACCTCGGGGTCGTCTAGCACGTGATAACGGTAGGAATGGTAGCGAAGTAGACGCCGCAGCTGCTCCAGACGCTCCCCAATCTCCTCGCTCGAGCCCACAGTGCACCTCAAGAGAGTCGCCTCAACGCGTGCCCAAGTTCCAGCACACGGGACCGGCCTTTGACCAACATTATATCACCTTTCTCCGGTCTGCTCAATAGCACGGACGGTCGGTTTGGAGGAACGAGACTGAAGCCGCCGCTGGGCTCATCCTCAGTAGGCAGGAGAA
>CAZOBP010000250.1:0-3461 GCA_964577995.1 uncultured Anaerolineales bacterium
TCAAGTTCCAGGCCACCAAAGTGGGCAAGGACACCGTGCTGGCCCAGATCATCCGGCTGGTAGAGCAGGCGCAGGGCAGCAAGGCGCCGGTGCAGCGGTTGGCGGATAGAGTGGCGAGCGTGTTCGTGCCTTCCGTGATCAGCATGGCGCTCCTGACCTTCCTGGGCTGGTTCTTCCTCGGCGGGGTTGGGCTGGAAAGGGCTTTGATCAATATGGTGGCGGTGCTGGTCATCGCCTGCCCGTGCGCCCTGGGCCTGGCCACGCCCACGGCGGTGATGGTGGGTACCGGGAAGGGCGCTGAGCACGGCATCCTGATCAAGAGCGGGGAGAGCCTGGAGCGCGCCGGGTCACTGGACACGGTGGTGCTGGACAAGACGGGTACGATCACTCGCGGACAGCCCCAGGTGACGGACGTGGTGGCTTATCGCGGGTTGAGCAGGGATGAGGTGTTGCGGCTGGCGGCCAGTGCGGAGAAAGGCTCTGAGCATCCCTTGGGGGAGGCCATCGTGGACGCCGCGCAAGCCGCAGGCCTGTCTCTGGAAGAGGCTCAGGACTTCGAAGCGGTGGCGGGGCAGGGGATCAAGGTTAGACTGAACGGCAAGCAGGTTCTCCTGGGCAACCTCAGGTTCTTGAGAGAGAGCGGTATCACCCTGGAGAAAGTCCGGGAGGATGTGGACCGCCTCCAGTCGGAGGGCAAGACCGCAGTGGTGCTGGCTTTGGAAGGCGACGTGGCAGGGGTCCTCGCCGTAGCGGACACCGTGAAGGAGGGTTCCCAGGAGGCCGTCGCCCGACTCCAGCAGATGGGGCTGGACGTGGTCATGATCAGCGGCGACAATGAGCGGACCGCGCGGGCCATCGCTGACCAGGTGGGCATCGATCGTGTCCTGGCCGAGGTCCTGCCCGAGGACAAGGCTGCGGAGGTGACCAAGCTCCAGGAGGAAGGGCACGTGGTGGCTATGGTGGGCGACGGCATCAACGATACCCCGGCGCTGGCCCAGGCGGATATCGGCATCGCCATCGGCACCGGGACCGACGTGGCCATGGAGGTGGGCGACATCGTGCTCATGAGGGGGGACCTGCGCAGCGTTCCCGCGGCCATCGAACTCAGCCGGAAGACGATGGGCACCATCAAGGCCAATTTATTCTGGGCCTTCGCCTATAACACCGCAGGCATCCCCATCGCTGCGCTGGGTATCCTGGTGCCTTGGATGGCGGCGGCGGCCATGGCCTTCAGCTCCATCTTCGTGGTCAGTAATAGCCTGCGGCTACGCGGAGTCCAGCTATCATAGTACGCACGATCCGCAAATGGTGTCTCGGGTGCTCCTGAGGCTCGTCTAGGAGACTGACCAGGCTCAGGCCACCCTGGCATACGGGTAGCCGGCTTTTCGAACGTTGTGCTAGTAGTACGATCCCTTCGATGGTGCGTTGATAAGACCCTCGAAGACGTACTCAGGCACGTTGAAGTGCTGGTAGATGCTCCCGTTCAGGAACTCCACTTCCAAAGTGGTTGTCTCAGGTTCATATCCGACAGACGCCAAGTTGCTTGATGAGACCGGTACCCTATCCATCCACCTCCTGTCCGTTCTGTACTGCCAGAGCCCGCTGCACGCGCCACCCGGTGGCTGCCAAGTCGTACGGCACACTCGTGGGGCGCGGTTCCTGCCAACGCTTGACCACCTCGCGGTCATCACTTTGCCGTCTTTTTCGCCCCTGCCTTTGTCTTCGCCTTCGCCAGATTGTAGTCCACAGCGGAACGCACCAGATTCCTCAGTTCGATCTCCTTAATCTTGTCGTCTTTGAAATAATCGATGGTCCGCCATTTTTTGCCCGCAAGCCCGTTGTTGTAGAGCTTGTCCGGGTCGGCGACACTCGCGCCTTCATAGAACGTCAATTTCACTTTGTCTTTGAAAGCATTGGCGATACAGACTATTCCGCCGTGAGACCATACCGGCGTGCCCATCCATTTCCATTCCTCAACTATCTCGGGGTCAGCCTCACGGATAATCCGTCGAATGTCAGCGAACGTCTTGCCGCGCCAGTCGGTAAGTTCCGCCACCAGGTTGTCTATCAGTTCACTTGCACCCATGTTTTTCTCCACTAGCACGTTTCTTCTCCTTCCTGAGTATAATGACACATGCTGGTGGATGGCAAACTCACCATGACGCCATTCAGCGATTGCCCAGTCGGAGACACACCAGCCACGCCCATTCCAATTGTGTCAGTTTTACTGAAAACTGTTGTTATCTGGTGACAAATCCTCACCAAGTTGCGCGACAAGCAAGAAATTGCTTGATTTGAGAGTGGCGAGATTCAGGCGGCGGAGACGGTGGACTTTCTCATTTCGTGGTATTTGTGGTCAGCAATAGCTTGCGGTTGCGAGGTGTGAAGCTGTCAACGTAGCTTCCGCCAATTCAATCAGAGGAGCGGCTAGTCCATCTCCAAGACGAGCACATCAGGGAAGTGGTAGATGGCGATCGTGGGATAGCCCCGGCTCAGCAGGGCAGGGACCTGGCTGGGGAACTCCAGCACGATCGACGAGTGGGCCAGGATCTCGTCGTAGGTCGCTATCTCCCGGGCATACCTCTCCGGTTCCTGGAAGAGGGTGCGCCAATGGCCGTCGCTGACGATGACGTACTCCACCTCTTCATCCAGGTACCATTCCAGGCCCTCGCTGTCTATCCGCACTAACTCGATCACGTCGAAGCGCTGCTCGTCCAGGGGTATCGAAAAGGCCTCGGTGACGATCTTGGAGCCTGCGGGGACGTTGGCATTCAGCCACTCGGCGGCGAGAGTGCGGTGGTCCTTCTGGGTTATCGCAGAGTCGAAGTCGATGATGGCCGTAGCGGGCAGCAGGGCGACCAGTGCGGTCACACAGACGAGAAGCGGGACCTCCCATCGGCGCAGGCCAGCACGCTTGTCGGTCACCCACGAGACCGCGTCGAGCAGGACCCGGGCCGCCAAAACCGCCAGTAGAGGCAAGAGGACCACCAGGTTGCGCTCGAACCTGACCCTCCACAGGGAAATGAGCAGGTAGTAGGGTACCACGAACGAGAGGAGCAGCAGGTCCTGTCGTCTGTGCTTGACCGCTGCCCAGACAACGCCTGCCAGCCCCAAAGCGACCACAGGTGCGTCCGCGCTGGTCATCATCTGCCTGAGATACCAGAACGCACTCCCTGAGCCTTCAAAACCAGGCTGGCTGGCCCCGTAGTGGCCCACAACGGTGGCCAGGCTCCTGAGGAAGGTGTTCAACTCCAGGAAGGCGTAGGGTGTCCCTAGCAGAAAGCCCCCGGCGAAGGCGCCCATACAGAGTCCCCACCGCTGCGCGAGAGCAGGCCAGCTTCGCCTGCCGTCGGCGACCACCTGAGCCAAGAGCACGGGGACGATAGCCATACCGCCAGGGTACTTCGTGGAGGCGGCCAGGCCGGCGAAGAGCGCCGCCAGGATAGTGTACTTCGTCTCCC
>CAZOBP010000251.1:0-3460 GCA_964577995.1 uncultured Anaerolineales bacterium
CACTCGGTGAGAGGGTGTGGCAAAACCACACCGAGATAAGCCTGGCACCGGACTGAAGCGGGCATGTAGGGGTGGGTCTGAGACCCGCCCTGCCAAGTCGCTACGGAGCTTCCCCCACCCGTTGGGCAACCTGAAAGTTTGCCCAGCAGTTCGTGAAGGGACCACTCCCCGTCCCCGTACGGCCAGACTGGAGACCGCGAGGCGCAGCGCAGAGCAGCCCTCGCCGAGGGACCCGCAGCAACTGGGTGTCAGGCCCGCCGGGATAGAAAACCGCCTCGGCCGACCCACAGATCGTAGCACCGAGGCGAAACAGGGCCTGCAAGACAGACCACAAGCTCGACCTAGCCTCCGACAGGCTCATCTCACATTCGGAGACCACTCCTCCGGCATCTCGCCCATCGCCGCCAGCCGCTGGTAGTTATCGCGTCCCTCTTTCTTGGCCTCACACATGGCCAGGTCTGCCTTTCTGATCAGGGTCTCTACATCCTCACCATCTTCAGGGTAGAGGGCGACGCCTATGCTCGCCGTTATCTGGACCTCGCGACGGTTCAAGGCAAGAGGCTCCCTCAGCGCCTGCATGATCCTCTGGGCCACCCTGTCTATGTGTTGCGGCGCCTCAATCCCCAACAGCAGCAGGACGAACTCGTCATCGCCCGAGCGTGCCACCGTGTCCACCGTACGCACCAGGCCCGTCAAACGATCACCCACAGCCTGGAGCAGTTGATCGCCCGCCTGAACTCCATACTCATGGTTGATGTCCTTGAAGTGATCCACATCGATCATCATCACGGCCAGCCTCTGGG
Source organism: uncultured Anaerolineales bacterium (assembly GCA_964577995.1). GTDB lineage: Bacteria > Chloroflexota > Anaerolineae > UBA7937 > B3-Chlor > JAUVXJ01. The sequence goes on from CAZOBP010000251.1 coordinate 804, forward strand.
GATCGCGATTGGCGGCGGCCAGAGCTTGCGTGAGGCGATCCCGGAACAGAGACCGGTTGGGCAGGCCGGTAAGGTGGTCGTGATCGGCCAGAAGCTTCAAGTCGTGCTCGGTCAGCTTGCGCTCGGTGATGTCGCGGATGACGCTGGTCAGGAAGACCCCGTTTCGCGTGGTCCAGCCTGCGAACGAAAGCTCCAGTGGGAACGTACTCCCATCCTTTCGACGGCCGATCATCTCCACGGGCTGAGCGAGACTACTGGACGACCCGCCCGACTCCACCTCGTTCACTGCGTTCTTGTAGGCCTCGCGCAAGTCGCCAGGCGCTACGAGGGTCAGCCGTCTGCCGATCATCTCCGCGGCGCTGTAGCCGAAGACCTCGTCCGCTCCGCGGCTCCAGTAGACGATGTGTTCCTCGCTGTCGAAGGTGACGATGGCGTCTCCAGAGGACTCTGCCACTGATCGGAACCGTTCCTCACTCAACTCCAGGGCCTGTAGGGCCCGGCTGCTCTCCAGAGAGACCGCTGCCAGTTCGCCAAATGCCGAGGCCATACGAGCGTCCTCTTCGTTGAAACCCTCGGCCTTGTCGCCGAAGGCCAACAAGCCTACGGAGTTGCCATCAACTATCAAGGGAGCAAACAGTATGTTCTGTACAGCCGGGGATTCTCCGGTTTCGACGTCACCGTCGCTGGCGGCGAACAGGCCATTGAGATACATCGCCTCTCCGGCGAGGTATGCCTCGGCACGCAACTCCCTCGTGGGCCTCGAGTGCTCCAGATGGTCGTCCCACGGGAAGTCGCCCGGGTTAGAGAAGAGCACATTGTCCCTGGTACCGTCCTCGTTCATCAGGCCCACGTATCCCACACCGGCCCCTATCAAGTTCTTGCACGCCTCCAGTATGGCCCGCGCTGCGGGTTCGAAGTCGCCATACACCAGGACCGCGCGCGATGCCTCCAGCAACGCCGTAGTCTCCGAGTTCTCGGGATGGAATTCGCCCACTGCCGGCACCGGAGTTTCCCGGTGGGTCACCTCTCGCGCCGTGCCGACGAAGCCCTTGGGCCTGCCGCCGCTATCTCTGAGCAGCGCCATGTTCAGCCGCACGCGGAAGTGGCTGCCATCGCCTCTCAGCAGAGCGAGCCCGATGCCCCCCACCACGCCCTCTCTGAACGTCTTCTGAAGGTTCTTGATGAACTCCTCGTGATCCTCGGGCAGAATCAGTTCGAACATGCTCCTGCCCATCAGTTGGTCCGGTGTGTCGAAACCGCACAACTCCGAAGCACGCTGGGAGACGCTGGTGATGCGACCCTTCAGATCGGTTACCACCACCGCATCGGACAATATCTTGAGCAGCAACTCCGACATCTCTTGGTGCTCGTACAACTCCTCCTCCGTCTCCCTGCTGTCGTCCACTTTCCGGGCCACCACCTGCACCGCTGGCTTGTCCTGGTACATGAACGGAAAGATGGAATGGGCATCGACATGGACGACAGATCCGTCCAGGCGCGTCAGGCGACCCTCCATCAACGCCAGTTCAGTATCGTGTTCCAGCACCTTCTCCAGGCGGGCCTCCACCGCTGCTCGGTCATCGTGATGCACGAAATCCAGCACGGGTCGACCAATGATAGCTCCGGGGTCTGTAGCACCGAGCAGGACGGCGCCTGCCCTATTGGCAAACACTATCCTGCCCCGGTGGTGGACGAATATGGCATCGGGGGACGACTCCACCAAGCGCCGATAGTGCTCCTCGCTCTTGCGGAGTCTATCCTCGGTTCGCTTTCTATCAGTGATGTCCACACCGACGCCCACGATGAGCTCGATGGGTCCCTCGCCATCCAGAAGCGGGGCGGTTGACCACTGGATGATCCTGGAACGCCCTTCTCGGGTCAACAGATGGCTTTCGTAGCCCCGCGTGAAGCGACCGGTCCTCAGGTTCTCCAGAACACCCTTGACAACGTCAGCCTCTTCCGGCAGGACCAGCGCCTCCCAGACGTACTTGCCCCACACCTCCTCGAAGGACAGCCCTGTCGTCTCCTCGCAGATGCGGTTGAACCAGCGAATGCGCCCCTGCCGGTCGAAGATCATCACCAGCGCGCCGACCCTGTCGAACAGCGCAGACTTGGCAACGAGGCTCCGTTCCTGGCCTGGGCCTGCCGCTACCGGCTCAGGCCCATTCTGTGACTCGTCCGAAGTTTCGAGACGCTGGTCGAAGGCCATGACTTCGCTCTCTAGATGTCGTGGGATGTGCTCTTCCTCCTCCATCCTTCCGTCACCATCCAGCTTGGCGCGGGTTCCGCCCTCCTGATACCCACGCTAGAGGTCTGGAACGAACGTGCTCCACGAGTCTAATACCCACAACCCGCAGAATCTACTTGGACGCAAAGACCCGCCCATCCGACAAGGCGAGTCTCGGACGTCTGACCAGACGCCGGGGGGACCACAGACAAACCAGGCACGCGGCCAACCGGAATCGCGCACTGGTTCATCTGGCAACTAACAACTATACCGCATTGTGAATCCCGAGTCAAGCACTACTTTAGTACCCCCCCTGGCCGGCCCGTCCTCGTCACGCCTCACCCCTCTTCTCCCGGCTCCCCTTCCAGCCACCGATCCAGCCGCCTCCTGATCTCCTTCTCATAGCCCTGGTCGGAAGGGTCGTAGTAGC
>CAZOBP010000252.1:0-3443 GCA_964577995.1 uncultured Anaerolineales bacterium
GTTGCAGTAGGCGGGCCCTCGTGGTATGCTATCCTTGCCATGGTGCCCGCGTTGCTCCCTGGCCACCGCCTCGGGTTTCGCCAAATCGCGAGGCTCTCTCTTCGCCGTTCTCAAAGCAAAACCTATCACTTCCTCTATCCCGGCGCAACGCGACTCAGAACTGCATCCCTCTGCTGCCGGTCTGCCCGGAGAGCAACAAGCGCAGGGACAACCTATCGAGAGCTGTTCGCATGTCCGGACACGCGCATACCACTACAGCGGACTATAGCCGCCCGGACCAACTTGCGCTTTCCGCTCTATGCGGTATAATTGCTACAGCAATCAGGTGCAACAAGGGGAGGGGCTATGACCTGTGAACAGGTCTTCGTCCAACAACTGCGCAAGCGAGGATTCCGCCTTACTCCGCAACGCGAGATGATACTCTCCGTGTTGCACGAGATTGAGGGCTTGGTTACGGCCGAGGAGATCTACAGCCGGGTGCACGCGATCAGTTCCTCTGTGGACATCTCGACCGTTTACCGGACCCTGGACCTGCTGCGTGACTTCGATCTGGTCTCCTACGTGGAGGCTGGCGAGGACCAGCGCCACTACGAGTTCTTGGGACTGCACGGCCCTCACTTGCACCTGGTCTGCCAGGTATGCGGGCAGGTTATCGGCGCCGAGCGGGAAGCTGCCCGATCCTTCGAAGAAAGCCTCGATGCCCACTATGGGTTTCGACCAGACCTCGATCACCTCACCATCCCGGGGATATGTCGCGCCTGCAGGGTCTCTGGCAAAGGCTAGGGCCTGCCCCGCGGTGGAGGGCTAGCCCGCAAGAGCTCTGCGCTCCATCTAGTGGACTTGGCCGTCTGATCCGAATCGCCAGGTCACCCTAGTCACCCTGCCCGATTTGACAAAGCTCATCGTGCCATGTATACTCTTCCGGCGGCGAGTTGCAACAACTTATGGATGCGATTGCGAACTGGCCTGCCATGGTTCCAGCCCGACCAAGGGGCATGACTTCATGCAAGCGGGATAAGACTGCTGTGGCTGGCCCAGGAGACCCACGGACACCACAGTGAGACACCAAGCGGGCCTCGATTGGATCGACAGACACGGCCTAGGCAGCGACCCTCCAACATGGCCGCTGTCCAATTGGGTAGGACCACTGTGACACGTCGCCGGGTCCTATCACAATCAGGAAGGAAGGCATCATGAATCTACCTAGTAAACCACGAGCCTCAGTCGAGAAGCTCATCAGCCAGGGCGACTTGCAGGGGTTGCTGCGAAAAGCGGGTGAGCTGCACGGTCACTTCTGCTCCCACGTGGCTCTTGGTGTGCGGGCAGGCTACCTGGCTCTGACCGCTTTGGGTATCGAGCAGAACCTGGGCATGGAGGAGGTTGTTGCGATCGTCGAGACCAACAACTGCTTCAGCGACGGCATCCAGGTTGTCACCGGCTGCACATTTGCCAACAATGCACTCATCTACCGCGACTTGGGCAAGACCGCGGTGACGGTCGCACTGCGGGATGGAACCGCTGTCCGGGTGGCGGTCCGCCCCGAATACACCGATGCCCTCCACGACCGCCACCCAGAGGCCACAGCTCTTTTCGACAAGATCGTTCGCGACCGCCAGCAGCCCACGCCCGAGGAAGAGGATGAGCTAATGCGCGTGTGGACAGAAGCCTCGGCGGACCAGATGGAGGTACCCGTCGAACAACTATTCACGGTACAGCATCTGCAAATCGACGTACCGGACTATGCCCCCATCTTTGCCTCCGTGCGCTGCGCCACGTGCGGTGAAAGCGTTATGGAGAGCAGAGCGAAGATCAGGGACGGTCAGCCGGTCTGTATTCCCTGTGCCAGCGCACCCTACTATCAACTGGACGGATCAGGCATCGTCTCCGCATGAAATCACGTGTCGCCGCTTATCTTCTTACAGTGTGGGCAGTACTGACCCTCAATTTCATCCTTCCGCGGCTGCTGCCCGGCGATCCGCTTTCCTCCCTGCTGGACCCAGAGAGCTCCGAATACGTGTTCGATGGCGAGGTGCGCGCGGCGCTGGAGGCATACTACGGCCTGGACCGACCCTTGTTGGACCAGTACCTCGCCTATTTGAAAGGTGCCGTTACCGGTGACCTGGGTCGCTCGATCCTCCTTAACCGTGGAGTGGGCGAGCTTATCCTGTCCCACTTGCCCTGGACCCTGCTGCTTACGGGGACAGCACTGAGCCTGGCCTCGGTATTGGGCATGCTTGGGGGCGCCGAGGCGGCCTGGAGGCGCGGCACGAGCACCGATCGCCTGCTGACGACCGCAAGCGTTATCGCTGGCAACGCGCCTGTATACTTCGTGGGCATGATTCTGCTCATCATCTTTGGGGCGGAACTGAAACTGCTGCCCTTGGCTGGTGGACGCACGCCTTTTGCTCACTACGACGGCCCCTTGTCTGCAGCCGCGGACATGGGGCGGCACTTGGTTCTGCCGGCGCTGACTCTCACCCTGGGGCTGCTGGGCACCAAGTTCCTGCTGGTGCGCAATAACGTCGTGGGCATCCTCGGCGAGGATTTCATGCTCGTCGCCCGCGCCAAAGGGCTCAAGCCCAGGCGGTTGAAGTGGTCTCACGCTTTGCGCAACGCGTTGCTGCCCTTTGTCGCTCACCTGGCGGCCCACGCTGGACTGGCCATGACCGGGGCAGTGTTCATCGAGACCCTTTTCGACTATCCGGGCATGGGACGCCTGATCTTCCAAGCGGTAGGCGCTCGGGATTACCCCGTGATCCAGGGTGTGTTCTTGATGGTGGCCCTGGTGGTACTGAGTGCCAACCTGGCGGCCGACTGGCTCAATCTCCGCCTGGATCCCCGGCTGGCAGAGGAGGCTCGCAAGTGAGAGGATTGGTCAAGCCGGCCTGGATCGCCTGGTTCCGGGAAACCGACGCCATGGTGGGGGCCATCGCTCTGGCCATCTTCATCCTGATCGCCCTCCTGGCACCCACCCTGGCCCCATACGAGCCCCATGAATTCTCGGGCCGGCCTCTGGAACGCCCCAGCCCGTCCCACTGGCTGGGCACCAACGACGCCGGGCAGGACATCTTGAGCGAGCTTATCTATGGGGCGCGCATCTCGATCGCGGTGGGCACGGGCGCGGCAGTGGGCACTGTGGTCCTGGGAATACTGGTGGGCGGCGTGGCGGGTTACGCTGGCGGCGCCGTGGATGTGCTGCTGATGCGCACGGTGGACGTCATGATGACCCTGCCCCGCCTGCCGCTGCTGATCCTGCTGGCGGCGTTCCTGGGCTCAGGTCTGCTTCAGACCATGGCCATCATCTCCCTCCTCTTCTGGCCAGCCACCGCCCGCGTCATCCGGGCACAGGTTCAAAGCCTGCGAGGACGTGAATACGTCAAGATGGCCTACAACTTCGGTGCAGGAGCAGGCTATGTGCTGCTCCGCCACATCCTCCCCCAGAT
>CAZOBP010000253.1:0-3431 GCA_964577995.1 uncultured Anaerolineales bacterium
AGCAAGCGATCCAGGACCAGTTCCAGACGAACAACTACTGTTGGGGCTGCGGGCGCGACAACGAGCATGGTCTCCAGATCAAGAGCTACTGGCTGGGCGAGGAGGCGGTGTGCACCTGGCAACCCGAGCAGTACCACGCTGCCGGGCCGCGAAACGTGGTCAATGGTGGCATCATAGCCACCTTGATCGATTGCCACTCGGCGTGCACGGCGATGGCGGCAGCATACCAGGCCGAGGGACGCGAGATCGGGACCGAACCTCTCATCTGGTGCGCCACCGCTTCTCTTCTGATCACCTATCTACGCCCGACGCCGCTGGGCGGGCCCATAGACCTGCGAGCGCGGGTCAAGGAACTCGGGAAGAAGAAGATCACCGTCGACTGCTCGGTTCTCGCCAACGGCGAGGAGTGTGCCAGGGGCGAGGTCGTCGCTGTCCGAGTCCTGGCGGACTGGGCGCAGGGGCGGTGAGCCAAGAGCCGGTGTGTTCCTTGTTCAATCCCGCAATGTGTGGCTGAGCGAGACCGGTCAGCCTCCTGCGTCCGGCCGACGTGTGCGAGGGGCTGCGGAGAGTCGCTGGGTTGCTATGGGTTTTTCAGCATCGGCGCTGACGGCGGCCATTGAGGCCAACATCCTCGACCACGCTCGAGCGGTCGCAGCACGCTCGCCTCGCGTGGAACTCCACGACGAACCGGACCTCCTGTGGATTTCGTCCAGAATCGCACACCCCTACCTGAATCGTGTCTACAGAGCCTTGTTCAGCAGCGAGGATGTGGACGGAAGGATCGCGGCCATCCTGACGTACTTCGAGTCACGTGGGTCCCCATTGAGCTGGCACGTCGGTCCATCCTCCAGGCCATGCGATCTGGGAAGCCGCCTCCGTGAAAGGGGTCTGACCTGTGTCGAAGACGAAACGGGTATGGCTCTCGACCTGGCTGCCCTGCCTCAAGATCTGGAAATGCCCGCAGGGTTGGTCATCGAACGGGTCACCGATGTCCAGAAGTTGCGGTCTTGGGTCGACGTAGTGACGAGCAGTTTTGGCTGCCCCGCAAGAGTAGCGTCGGCGCTCTACGATGTGCACGAGGCCACAGGGTTCGGCCAGGAAGCACCCTGGCGACTGTATCTCGGTTCGATGGGGGGCGAGCCGGTGGGCACATCGCGGGTTTTCTTCAGCGGGAAGGTCGCGGGAGTGTACCACGTGGCCACCAAACCGGAGGCACGAAGGCAAGGCGTGGGCACGGCGATGACGGTCTATGCTCTGCGCGACACACAGGAACTGGGCTACCAGATGGCCGTCCTGCGTGCGGCCCAGGCCGCTCTGGGGATCTATCTCAAGCTCGGCTTCAGAGAGTACTGCACCTTCTCTCGGTACCTGAGGGAACAACAGGATGAACCGATTGGAGTCGGGAGTTACGATTGAGACCGGAAGAAGCTCTGTCAGGGCTTCTCTGGCTGCTTCCTGTGGGGCCAGGTGGGCAGCGGAAAGGAGAAGTCCTGTCTGATCTTGGGGAAAAGCTGCGGCAGGCAGCGCTTGTGACCGTGGTGCTGGTGCTGCTGGACCTGTCTCTACTCGGTTCAGGATGGGCACGAGCCGGCGAGGAAGCGTCGTCTCCAACGGTCGAGCCTGATGCCACGGCGGAGTTCGGAGCGAGACGCCAGGATAGGCCCGGTTCACCGGATTCCATCGTGGTGCTGGCGGATCCGGGGGATCCCTTCTACACGGTCGCCGAGGAGATTGCCGCGGCAGAGGGGGCGGCATTGGTGGACTCCCTCGAAAATGCACTGGCCAGGGACCCGGAGTATCTGCTCTGGGTGGCCTCACCCGCCAGGATGTCGGATCAGGCGCTGGTCTACTTTGGTCTGGCGTTGGGGACGAGGGACTCTGTGGTATCTGTGGGCATCATCTCCGGAAGCACCATGGAGCACGCGCGGCAGCTCTGGCAGAGAGGGAGAGATGTGGAGGGACGGCTGGTGGTTGTCGCCAATGCCGCCAACCCCTCGGGACACATCCGGAGCAGCATTGTTGCCTTGGGGCCTGGCGGCATCGGGCTCCGTCCCCTGACCTTGGCCAATCTGACACACTACCTGGAAAGGGCGGACTATCTGACCTTCACCGGCCACGGAGGGTGGAGTCATCTCGAGTTGGACAGCGAAACGTGGTTGCGTCCATCGGATATCCCTGAGTTGTCACCCATAGTGGTGACCACGGGTAGTTGCAACACGTTCCGCATCTGGAAGGACGGTTCCCTGGCCCTGGCTTTCGTCGATCAGGGGGCAGCCGCATACGCGGGCTTCGCGTACAGTCCCAATGAAGGGTATCTCCTGGGCGAGTTCTATGGTGCACCGCTGCGCTACACTTGGCCTGGTTTTCCTGTGGGGCACGTGGTGCAAATCCAGAACAGGGGCACCGTGCAGGGGTTCGCGCGTTTCCCGTATTACTACCTCCTGGGCGACCCGCGGACAACGCTCCAGTCTGAGCCGCCCTACGAACTCGTGGCAGACCGTGAGGAGGGGAGTTCACGAATACTGAGCTACTCCGGTGCTCCAGAGGGCTTCATCCCGGTGCGCATCGCCGGAGGGGCCAGGTATGGTTTCGTGGACATCCCAGGCGTCACCTCGGCGTGGGAGCGCGATCCATTCTACAATGCCCGTCTCCAAATGGCGGACATTGGTGACGACAAGCTTGTGCTTTTCGAGCACAGCGGGGGTGATTTCAACATCCGGCTGGACCAGGAGCCGTCGTTGCCCTGGCTGGTGTCGGACATCCTATCTGACTCTTTGGACCACACCCTGGTATACCTTCCTCAGACGGGAGGGGATCTGGTCGCGCTTTTCTTGGGAGGCCTGGCCTGGCTCACCATCCTGCGCGTGAGCCGTCGTTCCGAGGGAGGCAAGCGACGCCTGTTGGCCAGTGCGGGGGCGGGGGTGGTCTTGGCTGCTCTTCACGGAGCTTACGTCTGGGCGCGGCTCGACGATGTGACCATCACCTCCAAAGCTGTGGAGCTCAGCCTCCTGGCTGTGGTGGGGACTTTCTTGGTCACCGGGGCCGGCGGCTTTCTCTTTCTCAGCGCCAGGTCCTGGCGTGGCAAGGGATTGGCGTTGGCCGTGGGAACACTGCCCACCTGGGCCGCCTTGTGTTTCAGTGTGGCACTGGTGGCCATGGTGAATGGGCTCGTGTTCGGGCCTCAACTGGGAACGGGGGCCTACAACTACGTTCTTGGGGTGCTTCCGGTGGCCGCTCTGGTGGTACAGGGTTGTGTGCTGGCGGTGTGCTTCACTCTGTTGCGTCGAGTCACCACGAGTTTGGAACGGAGAAGGAGCTCATCTGTCCGTCCCGATCCCTGATTTGAGCCACAGTCAGTTGCCGCTGGTATGAGCCAAGGTGGCTCTGCGAAACTGCCGCCGCCAGGTCTGGTGGCGGCCATATCCCTAGGA
>CAZOBP010000254.1:0-3415 GCA_964577995.1 uncultured Anaerolineales bacterium
TACTGCACTGGTAGCGGTGTGGGAGAGTAGGTCGTCGCCTGGGGATCTTTTCTTTTGTCCGACTCTGCGATAGCGGTAGCCGTCCCCCGTCGCGCCTCTTGCTGTAGACTCTCCCCTGCCACCTACGATCCAGCGTTCCCAGGCCCTGCACAGTCCGCGCCCATCCTAGCGCCGTAGAGCGACCAGCCGCTGTCACGCTGCGTGTGCGCCGGCAGCGATGCCTGGCTGAGCCGAATGAAATCGAGGCCGCGCCCAGGGCCGCTTGCCTCTGGACGCGTCAGGCGTAGGAGGGCCGGACTGACGGCACCGCGCGAGCGTTGACAATTGTCGATGTGTGTGCTAGGCTATTGGTGCGGGTCCGGAGTCCGGCGTATCGGTGAGAGCTGCTTGATAGGATCCCGCGCATCGCGGGGTGAGTGGGGATCGTCTAGGAGAGAGCGGTTGACCTAGCGCTGGCTGAGGCAAGGGCCGGCCGCAGGAGCAGGCACGAGTTGTGTTTGAGAGCGGTGTGGACCTGAGTAGAGCTGCCTTCCCGAAGGCGCGCGTACGGGAGCAGGAGTTGCGCTACCTCATGGCCTGCACGAGCCAGGGGCAGTGTTGCTCCGTGGTAGCCCCGAGCAACATGGGCAAGTCACTGTTGCTCAAGTCCCTCACAGCGGATGAAGTCCGCCGTGTTTGCGCCGCCGACGGACCGCCGGTCTTGGTCGCTGTGTTCGTGGACTGCCTGGAAGCGGGTGACAGCGAGCATGCCCTCTACGAAGTGCTGCTCCGGCGCATCGTGGATGAGCTTGAAGACTCGGATGCGCCCGCAGCTACTGTGGGCACGTTGCGGGCCATACACCAGGAGATGCTTCGCACCACCACGGACATATCCGTCCGCTCTCTGTTTGCGGCCAGCATGCGTGAGCTGGACCGATGGGGCGAAGCCCGGCTGGTGGTGATTCTGGACGAGTTCGATGATGTGTTCTCCGCGCTGCCGCCCTGGCCTTTCCGGCAACTCAGAGCCCTGCGAGACGCGTTGGGCGATATGCTGTGCTACGTCACGGGGACCTCGCGACGGCTCGAGCGGCTGCGTTCCGACGCGGAGACCTACGAGTTCAGGGAACTGTTTCATCTCCATACTCTTGTGCTTCGTCCTCTGTCGCCGGTCGATGCTGAGAGCGTTGTCGCTCACCTGGCCGGAATGCAAGGACAACTCGAGGACAGCAGACATGTCGCGTTGACCATCGAGTTATCAGGGGGGCATCCTGGGCTCCTGGAAGGCATCTTCAGCGTTCTGCGGAATGGTGGCGCGAATCCGACGACGGATGTCGGAGCAGCGGCGCACGAACTGGCGGTGCTTGAACCCATTCAGAAGGAGTGCCAGCGGTTGTGGGACGAGTTGGAGGAGGAAGAGCAGGAGGGATTGCTGGCGCTGTTGGGAAGTGGCGAGGCGGCGCTGGACCAGGGTAAACGACGGTCCCTTGAGACCAAGGGTCTTCTGGGGGTGGGCGAGGACGACGCTCCCATAGTTTTCAGTCCGGTCTTCGGGGTGTTCTTGCGAGCCGAGTTGGCGCGTCGTCGTGGAGAGGAGAGCGGCGGAGTGCGCTGCGACCTGGAAACGGGTCAGATATGGTCGGATGATCATGAGATCACGCTCAAGCTGAGCGAACCTCAGCGGAGATTGGTGCGACTTCTCTATCAGAGAGAGGGAGCGGTCTGCACGTATGACGAGATCGCCCGGCAGGTGTGGGGCGTGGGCGAAGGGGTCACCCCAGGTGCCATATACGAGTTGGTGAAGCGAGTGCGCCAGAAGGTGGAGCCTGATTGGAGGGAACCCAGTTACGTGGTGACAGTTCCCGGGGAGGGATACCGGCTGCAGATTCCGGAATAGAGCCAGTCTTCCCCGATTGGAACCCAAGGAGAGGCTCTCGGCCTCTCCCTTTTCATGTGTCTCGGCCCAACGCCAGGCGTTGGTTGGTTGTTGGACGCTGCTGAGGATGCGATTGAGACAGGCAGCCAAGAAACCCGTAGCATGGAGGAGGTCAGACCAAGCAACACTGGGACGCCGTGAGCGGAGAAACACCGTGAACGTGGTAAAGGCTTCTCTCCCCCAAGGCGACAGGATACCTGATCTCAAGGATCTCAAGAAAGGGTACCATTTCGACACTCGACCACAAGGGAACTGCGATCATGGGCATCTTTGAAGGGGCATACTTCGCTTGGGTGATTCTTGCGTCGGCCGTCCGGGTCGTCTACACCAAGCGGTACAGACAGACCCGGGTAGCCCGAGACTATAGGAAGGGGCTGGATGCGTTGCTTTCGGGTCTCCCAGGCCTGGGGATGTTCATCCTGCCCGTCATCTTCGTCCTGACGCCATGGCTCGACTTCGCCGACTACCATCTGCCATTTTGGGCTGGTTGGCTGGGCGTAGTCCTGTTTGGCGCTGCCGTTTGGCTGCTCTGGCGATCCCACGCCGATCTGGAACGCAGTTGGTCGCCCAGACTGGAGATAATGGAGGGGCACTCCCTGATCACCCACGGGGTGTTTCGCTACATCCGGCACCCGATGTATGCCGTCCACTGGCTCTGGGGCGTGGCCCAGATCTTCCTGCTGCAGAACTGGATTGCGGGGTTTAGCATGTTAGTGTGCATGGTTCCCATGTACTTGTACCGTGCTCGCGTCGAGGAGAAGATGATGATAGAGGAGTTCGGAGATGAGTATCTCGAGTACGTGGCGCGTACCGGGGGGATCATTCCGCGCCTCTGGTAGCGCCCGCCACGGTTGAGCCTTGGATTCGACGGCTGCCACCAGTAACCAGGAGGTGTGAAACGGAAGGCGGCCGCGCCAAGTGGAAGAGCAAGCGGAACCGAGATCGCTGGTATCGCTCGAGAAACACTGGACAAGAACGTTTGCCGCGAGCGTAGGTTTTCTGAAGGAGGACCAGCCCGCATAGGGTTGGCCGAGACTGAGCTGAGGGCGAAGGTAGTAGGCGATGGACAACAGGTCAACACTCTTGTACCAGCTGGATGGAGGGACGCGGAGGGGTAGACCAGCCTGATGTTGGGTTCAGGTGCCAAGCTCGTGGAAGGCCCGGACGGGCCGATGCGGACTGGCACCAACTCTGAGGAGTGGGCGCAGCAACGTCGAGAAAGCGGTAAGGGCGTCTGTGGTGACATCTTGACAGGCCGGCAATTCAATGCTATACTAAGGTGCTAATGCGAAGCACTTGCAACTAAAGGCACGACAGGATGATGTTCAGGAATCTGTGGCGAAGGAAGACGCGTACGATGCTCACGCTGGTAGCAGTGAGCATCGGCGTGGCAACTATCGTTTCTCTGGTGGCCGTGGCCAACGGATTGATTGGCGGGTATGCCGCGCTCTGGTCCGGGGGCGAGGCTGACTTGACGGTGTCGCAGGCCGAGGCTCTGGACCC
>CAZOBP010000255.1:0-3399 GCA_964577995.1 uncultured Anaerolineales bacterium
CGACCCAGTTCTCTATGAGCATAGCCCTTATCTCGGGTCGTGCCAGTACAGCTCGATCGGTCTTCGACGACTGAGCGACGATCCCCTCGAAGTACCGCTCAGCGTTGCGTTGCGGGCTACTCACCAGCCACAGCAACGGTCTGACCAGCCAGGGCACGTGTCTCCCCACCTTGACTCCTAGACGCCTCTGGCGGGACATCCCTCTAGTCCCGTCCGGCCTATCGGTGGGACCCACCCCGCTGATCATGCCGGCTGCTGTCAGACGCTCGGGGATCTTGAACGCGCAAGCCGCCACGTAGGGACTCCCTCCTGAGATGCCCGCAACGGCGAAGCGATCGATACCCAGCACATCGGCCAGTTGTACCACATCTTGGGGCCAATGTAGCAGCGTGCGACCCGGCTGGAAGTCCGACAGGCCATAGCCTGGGCGATCCACGGTGATCACCCGGGCACCCAAAGACGCCGTGATCGACTCGTCGGGGTGGTGGAACAGCCGGCCACTGGGCGTGCCTGGGAAGAATAGAAGGGGCTTCCCCGACGGGTCGCCGTATTCGGCGAAGCCCAGCCGGCGACCGTCGGCGAGTGTTGTCTTCTGATGAAGTCTGTGTTCCAAACCGTCAGTAGGCATAACTGGACTATGCCGTCGTGCTGGTGAAGACACAACGACTCACACAGGTATCAGGCAAGAGCAACCTCTATCCTGGGGGCGCTGCGGCTCCAGGCACCGCCCGGGTCCAACAGGACGATGCGTAAGATGTCTCCTTCTCGTCTCGACAGATTGAGCGGCCGCTGCCCTCGCCGTCGCACGATATCCGCTAGACGTACCACGGCCCGTGGTGAAGCGAGATCGCCTACAAAGACGAGCAGCCTGAGTTCCGGGTCGAGGGTCGCGGGATCCGGAGTTCCGTCCGGGAATCTCACCTGGAGTCCCCCTATGGTTCCCGAGCCTGGGAGCTTGTCGCTGTCCTTCTTCCGAGACGAGTCGAACAAGACCGCCTCTCCGTTCTCCAACTTGGGAATACCCGAGAAGACGACGGTGGGCTCGGCTGGCTTGCGGGCCTCGGCCATGGCTGGTCCCATAGAGGCCAGTCGCGCCCCCACGCCCGCGTCTGGTGACTTCGCGACGCTCGCCTGCATGAAAGATGGGACACTGAGATCGGGGGGCAGCCCTGTTCCTACAGAACGGCTGCGCAGCATGTACTGGGCTGGCCCTGCTGCCAGGAGGAACCCCTCGGACCATCCAGCGGGAAGAGCATTGGCCACGGGGACCGTGCCCTCCACAGGTTTTCCGGCCTCCTTCCGCACCGCCACGAAGGCGGTCTCTGAGCTAGCCAAGCCGTACTCCAGGGCCTCCCGCACCAGCAACGACCGCAGCGCCTTGAGAGCATCCTCTCTCACATTCTCGGCGTACACCTTGGCCGCGCCGCCCTCCTGGCCGAGGATGGTTTCGGAGACGTATTGGAGGCGCACAAGCTGTTCTCTGATTTGCTCCAGGTCGTAGCCGGACTGCATCAGATACTCCAACCCCAGCACCCTCCTGGCCCCAAAGAGAGCCTTGAGGGCCGAGCCGAAAGCCGTCTCTTTCCCCACCTCAACACGACTCGACGCGATTTCTTTCCCAGCAGCGGTTGCCACACGGAAACTCAGCTTTTGCCCGCCGTCGCGAGACACCCTACCCGCCACCCACAACGCTCGGCCCCGAGGCAGGTCGCCCAGGTCCATGCAGCTCCAGCCCTTCTCCTCCGCGCTCAAGACTCCACGCCCGGTGACCTCGGCTCCAGGCTGGTCGAGACAGAGCCGCAGATCGGCCAACACCGGTTGGGCCCAGTCCTTCAGTACCTCATCCAATGCCGTAGTGATGTCCAGTTCGTCAGGCGAGCTCGTCAGAAACCTGGACAGCCCTCCTCCACGCTGCGCCAGCTCCGAGGCCAGAAACGAATTGGGCGCCGCATCTATACACAGCACGCTGATGCGCCTCCTGTGCTCTTGAGCGGCCTCCTCATCCGCCAGGCGGAGAATCCGCCCTGCGTCGCTGACCTGGGCATCGGTGACGATGATCACGTGTCTGGCCCGCTCGTCGGTTGATCTCTCAAGATGCAAGCCTTGCTCGAGAGCCACGCCCATCTCAGTGCCGCCGCTATCCTTGTGGTCGAGGAGAAACTGAATCGCCTTCTCGACGTCCTTCTGGTCGGCCCGGCGAGGCTGGTCGGCAAACCACCGAGGGGAGCTGTGAAACAAGCACAGGGCGAACTCGTCCTGGGGGGTCAAGTCCAGCAGGAACTGCTCCACGGCCCAATCGGCGGCCTCCCACTTGGGACCGTGCATGGACCCTGAGTGATCGACCAGCAGGATCACCTCACGCGGGACCCCCAGTTCCGCGCTCGGTTTGGCCGGCGGCGCGACCAGAGCAAGAAAGTACACCTG
Organism: uncultured Anaerolineales bacterium; assembly: GCA_964577995.1. GTDB lineage: Bacteria > Chloroflexota > Anaerolineae > UBA7937 > B3-Chlor > JAUVXJ01. Next base: position 2,425 of record CAZOBP010000255.1, read on the forward strand.
CCCAGAGTCCTCATCGTCATGAACGACCACCTCCAGCGCCGCGCGGCTCGACTCCTGAGGCGGAGACCACCTCAGCAGGCAGTCCCGATCCGGGATGACCTCCCCATCTCGCAAGCGCACCCGCGCCCCCTCGCCATCCTCTGTGACCTCGATCTCGTGGGTATCACTGGAGATAGGGCCGGCACGCAGGAAGGTCAAGTCCAGAGAGAATCGATGTCCCGGATCGCGGAAAAGCAGCAGCGGCTGCCCCTGAGCGTGCCGCGAGGTCGCCTCGTCGCTGCGCACGTACCGAGGCGCAGTGGTCAGAGGCACCCTCAGGGACCATCCGTCTTCCTCCGCACGAGCCAGTTGCACGTACGAGGTCTCCACGGTCACGTCCTCATCAGGCTGGATGCCGGCCACATGCAGGGTGAATACGTCTGCGGATTCCCGCGTGGTCAGAGCAGCCTGTCTCCCCTCTTCCTTGGCCTTCCTATACTCCTCCTCTGCCTCCTGACGCTCCTTCAACTCCGCGAGGATCTCGACGTCGCCAAACTGGACCCGCACTCCGGTCACGGCGGCGTCGCCAGGCAGCGGAAAACGATACACCGCCTCCAGGACCTTGTCCATTTGCTCTTTCGTGTACCCGAAGACCTGGGTCAGGTGCAGCGAGGCCAGGGGACCCGCGATCTCCCCCCTCAACTCGGATCGTTTGAGGGGCACGAAGAGACGTGGCCGGCCCTCGCCACGTTCCGCACCGTCTCCAACCTCCAGCACGCCAATACCATCTGGCCTCGAGTTCTCATAGGCTCCGCGATTGAACATGGCTACGCCTCCTCCGGTGGTCCTCTGCTACCCGCACACTTTCCCTCGAATCTCCTCTAGCAGCGCAAGAACGTAGAGCATCGCCTCCTCGTCGGGGTCGAGACCGAAGTGGCGCCACCGCCTCTGCTCGAAGAAGAGGCACGTCCGCAGCTCAGCAAGCGATTCTGGCAG
>CAZOBP010000256.1:0-3355 GCA_964577995.1 uncultured Anaerolineales bacterium
GACAAGGCGGGGAGTAGCCGAGCTTTGCTCCCATCCAGGACAGCAGCCTCAGAATGACTACCCATATGAAGACCATGCAGCCAACAAGGACCAGCAGCATCCACAGCAGAAGGGAGGGTTGCATTCTACAGACTCCTCGTCCTTATCATCGAGCTATGGAGTGGAATGGGGGAGGCAGCAGAGAGACAGTCCGGCAGATCGACCTGGCAAACTCGTTCAATTGCGTGCGTCTGAAATGCTAATGCGACCTATTTGCATTATACACCTAAACTTGTCCTCTGTCAAGGCTGGACCTGATAGCGCCGTCCACGGGAGAGTGGCCTAAGTTCGGAGCGTCGGTGACTGTGCTCATCGTGGCACGATCTAAGAGGGGGTGCGTGTGCTGGTCTCGAAGGACTAGGCGCCGTGGGAGAGGTGTCCCCGAAGGTGGATCAGAAGCGCGAGCTCTGGGGAGGGAAAGCGAGCGACGGAACGGTCAAGGGCCCGGCTTGCTCCAGGCCCAGAAGCCATAGTGTTCCTTGACCACCTGGGCCGTGATGCGGAGGTCGGATTCGGTGAACTGGTACCTGATCTCTTCCCATAAGGGACCGCCCTCCGGGTGAGCGAGGTTCGTGTTGACGTAGTTGAGGTGGGAGAACAGCAGGACCAGTCCGAAGAGTACGGCCAAGAGGACCAGCGCGGTCACGGTCCAGTGAGCTGGGATACGGAGAAGCCTGCTTCCGGCGATGCCGTGGACGCTGTGCATCAGTGTGGCCAGTCCAACGACCCACACGGGATACAGTTCGGTCATCCTTCTCATGCCAAAGGCCCATCCGCCACCCCAGTCGAAGAGCGAAGCGTTCATCAGGACTTGCAGGACGAACATGAGGATCAGGGTGACGGACAGGGTGCGGTGCTTTCTGAAGAGCAGGGCCAGGCCGATCAGTGCCAGAAAAACGAGGGGCGACCAGAGAAGCAGGCCGCGCTCTGGGGATAGTAGCACCTCTCTGACGTAGACGGGGCCAGAGAGGAATGCCTGCTGGCCCTGGATGGCCGCGGGCACTACCCAGGGGCTACCGAACATCCTCTGCCACGTGAAGGGCAGATGCCAGGCCAGGAGCACGAAACCGAGGATGAGACAGCACAGCTTCCGCCATTGACCCTTCGCCAACGCCAGCAGGCCGACTGGGATAGCGTAGAGGGCGAGTTGCCATCTGACCAGCAGTGCAATACCCAGGACGAGGCCCATGGCGAACCAGCACGGGGTGCGCTCCCGGTGCCTGACCAGGACGTAGACCACGAGGGCTGTGAGCAACGTGCCGGGGACGTGCGCCATGTAGGGCTCGATGGTGGCGTAGTAGAGCAGGGGCGTGGCCAGGAAGAGGGCGATGGAGCTGATGAGTGACGCCAGGGGCGAGGTCAGCCTGGCAGCGGACAAGAAAGCGATGAACACAGCGAGAAACGCGAAGAGGTTGGCGCCCAACATGAAGAAGAAGCTGTAGGGGAAGGTGGCCCCTTGGTGCTGTAGGAAGTAGGAGTCGTGGACGTGGAACGCGGGTAGCTGGTTCGCCGCCGACGCCAGCCAATAGGTCGGCAGGTAGAGAAATGCCGATCCATAGGGGAAGACCGATGCATACTGGCCGGTCGCTTCGTTGTAGAAGGCCTGGTAGGAGTTCAGGGCCGCAAACTGGGAGGACTGGTTGGTCAGGTCGAGATCGTGGTCGCGAGCTACCGACTGCAGCCACATGAAGTAGGCGAGACCGTCGCTGCGGATGAGAGGTCGGTCCAGAGCAAGGAAGGAAAGCAGCAGAACGGCCAAGATGACCAGGGAGAAGCTGGCCAGAAGGGTGCGTCGATGCTGCTGAGAGGTATCCACGGGCCGGGGGGTGCCTTTCACAAGCTCTGGAAGCGTGCTCTCGCGGATGGAGAGGGTCTATCCGCTGCCCCTTTTCTCCCTGCGGAAGAGCGTCCGGTATTCCTCGTTCTCGGCGAAGTGCTGAACCCATTCCTCCAGCTCCTCGTCGGTCATCCACTTGCTGACCAGACGAGCAGTCGCTGTGGGCTGCGGCCTGGGTCCCAACACAGGAGGTCCCATCTGCTTCACCGCGTCAACCACGGGGAGTTCTTTGCCCACCCAGAACCAGCAGTCCTTGCTCCAGGGGCCTGGCGTGTGCCCCATGAGTTCGCTGGCGATGAGCCAGGGACACATGCCGAAGTAGTAGTCCGGCGCGTTGCTCTCCAGCCAGCGATACATGGCCACTACACGCTCTGCGTGGCCGTTGGCGTCATATCCGGGGTATCGGGGGTCCCATTGCGCGATACCTTCGTGTGGAACGAAGACCCCTCCTTCGGTGCTCATCACCGGGACCTCGAGGCCGAAATGCTCCTTCAACAGTTGGACGGGGACTCGGTGCCCGATGAGGGTGTTGTCGTCAACCATGATGGACTTGCCGGGTTTGTCTGCTTGGCAGATGGGGTCGTACGGGTAGTCAAAGTGCCATTCCCCCGCTTCATCTTGGTAGCAGTGATTGAGTGTGGCGTCGTGGGTGGCGATCCATGCCCCGCTCGAGAAGACCTCTCGGGCGGTGTTCGGGGCCTTCTCGGACAGCCACTCAAAGGCGGTGACGTACCAGCGGATGCTGCTGGAGTCTGCATTGAGCGAACACTGTGCCAGGGCAGGAAAGGCTGGGTAGCCGCCCAGTTCGATGACCGCCTCAGCGTCCTTCAGCCAGTTCTGAGCGACCAATTCCGGACGACCGCCAGTCTGCCATTCCCCCTGTTTCCACTCATAGACGAGGTTGGGCTCGTTGTTGACCTCGAACCACCTGGTGATGCCTTCATCAACATACCGTTTGACAGTGAAGAGGGCCTTGGAGGAGAGCGTACCGGGGTTCGGTCTGTCCGCCCACATCCTGACGATGGGCATGATGTCCTTCGCTCGAAGCTTGCGGGCGAACTCCAAGACGGAGCCGCTTCCATCGTCCATGAGCTTGTAGAGGCCCATACCCATCTCCTGGAGTTCCCCGATCCAGTGGTCATGATCGAAGTTGGCATGGGTGCCGGGGGAGCCATGGATACCTCTCAGACTTGGTGGTCGCTCGTAATCTGATAGTTCCACCTCTTCACTCCTTTCCTCGCAGCCCGTGACTGCCAAGTCCTGCCCAGCAGTGCCTCTCTGGCGGCGCGGTTTCCGTCGGACCGATTATACGAGGGCTATCGGTATCAGGCAATAGTCACGAGATCTTGACCAGCACGCGACGGCTCCGCGGGCCGTCGAACTCGCAGAAGAAGATGCCCTGCCAGGTGCCGAGGAGAAGCCGACCTCCCTCGACCAGGATCGTCTCGCTGCTGCCCACGATGGTGGCCTTGATGTGAG
>CAZOBP010000257.1:0-3266 GCA_964577995.1 uncultured Anaerolineales bacterium
TCACCCCCTCGGGCGTCATGAACATCAGATCGGCTACGAACATCTGGTTGGGTGTGGGAGTGGTGTCTGGCTCCACATAGTGTACGGCGACACTGGCCTCACGATAGGCCTGAGCCAACAGGTCGTGCTGCTGCCGGACGCTTGCCGCATCCACGGGAGCCAGCATCTGCACGCTGTCCGGATCGCCCAACTCGTCCAGCTCCTCTCCTGGGCGGTGCACCAGCACAGCCTTCAGCGGCGCCCACTCTGTGTCGATCCCGCAGGAACTCCAGACCTCTCCGATCTCCTGGCGCAGGTCCAGGCTCCTGGGCGACCATCCCTGGCCGCCGTAAGCAGCGGCCCTAACGCTGTCTGTGATCTTGCTGCTACCAGTGCTCATAGCGCACCAGTTCAGATAGATCCTTGCGTTTCTTGGGGCCTGGCTCGTCGGCAGGGTACCCCAAGGGAGTGAAGACGATGGGTTCCACTTCGTTGGGCAGCCCGAGCACGTCGCGCGCCACCAGGGCGTCGAAGGCGCCGATCCAGCAGGTGCCCAACCCGACATCCGTGGCCGCCAGAATGAGGTGGTCCATGGCGATGCCCACGTCTACGTCGTTGTAGTTCTTGCCGTCCTTGCGGACCCAGTTCTCGGCAGGGATGCCGCAAGCGCAGACGACGAGAGGGGCTTGCACGAACCAGTCCTTGTTGTAGATGCGCTTCAACTCCTCCTCGCGCCCCTCCGTGTGGATCACTACGAACCGAATGGCCTGGCGATTCGCTGCCGTGGGGGCCAGGCGCGCCGCATCGAGCACCTTCTCCAACTCCCCATCCTCTACGGGGTCAGGTTTGTAGGCCCTCACGCTATGCCGTTTCTGAATCAAGGCTGAGAACTCCATGCGATACCTCCCTTAACACCAGAGTGGTGATCTAGCTGCCCTGCTCCAAGAAGCGAGTGGAGACGAGTTGTGGCCGAGCCAGACCGCTGACCGTTGCTTCTCGAATGGTTCCCTCATCAAGCAGCGTGGATATGGTTCGCTCCAATTCAGTTGAGGTCCACTTTTGTACGTGGAAGATCCGTTTGATCATTGTGCGCTCGGCTGCGACTACGTCTTCTACATAGCGAAGCACCAGGGTCCTCCGCGCCTGCGAACGTGAGGTCCGCTGCGCCTGCCCTGGCAGCTCTGGAAAGTGGCGCTGGAGGATGTCGTAGGTGAAGGCATACCTCCACTGACCGGCCCTGGCCACGCCGATGGGGAGAACCTTGAGGCCCGTCTGTAGTTCCACCAGGGCGCGGTCGAAACGGTACTTGGCGCCGGTACGACTCAGGCGTGCCTTCTGCCTCAACTGGATGGTATCCAACGGTCCGTGTTCGAGCAGGGCCTCGTAGATCCATTTGGCCTCGGCGGTCATCATGCCTGAGCGGTACTCCTCCAGGTAGTCGTCCAGGTCCCCGATGTTCTCGCTGCAAGCGTAGAAGGCGGGAAGGAGATCGAGCGATACCAAAGTTGCCCGCTTGCGCAGGAGCTTACCGTAGTACCACTGACGTTCGCCCAGGGCGGCGTCCTTCCAGCGCCAACACTTGTCGATGTCCGGGTCGTCGTGCTGTTTGGGCACGGGGCGGATGCGGCCGGCGATGGCGTGAAACAGGTTGGGCATTTCTGCTCCCTTGATAGGCCAGAAGTGGCAGAAGCCCACCTCTTCCACGAAGAATCGTGCCGCCTCGGGAGTCTGGATTCGCCGGTCCGGCGTGCGATGGTAGTTGTACGAGCGACGCTGTCCGACCGACTCCAGCGTGATCTCTTGAACCACCGGTGATCTACTCTACGACCAGGCTGACGTCTGTGATCATGCTCTCATAGTCCCAACCGGAGGCGTAGATCAGCAGCGACTTGAGTCGCGCCGGCCGAGGGTAGATGGCCTCGAGGATGCTGCCGCTCGCGTAATCGAACCAGATGTTCTGGGCAATGCGCTCCCCGTACATGGTGGGGTTGTTGTCCTGGTTCTGGTAGTAGAAGCCATGAGTCCAGTGGCCCTCGCTGCCGTAGATGTCCTCGTACTCCAGGCGGATCATGACGGGGTATTCGGAACTCAGGTACCCGCCCCCCGACAGGCTCTGGTTGAGCAATCTGACCTTGAGGTAGAGGCTGATGGACGTAGCCAGGTCGGATATCTCCTCATCCAGTTCCTGCCTGATGACTGTCTCACAATGGTTGCCACCGCTTCGCGTGCGGAAGAACCTCACTGCGCGGGAGTCTGTGTCCGAAAGCTCGACGATGGAGATCTCGCCGTCAACGTCGCCACCGTCACCGCCTTGTTCGTTGTAGGACTGCCATCCCGACGACAGATCCTCCACGAAGCCTCCATTGACGAGGAGGTTCTGCGCCGCGGCGATCGGTTCTCCCGGCGGCTGCCCCTCGCGCACCGTGGTTCGCTCACGTTGCTCCAGAGCTACCGTCTCACCTTGGGCGGTGACCTCTGCTGTGCCGAGATGGACGATAGTGCGGCTGCTGTCGCTGGTTACCTTGAGGGAGTAGCTCCCCTCTTTGAGCAGAGCTGCCATGTGGGGCGACGTCGCCTGGAATTCGAGGGGGCCGTTCATAGGCAGGGCCACGCCAATGTTGGCCTGACCGTATACGAGATCCAGGTGCAGGACTTCAGGCCGGGGGCTCAGACCGAAGCGTGGGGATCGCATGGCCGTCAGCCGGGCCTCCGTGTCGAAGGAGAGCGTCGCCGTGCTATTGTCGAAGAAGGTGAGGAAAGCTCGAGATGAGGAATCGGTGCGCACTCTGCTTCCCTCTGGTACGTTGGTGCTGCCGGTCGCGCCGATAGGGGTGTTTGCCCCCGGCTCCCAGACAAGCACAGTGCCCATGATCACTTCGAGGGTGGCCTCGTGACTTACCGTGGTGTTGATGATGTACCAGCGAGCGGTGAGGGGAACCCCGGCGGCCAGCGCGCAGTGGAAGACAAACGCCGCAAGGAGCACGAGCCAGGCTACCCTTTGAGGGTCTCTGTTCATCTGAAGCGCACCTCGAAGTGCTCGAATTCGCCGCTGTGCTCCTCCCAGCGGAAGTCCACTCTGTCCACGTGGGCTCCCGAGGGTCCGACCTTGATCTGTGCCAAGAGCTTCTCCAGGGCTTCTCGTGTCCCCTCCGCTACGGCCTCCACGGTGCCGTCGGGAAGGTTACGAACATACCCGGTGAGACCCAGGACGTGGGCCTGTCGCCGCGTGAAATCGCGGAAGAAAACCCCATGCACTCTTCCGAACACTGTGGCAGACAGGCGCGCAA
>CAZOBP010000258.1:0-3265 GCA_964577995.1 uncultured Anaerolineales bacterium
CAGGGTTCGAGCGAGGAGTGCGGCCGATGGGCGACTGGTCGATGTTGATCGCCTTGTCCAGGTGCTCGATGCCCAGCACGTCTTGATGCCGGCCCGGTTTGGCCTTGGCCCGGTGGAGTGTCTGCGCCAGCTTCCTGTGCAGGACGTCCACGAGCAGGGTGCTCTTGCCCGAACCGGAAACGCCGGTGATGCAGATGAACCTGCCGAGAGGGATGGTGACGTCCATCTCCTTCAGATTGTGCTCGGCCGCTCCTGTGATGACCAGCGCCTTTCCGTTGCCTGAGCGACGCTTCTCGGGCACCGAGATACTCTGCTTGCCGGAGAGATACTGTCCAGTTATGGAAGCGGGGGCCGCGATGATGTCTTCGATGGTCCCTGCCGCGACGACGTAGCCGCCGTGCTCGCCCGCGCCTGGACCCAGGTCTAAGATGTAGTCAGCAGAGCGCATAGTCTCCTCATCGTGTTCCACCACCAGCAGGGTGTTGCCCAGATCTCTCATCTGCATCAGGGTGTCGATGAGTCGCTTGTTGTCCCTCTGGTGGAGACCGATGCTCGGCTCGTCGAGGATATAGAGCACGCCCATGAGCTGTGAACCGATCTGTGTGGCCAGGCGGAGCCGCTGGCCCTCACCGCCGGCAAGGGTGGTAGCCGAACGCTCCAGCGTCAGGTAGTCGAGGCCCACGCTGACCAAGAACCCGAGACGCTCGCGGATCTCCTTCAAGATACGTTCGCCGATGGCCAGCTCCCGCTCTGAGAGCTGCTCCGGCACCCGCTCGAAGAAGTCCAATGCGTGGCTGACGGACATGGCGGTGACCACGTCTATGGACTCTCCGGCCACGGTGACGGCCAGGCTTTCGGGCTTGAGGCGTCTACCGCCACAAGCGGGGCAGGGATGGGTGGTCATGTATCTCTCTATCTCGCTCCGGATGTATTCGGAGCTGGTCTCCTTGTACCGCCGTTCCAGGTTGGGGATCACTCCCTCGTAGGGGGTCGTCCAGAGACGCACCCTGCCCTGATGGTTCTTGTAGCGGACGGTCACCTCCTTCTTGCCACTCCCGTACAAGAGCAGGTTTATCTGCTCCTGTGTGAGCTCGCGCACGGGGACCTCGGTCGAGAAACCGTACTGCTTGGCTACGGCATTCACCAACTGCCAGAAGTAAGACTCCGAGGTCGTGCGGCGGCTCCAAGGATCGAGCGCTCCCTGCTGAAGCGACAGGCTCTTGTTGGGCATGACCAGGTCTGGATCTATCTCCATCTGGGTCCCTATGCCCTGGCACGTGGGGCACGCACCGTGGGGGCTGTTGAAGGAGAAGGTGCGTGGCTCGATCTCGCCGAGGCTGAGGCCACAGTGGGCACAGGAGAACTTCTCGGAGAAGAGCAGGTCTTGCGGCGGATCGCTGGAGACGTCAGTGACGATGACCAGACCATCCCCGAGGGGTAGGGCGGTCTCCACGGAGTCGGTGACGCGAGAACGGAAGGATTCCACTTCTCCTCTCTCGCGTGGTGTGACCAGCCGGTCGACCACGACCTCGATGGTGTGCTTCTTGTAGCGTTCCAGCTCTATCTCTTCGTCCACGTCCCGGAGCTCGCCATCGACTCGCAGCCGCACATAGCCCGTCTTGCGCACGTCCTCGAAGATCCTCTGATGGTGGCCCTTGCGGTCCTTGACGAGGGGAGCGAGGATCAGGATGCGAGTAACCGGAGGGAGCTCCAAGATGGAATCCACGATCTGCTCCGCCGACTGCTGAGAGATCACCCGACCGCACTCCGGACAATGCGGTACACCGATGCGAGCATAAAGCAGGCGCAGGTAGTCGTAGATCTCCGTCGCCGTTCCCACTGTGCTTCGCGGGTTGTGGCTCACGCCCCTCTGGTCGATGCTCACCGCGGGAGAGAGCCCTTCTATCTGGTCCACACTCGGCTTTTCCATCTGGCCCAAGAACTGCCGTGCGTAGGCGGACAAGGACTCCACGTACCGGCGTTGACCCTCGGCGTAGATCGTATCGAAGGCCAGGCTGGACTTGCCGGAACCCGAGATGCCCGTGATCACGACGAACTTGTCTCGCGGGATCTCAACGTCTATGTTCTTGAGATTGTGCTCTCTCGCTCCGTGAACTACTATCTTATCCTGTGGCATGAATACCTCGTGAGACGTTGGCGGCGAAGGCCCTACTGGCGGTGTCTGACGCGCTTTTGCCTTTCTTCCTGTCGTAAGCGCTCCCACTCCGGCACATCGCTGTCCTGGAGAGTCTGGCGCAGCTCGTAGATCTGATCTCGCAGCATGGCAGCTTTCTCGAACTCCAGTTCGGCGGCTGCCGCCTTCATCTGCTTCTCTAGCTGGTCTATGAGGTGAGAGACCTCCTCATGGGGCAGATCGCGAGCGACGACGTACTCCGCTCTCTCTTCAGCGACGGCGCGGACCTGGTCTGTGAGGTCCTTGATCTGCTTGACGATGCTGCGTGGCTCGATCCCGTGGCGTTCGTTGTACTCGACTTGTGTCTTGCGCCGCCGGTCGGTCTCGTCTATGGCCCTCTGCATGGATTCTGTGGTGGAGTCGGCGTACATGATGGCCTGGCCGTTGATGTGCCGGGCGGCGCGCCCGATGGTCTGGATCAACGCCTGCGCGGAGCGGAGGAAACCTTCCTTGTCCGCGTCGAGAATGGCTACCAGAGACACCTCGGGGAGGTCGAGTCCTTCTCGCAGCAGGTTGATGCCGACGACGACGTCATACTTGCCGCCACGCAGTGCCCGCAGGATCTCCACGCGTTCGATGGTCTGGATCTCGGAGTGGAGGTAGTGAACCTTGACGCCCATGTCTGCCAGATAGTCGGAGAGGTCCTCCGCCATCCGTTTGGTCAGCGTGGTGACCAGCACTCTCTCGCCGCGGGCCACGCGCTCCTGTATTTGCTGGTAGAGGTCGTCTATCTGACCCCTGGTGGGCTTGACGACGATCTCCGGGTCTACGAGGCCGGTGGGGCGGATGATCTGATCGACGACCTGTTCGCTGTGCTCGAACTCGTAGGGTCCGGGCGTGGCCGTGGTGTAGATGACCTGGTAGATGTGCTTCTCAAACTCCTCGAATCGGAGCGGGCGGTTGTCCAGTGCCGAAGGCAGACGAAAACCGTAGTCTACCAGGGTCTCCTTCCTGGAGCGGTCTCCCTTGTACATGCCGCGAAGCTGGGGAATAGTCATGTGTGACTCATCGATGACGAGCAGGAAGTCGTCGGGGAAGTAGTCCAGCAGCGTCCAGGGCGGGCTTCCAGGC
>CAZOBP010000259.1:0-3239 GCA_964577995.1 uncultured Anaerolineales bacterium
CGCACGGCATCACACCCGCGGTCGAACTGATGCCCATGTCACAGGTAAACGAGGCCATTCAGAGAGTGCGGGAGAACAAAGCACGCTACCGGATCGTGCTGGTCAATGATATGGAGGGCGCGGGGGCTTAGGCAGAGTCAACAGCCTTTCTGAGGTTCCTGCTCCTGGCTCTCAGCAGGGCTTGGTCACGCGGCCCTTGTGAATCAGAGCACATACTCAGGGTGTACGGCTACCAGGTCCTTGGCATGAATCAGCAGACACAGGGCCTTCGTTCCAGGCCCTGCTACGAGTCTCGTCGCCGGCGCACATTCTGGAGTCGCGGGATCGCCGCGAAAACACCGAGGCCAGCCTCGTACTATGACCATCTCTGCTAGCGCCAGGTCGAGACCACCGATGAGGAGATCGACGCGCTGGTGTACGAGTTGTGCGGGCTTGACCGAAGCGGAGATCGCTATCGTGAAAGGTCTGGGGCAGTGAAAGAGGGTTCCGTGACGACTCAGCCCTCGGATATGCTATGCATGTAGGCACAAACGTCGGCCTAATACCCCAGAAGCGCTGACCAGGCGGAAGGATGCCGGCATAATGAGTAGTTGGCCCGCTCCACCAAGTGTCTGACGTCCGAAGAATAGGGTGCACTTCGAACAATGAACAAGTCCATTCTAAGGAAAGTCGGTTTCATCTTTATCTTTCTTGTTGGCGTAGTCATTGGCGCAAGTGGACTATGGCTAGTTGTCCAAAACAGTACTGAGTTGCGCTATTACCTGTTGGAGCAACCGATTGGGAATCAGCCCCACACGAAAGTTGGAGATTTTGTGCAAGCCATCGTTCGCAAGGATAACGCATCGGCTCTTCAATTGTGGGAAGTATATGACGACTCCCCTTCAGGCACACAAAGCGAACTGGTGAAAAGGCGCGAAGATGTAATATCTCATTTGATAGCAGAAGGAATAAGTCCAGATTATCTGGTGTTGGATGTTGAGTGGTGGACCACCTGTTGTGAACCATCTGTGACTAATGCTTCCCGGAACGCTGGCGGAGCAAGGATTAGCGTTCAGTTTCTTAACCGTGATGGCAATCCAATCCTTTACACCTTCGATGTTTTTGCACGTAGACAGCCGTATTTTGGTGGTGCGGAAGGTTATCCGCCTCGAGATTGGGTAATCCGTGATGTGTATAGTTATGACCAAGAACCGTTATTTTGGCTACTCATATATGAGCCGCAAATTCGACATATTGAATCTTCAGAACCATGAAATACTTGAACCACAAAAACCGGGCTAACAACAGGCGCACCGGACGGCTGGGTGGCGCATTGGTAGGCATGCCTGGTGCACCAGATGGGGTGAGCAGGTACAATGATGTCCGCGTAATCATTAGTTAGCCGCCTTTCCATAAGGAGAAAAGAATGAACCCGAAAATCATCCTGCGTTACGCCATCCGGGAAGTCATGGGGACCGCCCTTATGGGTGTGGCCCTGTTCTGGTCAGCCGGGCGGACTGACTGGTGGCCAGCTTGGGCACTGATCGTCGTAATGTTGGCTTGGAGCACGGCGACGGCCATCGTCATCCTGCGGTTCAATCCGGACTTGCTGGCCGATCGTCTAGGGCCGCGCAAGGGAGCCAAACCCTGGGACCTGGCCATCATGAGTATTATTGGCCTGACAACCCTGCTGCGATTGATCGTGGCCGGTCTCGACCAGCGTTATGGCTGGACGAGCGGTACTCCTTTGACCGCCCAAGTCGCGGCTCTGGTTGTATCTGCCCTGGGCTATGCCCTGGTCGTTTGGGCAACGGCCTCCAATGCTTTTTTCTCGCAGGTCTTCCGTATCCAATCCGAGCGCGGTCACTCCGTTGCTACGGGCGGCCCGTACCGATATATGCGTCATCCGGCTTACCTCGGCACGATTCTGTATGAACTGGCCGTGCCAGTCCTGCTCGCTTCTTGGTGGGCTTTGATCCTCGGCGGATTGAATGTAATCCTGCTCCTCCTCCGCACAGCCCTTGAAGACCGCACCCTACAGGCCGAGCTGATGGGCTACGATGACTATGCTCGTCAGGTGCGTTATTGTCTGCTGCCAGGTATCTGGTGATCAAGTGCCCACAAAAGGCGCACCGCGGCTAACAAGCGCTTGCAGCCGACCGCCAGATCGAGGCCACCGATGTGGAGATCGACGCGCTGGTGTATGGGTTGACTGAGGAAGAGATCGCTATTGTGGAGGGGCGGGAGTACTGAAACACTGAGGCCAGCCTCGTAGGGGCGGGTCTGAGACCCGCCCCTACCGACCGTCCGGCCGGGCGCGAAAAGGAACCTATGGCTAGCGGCAGCGATCTCTTCCGGCGCCACAAAGCGGTCTTCGGACTTAGCATGGTGCTGGGGCAAACGTCGGCCCGGTGCGCCAGGTGCGGTGAATAGGTGAAGCCAGATCAGCGTAGTCAATAGTTGGGCCGCGCAATCGGAGCGGAAAGGCCCCATATAGAGAACGAGGTAGAGTGAAATGGACAAGAGAATTCTCGTCGTCCACGCAGGAAGGTATGGATCCACTACCGACGTTGCCGAGGCCATCGGGCAAGAGCTGGGCCAATGCGCAGCAGGCGTGGAAGTGCGTCCGGCAAAAGACGTAACTAAGACTAGCACATATGATGCCGTGATCGTAGGCAGCCCCATCTACTATGGCAAGTGGCGGTCAGAGGCGGTGCGCGTCTTGAAGACGCACGAAGAAGTCTTGAGCCGGATACCTGTAGCTTACTTCCTTACGTGTCTGGAGCTAACCAAGGTCTCCCAGGGACAAGGCCCCGACGTATCGGTCTATGTGGATCCTCAGCTCGGGGAGCCGCCCCGGGTCGAAGGCAAGTTGAACTACTTCGAAAGAACGCACCTTCTGTCGACGTTTTTGGGCCCGGTGCTCAAAGAAGTGCCTCGGGTGAAACCAGTGAGTGTCGGTGTGTTCAGAGGCATGCTGGACTACAGCAAGTTGAATCCCATCGACTGGGTGGTAATGAAACTCATTTGGCTCTTCTACAAGAAGGCCCCCGAGGGTGACTTCCGCAACTGGGAGTCCATACGTTCCTGGGCAGCGAGCTTGGGTCCAGGCTTGCTAGAACGGGGTTAGTACCACTCATGGGGAGAGCGAATGCCTACACGGGGAGGAAAGCGCGGCCTAACAGGTCGGCGGAGCCCCTCGCTGTGGCACTTGCGGGCGAACTGCATGGCCTGACTGCACAAGAGATCGCTATCGGGGA
>CAZOBP010000260.1:0-1896 GCA_964577995.1 uncultured Anaerolineales bacterium
CCCGCAGCACACAGGGTGCTCAGATTGCGGTCGTTGACCCCCGAGAGAGCCGAACCGCACGAGGCGCCGATCTGTGGATTCAGCCGTGGCCCGGTAGTGACGTAGCCCTGACCTATGGCTTGATCAACTACCTGAGCCAGAGTGGGTATCTCGACCTGGACTTCCTTCAGACATGGACTCTAGGGTTCGACCAACTGAAGGAGGAGGCGAAGCAGTGGCCCCCGGATCGAGTGGAGCAAGTTACTGGAGTGGCATGGCGTCGTGTTCAAGCGCTGGGAGAAGCCTACGGCAGGATGAAGCCGAGCGCCACGATGATCGGCATCGGGTTGCAGAAGTGCGACCAGGGCGCCGATCAAGTGCGGGCTGTGTCCTTCATCCCGGCTTTGCTCGGTCAACACAGAGGCTTCTTCTATAGCAACGCTCATGCTTTCTCCGTCGATGGAGACCGGGTAACTGGGCGATCGCTGACCAAGAATACCCCGAGGATCGTGAGACAGGTGTACCTTCCCGATCTGGTGAGGCGGGGCGAGTTCAAGTTCATCTACGTGAGTGGCATGAACCCAGCCCTGACGCTGCCCAATCAGTATGCCTTCCGAGAGGGGCTGTCGAGGGACGACGTCTTTCTGGTGGTTCACGACACTCATTGGACCAGGACGGCACAGTATGCGGACGTCGTCCTTCCAGCGCCCACCTATCTGGAGAAGGAAGACCTGGTCATTCCCTGGACCCATCACTATGTCCGATGCTCCAACCGAGTCGTCAGCCCGGTCACCGACAGCCGGAGCGAGGTCTGGGTCATGAGACAGATCGCTGAACGGCTGCACTTCACAGAAGACTGGCTCTTCGAAGATCCGTGGGTGGCCGTGGGAGCGGCGCTTGAAGATGCCTTCGAGCAGGGCAGCGTCGACTTGCTGCGATCGGGAGCAATGCTCGAGCTGAAGAGGAAGCCACGGAACAGGTACCCAACGCCATCGGGCAAGATCGAGTTATGCTCCTCCCAGGCCGCCGCGAGGGGATGGAACCCTTTGCCGACACAGGCTCCCTTGCGCGACACGCAAGACGGCTTCGTGATGCTGACTAGCGCTACGCCCAGATACACCAGCACCCAGTTTCAAGAGGTGTATGGCGCGATTCCCGCTGTCGTGGTCGTGAACTCGCGGGATGCCGAGCGACTGAGCATCGAGAACGGTGACATCGTAGCACTGTCCAACGATCGTGGAGAGGTGAAGGTGAAAGCCATCGTCTCCGACACGGTGCGTGAGGGGACGGTGTGGTCGCCAAGGCAGTCGGAAGGGCTGGCAGGACAGCCGCAGAACTGTCTGATGACTAGCGAGCCGCAGGAAGTTGGTGGCGGACCAAGATTCAATTCGACCACCGTCACCATCTCCCGACTGTAGGCAGATGGACCTCATGAGAAGGACGGCATCACGGACGAGTCTACGGGCAGTCTGAGAGAAGGACGAGCCACCCTCACCGGTGGGCCTCGTCAGCAAGGGGGTGTGCAGAGAGATCGTGGAGAGAAAACCGACAAGGCTGGCGCGGGCTGTGATCTACGAGCATCCCTGGGTGAACCTGTACGTGGACAGGGTGCAGTTCCCCGCTGGCACGATCGTGGAGAAGCATCACGTTCTGGACTTCGACTGTCCGGCGGTGGCCGCGCTGGTTGAGGACGCTCAGGGGCAGGTGCTGCTGGCGCACGTCTATCGGTACACCACTGACAGTATCGAGTGGGGCGTTCCCGCCGGCAGGGTGGAGGAAGGCGAGTCGATGGTGGAGGCTGCACGACGTGAGGCATGGGAAGAGACAGGCTATGAGACGTCGGGCCATGAGTTGGTTTATACTTACTATCCGATGAATGGGATCTCCAACAAGGTGTTCCACATCGTGCGCTGTCAG
>CAZOBP010000260.1:1996-3226 GCA_964577995.1 uncultured Anaerolineales bacterium
AAGCGAGCGCTGATCACGGGTGCCGCCTCGGGCATAGGGAGCGCGACGGCCTTGCTCTTCGCGCGTGAGGGGGCCGCCGTCTCCGTGGTGGACCTGGACGTCGAGGGCGGACGGTCTGTGGCCAGCAGGATCCAGGAAGAGGGGGCGCGTGCCATCTTCGTGCGCGCCGACGTGACGACGGCAGCGGACTGCGAGAACGCGGTGGGGAAGACCGTGAGTACGTTGGGGGGGCTCGATGTCCTCTTCAACAACGCCGGTATCGTTCGGCGCGCCACGGTGCTCGAGCTGTCTGAGGAGGAGTGGGATCAGGTAATGGCGGTCAACGTGAAGTCTGCCTTCCTGCTCTGCAAGTATGCCATTCCCGTGATGGCCGAGGCTGGGGGAGGGGTGATCATCAACACGGCTTCGGGATGGGGCTTGGTGGGAGGCCCCAGGGCGGTCGCCTACTGCGCATCCAAGGGAGCGGTGGTTCAACTGACGAAGGCGATGGCCATAGACCACGGGCCTCAGAACATCCGGGTCAACTGTGTCTGTCCTGGTGACGCCGACACGCCGATGCTTCGCAGTGAGGCGGAGCAGCTCGGGGAATCGGTGGACCGTTTTCTCGCCCAAGCGGCGGATCGTCCGTTGGGACGGATCGGCACACCAGAGGACATAGCGCAGGCGGTACTGTACCTGGCGAGCGATGCAGCCTCGTACGTCACCGGAACAGCTTTGGTGGTGGATGGAGGCGGTCTAGCGGGCTGAGGAGGAGACCATGCGTGGGCTGGCAGGCAAGCGGGTAGTCATCACCGGCGGTGCAAGGGGCATCGGAATGTCTACGGCGGCCCGGTTCCTCGAGGAGGGAGCTCGCGTCGCTGTGCTCGACCGAGATGAGGAGGCTCTGCTGTCGGTGAAGCAGGAGCTGCCCGGGCTGAGTTGCTGCATCCGCTGCGATGTGTCGAAGGTGGAGGCGGTGGCTGGCGCATTCGCGGAGCTCGACGACGCCCTAGGCGGACTTGACGTGCTGGTCAACAACGCTGGCATTAGCGTCCGTCACCGGTTCTTGGACATCACCCCCCAGGAGTGGCGCAAGGTGATGGGTGTCAACCTGGATGGGGCATTCCTGGTGGCACAGGCGGCGGCGCAGAGGATGCTGGCGGGGGACGGCGGGGTCATTCTCAACATGGGATCGACCAACGGTTTGATGGGGTATCCTTTGTACGCGGATTACAACGCCTCCAAGGCAGG
>CAZOBP010000261.1:0-3217 GCA_964577995.1 uncultured Anaerolineales bacterium
ACATCAGTCCCGATCCCTACCTGGACGCGCCCTTCAGCTCCCAGAGGCTGGACCGTTACAACTTCGGCTTCAACAACCCGCTGCGGTACAAGCGGAGCGAGGCCCTGCCCGACTTCACTTTCGACTTGGCAAAGGGGGTGTTGGTCGCCGACGCCGTGTCCCCGGCCTCTTTGACAACTAGCTTCTCACACAGCTTGACGGCGGGCACCATGAATCTGTTGCGCGCGGTGGCTGCTGGTGGGAAGCTGGCATACACAGGGTTGGCCAGGTACCAGGAGGCACGCCGCCTCTGGGAGGGCGGCTTCGAGACCGTGATTTCGGGTGTCTATCCGGGCCCGCGCGCGTTGACCAAAGTCAAAGTACTTGGCACTCAGGCGCTCAAGGCCAGATTGGGGCTGAAGACCCACCTCACGCACGCGGGGATAGAGTACGGAAGCTATGTCACGCGGGTGGCCCGGCCCAGCGCTCTGGGGGAGTTTGCGTGGGCACTGAAGCGAGCGGACTTCTGGGTTATCAATATCGGGCTGGCAGTGGGATTGAACGTGCTGGACTATGGCTGGGGCAGCAAAGCGGATGTGGGGCTCGGCAGCACCGAGTTCTACGCCGCGGTGACGGTGGATATTGGGATTGGTGTTGCAGGAGTCGGCGCTGGCGCGGTGAGTGGATGGGTGCTCTGTGCGCTGGTGTCCGCGGCTGTGCCGGGGGCCGGACCTGCCGCCCTCGTGATTGGCTATATTGTGGGCCAAGTCGTGTTTTCAGTGGTGTTGCCGCCCGAATGGAGGGAGAGTGCCGTGGGAGGGGTCTCATGGTTCTACTCGCAGGTGACCGCCAAGGAGGCCAAGATACTGCGACAAGGGAGTCCCCTGCTCTTCTAGCGAGGCGCACCAGACGAGTCGGCTCTGCGCAGGCGACCTACGGGAGGCGCGGATGAGATCCGCAGAAGGAGATACCCACGAAGATCAGCAGTGCGCCTCTGGTCCTTTGGCCGAGGTAGCTTTGATGGCACCCGAATACCTGCAGAGCCTCGCTGGAGGAATGCCTCTGGGACTAGGCCTTTTCTACCTGATGGCGTTTCGATTCCCAACGTTCTTCAAGCCCGCTCTTACCTTCGCAGTTCTTACTTACCTGCCCTACTGTGCCTGGTCCTGTACTCTGTACGTCTGGTCCAGAAGACAGCATTTCGCCGGTGACAGTAAAGCCGACAGAAATTCACTGCTGCGCGTAACGCTTGCTGGCTTGCCGTACGTGCAGGTGGGCTGCGGCCTAGTCTCGGTAGCCTGCCTGTCGATTGCGTTGCACGTCCTCCTGTGGGGCGGAGTCATTGGTTCGGAAGGCTACGCACTGATAGTCGTGCTGTTCCTGGTTGCCTTCGTGGGCTCCTTCACCCTGCCCAAGTGGGTACTCCGAGCAGAAGCTGACGCGCAACGGAATACGCCTGTGACCACAGGAGGTCGTCTGCTGCGGGGCAGTTCTGCACTGCGCTTAGGCCCCGCCGACCTGGCTGGGCCGGTCTTGGCAATCACGGCGCTGCTGAAGGGTTTGGCCTCCCACTCGTGGGTCTCGGCAGTGACCGGAGCACTGGCATTGGTTGCAGCCTTCGGGCTGATTCTCGTCCAAAGCACGGCTTTTGAGAAGTGGCGACACCTCAGAAGGATCAGGCAGGCCGAGCTCCGGGGCAGGGACTAACAATAGTTGCTAGCGCCTGAGCCTGTCTCCTTTTGCCGCTCGTCGGCCCATCTCACTCATGCAGGCGCGGCGTACGACGATCTGGCCCGGTGGGCAGCGCCGAGCGCCGCCGGGGAGTTCGCGCGAGCCGTCGGGACAAAGGGCTTCTGGATAGCCAACATCGGGGCGGCGGTGCTGGTGAACGTGCTGGACTACGGTTGGGGAGGCAAGGTGGATGTCGGCATAGGCAGCACCGAGTTCTACGCTGCGGTCACGGTGGACATCGGGTTGGGAGTGGCTTCAGCGGGATCGGGCGCCGTGATTGGGCATCTGTTCTGGGCTGTGGCCATGCTCGTCGCTGCCGAGATTGCGGGACCCGCTCTGGTCGTGGGTTACTTCTCAGGAGCGCTGGCGTTCAGTGCCGCGTCGTTGTACTTCGGATGGCACGACGTGGGCGTCCAGCGCCTGGCCCCCGTGTACCGCTCCCTGAGGGATCGCGAGCAGGGAATGCTGTACTTCAAGAGCCCGTTGCTTCGCTAGTCCGACAGGAGGCAGAGTGCATGCAGTCCGAGGTCAGGTGCCGCGGGAGCGAGCCCAACCCTCGCAACGCAGGCGGGGAGCAGGTAGGTGAGACAATGCCAGAGATACCGCTCAGACACCCAGGGTTCCTGGGAAGTCTTGTCACAAGTGCCCCGATATCGCTGGCGGTGATGTTCGGCTTGGCTTTCTACTTCAGGCCCGCGGTCATATTCGCCGTCATCGCCTGGCCCGTGTTCACCGTCTGGTCCGGTGGCCTCTGGATCTGGGCTCGGCGCAGGGAACTCACCGGCGATCAACACACTGATACCGGCATCTTGCACGAAGTGACGATCAAAACGTATCTCTACATTCAGGTAGTGACGGTCCTGGCCTCTATTGCCTGCTTGCTCCTGGGACTGGGCATCCTGAGCCACGGAGGAGCTATTGGCGCAATCGGCTACGTAATCATCGTAGTGCTCTACGGGCTTGCCGTGGCGGCATCGTTCTGTCTGCCCAGTTCGCTGATGCGCCTTGAGATCGACACAGCGAGGGAGCAACCTAGCGGGCGGGCTGCCAAGTTCCTGAAGGGGGCGAACAGGATCCCGACCACTCCGGGGGCTTTGGCAGGGCTGGCTGTTGCTCTGGCGGTTGTGGCAAGGGAGGCTCTAGCCCAGGTGTGGTTTGCGGCGCTCGCAGGCGGGCTTGCCCTGGTGCCAGCGTTCGGCCTCATTCTGTTGCTGATGACCGGCTTCCGCAAGTGGCAGTACCTCAGGCGGCTCAGGGAGGCCGAGTTCGGGGGCAAGGACTGATTCTCCTAGAAAGCTCATCGCGCTTGGCTTCGCTGGCTGCCGGCCCATGTCACCCACGCGGGTGCAACGTACGACGATCTGGCGCGGTGGGCAGCGCCGAGCGCCGCCCGTGAGCTGGGCCTCACTCTTGGCTCCAAGTCCTTCTGGGTTGCCAACATCGGAGCGGCGGTGGTGGTGAATGTGCTAGACTACGGTTGGGGCAGCAAGGCGGACGTGGGCATAGG
>CAZOBP010000262.1:0-3197 GCA_964577995.1 uncultured Anaerolineales bacterium
GAGATAGAGGAGGGCGATGGCTCTGTAGGTGAGTTTCTGCAAACGTAAGCCTCTCGGTGGCAGACCGCGGTCGCTGTGGCCGCTGTGGAGTGATCGCGTCCATTGTATCACTGTCGCTGGTGGTTCACCACGCCCTGTGTGATCAGAATGGAGGTTCTGTTGTCTGGGCACGGTTTCTGATCACCTTTGACTGCCCCCTCGCGTGGGCGTACAATGGGTGACGGCAACACGTCGTTGATGTCAAACTCGCTGTTCATCGAGAAAGGCCGAGCTGATGCTGATCAGGAAAGGCAATCTAGACGCGCTTCTTCGCCCTCGAGGTGTGGCCGTCATCGGCGCTTCGAGGAACCCCGGCAAGCTGGGATACCACGTGATGAAGAGCCTCACCGAGGGCGGCTTCAAAGGTGGGCTGTTCCCCATCAATCCGAAGGAGACGGAACTCTTCGGCATCCAGGCCTACGCCTCTCTTCTGGACGTCCCTCAGGACATCGACCTGGCGGTGGTGGTCTTGCCTGCGCAGGCTGTGCCTGGGATCATCGAGCAGTGCGCCGCCAGAGGCGTAAGAAGCATCGTGCTCATCACCGCTGGGTTCAAGGAGATCGAGGACGAGGAGGGAGCGCGACTTCAGGAGGAGATCTCGGAGTTGGCCAACCACGCCGGCATGCCCATCATTGGCCCCAACACCTTTGGTTTGGTCAACCTCCACGAGGACCTCAACGCTTCCTTCACTCCAGAGTTCTCCCAGGTGAAGAAGGGTGGGATCAGCCTCATCAGCCAGAGTGGGGGCATGGCCCATATCCTGGCCTTCCTGGCTTTGGAGCAGAACGTGGGCTTCAGCAAGGTCATAGGGGTGGGCAACCGGTGCAACGTGGGGTTCGCCGAGTTGCTGGAGTACCTGGTGGAGGATGAAGCCACCAGGGTCATCGCATTCTACATTGAGGGCGTCGACAACCCGCGCCTCCTAATGGCGATCGCCAAGCGAGTGAGAGGCAGGAAGCCCGTGGTGGTTTACAAGGTAGGTAGATCTGAGGTCAGCGACAAGGCCTCCACATCCCACACCGGCTCCATCTCCGGGCAGTACGAGATCTACCAGGAGGCCTTCAAAGAGGCTGGTTGGGTGTCTGTGAGAAGCCTGGAGGAACTCCTGGATGCGGTCAAGGCCCTGGACGCCTGTCCTGTTCCGGAGGGCAACAGGGCCGCGGTGCTGTCCGGTCAAGCAGGACCGGGGATGGCCGCTTGCGACGTGTGCGAGGAAAAGGGGCTAGTCTTGACTACCTTCTCTGAAGAGACGCAGAGCAGGATCGAGAAGGCCCTTCCTCCGTTGGCTCTGAGAAGCAACCCTGTGGACATGGGACCGGCGTGGTACAACCCGGAGGCCATCGCCGAGGTTGCCGACGCGGCACTGGGGGACGCGGAGGTTGATGGCGTCGTACTGTGTATTGCCTATGCCTCGGCCAACGTCGGTGCCGTGGAGAGCCTGTCAAAAGTGCTCACGAGCTGGGCGGGGAAGAAGCCCGTCGTGTCCTGTCTGTCCGCCCCTGGCGAGATATGGCGTGAAGGCATCGGGATCCTGGAGGCGGCCGGTGTCCCCAACTACCCGACGCCGGAGAGGGCGGCCGCAGCGCTGGGGAACCTGTGGAGATACCGCGCGCTCGCGGGACGAGCTTCTGACAGCCAGTAAGTTCCCTCTTGAGTTGTGGCCAGAAAAGGGGAAGACTCAGCCGCTTCTTCGTCTGAGCCAGGCGGACACGACGGTGGCTGTTCCGAGCAGAACCAGGACGGCCAAGGCAACCAGCTCGGCCAGCCGGAGCGCAGAGAAGGGCAGGGCCTCTTCCTCGGGTTGTGCGCCGCGAGCGTACTCAACTTCCCCTTCTCTTTGCGGGACCTCAACCATGGCCAGTACCTGCGGCGTGTGTGTGGGTGATGGAGCAGCTTCGCGCTCTTCCGCTGCTTCCACCGGCGCGGTCTCTGGTGCAGGCTGTGCAGTGGGCTCGCTCGTCTGGCCAACGGTTGAAGCGGGCGTCGGCGTGGCGAGAGCGGCAGGGGGCGTCTCGCCGGCACCTGTTCCCACGCCTTCCTCCTCCAGCAGCGGTTCCTCACCGGATGGGACCGGGGCGACTGGTGTGCCAGCGGGTGTTGTTTCTTCGGCCCTGGCTTCGGCAGTAGGCATCTCCTCCTGAGTCTCGTAGTCATCGGCAGCTTCCAGGGGCGCTGCCGGTTCCTCCTGGTTGGTGGGAGGCGCTGGCGCCTCAGTCTTGTCGTGACCAAGAATCGCTTGCTCTTCTTCAGGGGCAGGGGCCATGCTGGGCTCGAACGCGGGCGCCAGCGCTATCTCTTCTGCTGGAGCTCCCGGTCCCCAGGAGGCCAGGGGGGCGCCGACGAAGTGCATGGCTAGGTCGCCGCCCACCAGCAGCACGAGAAGGAGTACTGCCAGGGCAGTGGCTCCCTTGAGCAGGCCGTAGCCCCAGGCGGGTGGTGCCGCGGCACGTTTGGCCTTGACTGTTACAGGCCTGATGGCAAAGGAGCGCGGCGCACGTTTTGTGGGCAACTCCTTCAAGAGCGACACGGTCTGCCGCAGTGTGGCCAGGTTCTGGGCGCAGGCCTCGCACTCCTGGAGATGCTGCTCTACCCGGGTCTTCTCCGCGGGTGATAGCTCGCCGTCCAGGTAGGCGGACAACGACTCCTCCACCCACTGGTGTTCGGGTTTCCTCCACTTGCCTAGCAAAGACATCTCAGCCCTCACTCCTAAGACGATAGTGAGCGGGCAGAAGTTCCGTCTGGTCCAGCAGATAGTCGCGCAGCCTGGCCCGGGCGCGGCTGAGGCGTGATTTCACCGTCCCCACCGAGGCACCCGTGGCCTGTGCTATCTCGACGTAACTGAGACCCTGAACGTCTGAGAGCACCAGGGTCACGCGCTGCTCAGGGGGAAGGGTGGCTATGCCTCCTTGTATGGTCTCACCCAGTTCGTGGCGCAGGGCAAACTCTTCGGGCGATTCACGTCCATTGACGAAGTGAGACGAGGGGTCACTATCCGTGTAGACTGCTTCCAGGGAACTGGTGGGACGCCGCTTCTGAAGTCGCAACTGGTCGTAGCAGGCGTTGGTGGCTATGCGCAGCAGCCAGGCCTTGAAGGAGCCACCTCTGAACTTGCCGACAGCCTGGTAGGCGGAGAGGAAGGTGTCCTGACTCGCGTCTGC
>CAZOBP010000263.1:0-3196 GCA_964577995.1 uncultured Anaerolineales bacterium
CGCCCGCAGCCCCAACAGTAGTTGTTCGTCTGGAACTGGTCCTGGATCGCTTGCTTTCCCACAGCTTCCTCTCCCCCATGAGATAGTTCCCGCCTCAGTACGATGTCGCCTCACCCTGGAAGAGGCCGCACGTCACGGCGTCCATTCACGCACCAGCGCCAGCCCTAGACTGTCTCACACTCCACAGCCTCAGTCTCCGCGTCCACACGAAACTGACTCATGTACAGATCATAGTACAGGCCCTGCTTGGCCAACAATTCGTCGTGTGTGCCCCTCTCCGCGATGCGCCCCTGCTCGATGAAGATCACCTGGTCTGCGTCGCGAATCGTGCTCAGGCGGTGGGCGATCACAAAACTCGTCCGCCCGCGCAGCAGCTCCCCCAGCGCGTTCTGGATCAGCAGCTCAGTCCGTGTGTCCACACTGGAGGTCGCCTCGTCCAGGATCAGGATTCGCGGCCCAGCCAGCACTGCCCGCGCGATGGAGATCAACTGTCTCTGACCCTGGCTCAGATTACTGCCCTGTTCGGTGAGCTCCGTCTGATAGCCGTCCGGCATCCGCATGATGAAGTCGTGGGCATTGGCCGTCTTGGCCGCCTCGATCACCTCTTCGTCGGTGGCCTCCAGCCTGCCATAGCGGATGTTGTCCATCACGGTCCCAGCGAAGAGAAAGGTGTCTTGCAGGACAATACCCATCTGACCCCGCAGACTGGCGCGTGTCACCTGGCGCACGTCACGCCCATCGACCGTTACCCGGCCACCACACACGTCGTAGAAGCGCCCGATGAGGTTGACAACTGTGGTCTTCCCCGTCCCCGTGGGCCCCACCAAGGCCACCGTTTGGCCCGGCTCTGCCACCAGGTTCACGTCCTCCAGCACAGGTTCGCCCGGCTTGTACTCGAAGCACACGTCCTCGAAGGCGATGCGCCCTTCCACGCGGGGCAACTCGATGGCATCCGCTGCATCTTCGACCGTGGGTGGTGTGTCCAGTATCTCGAAGATACGTTCCGCACCAGCGATCGCCGATTGCAGGTTGGCCCAGATCATGGCGATGGCCCGTACCGGCTCGAAGAAGCGTCGTACGTACTGCACGAAGGCCACGATGATCCCCACCGTGGCCAGACCGTTGAGGGTCAGATAGCCTCCGTATCCCACCACGATGCCGACGCCGACCGTCGCCAGCACATCCAGTGTCGGTCCGAAGGCCGCCGTAATCGTCTCTGCGGTCACATTGGCGTCGCGGTTAGCCGCGCTGACCTCCCGGAACGCCTCCACGTTGGCCCGTTCCCTGCTGAACGCCTGGGCGACCTTGACTCCGGCGATGTTCTCCTCCAGTTCCGCACTCACCCCACCGATGGTCTTGCGCGTCTCGCGGAAGGCCCGTCGAGCCCGACCGGCGAAGAAGACGGTGCTGAAGATCATTACCGGGAGGATGCTGAAGCTGACCAGCGCCAACCGCCAGTTGAGCACCAGCATAGCTATCAGTATGCCCACCAGCGTGAAGGCGCTGCTCACCATCCGGGTGAGGCCCATGCTCAACACCTGGTTGATCACGTCGGTATCGTTGGTCAAGCGCGACATCAAGTCGCCAGCCTCGTGATCGTCGAAGAAGCTCAGCGACAAGTCCAGGATCTTGGCGAATATCTGCCGTCGCAGCTCGTAGAGCACGTTCTGCCCCACGGAGACCATGAAGTAGAAGCTGCCCAGATTGGCCATCCAGGCACCTGCGTAGGCACCGAGCAAGAGCAGCATGGATCGGTTCAAGCCTGTCCAGGCAGTCCCAGCTTCCACCTGTCCATTGAAGAAGCGCCAAAGTAGATCCACAGCCTCGCCGATCAGCCCTGGCGCAGCCACAGTGAGCACAGTGTTGACGAGAACCAGCAACCCGACGACGAGGAGGTGCCCACTGTAGGGTCGCAGATAACCTAGCAGGCGCAGGAGCGTCTCCTGGAAGTCGCTGGGCTTCTCTACCTCTCGCCTGAGAGCATGCCCCGGACCACCGTGGAACATCAGCTCACCTCCCTCTCAGGCTCCAGCTTCGGGGCCAAGGCTGTAGCGGTTCGCAGTTCCTGGTCGCCCTGCAGTTGGGAGCAGTAGATCTCAGTATAGATGGGACTGTCGTGAAGCAACTGCTCGTGGGTGCCCTGGGCCACCACTCGCCCACCGTCGAGCACCACGACCAGGTCGGCATATTGGACAGTGCTGATCCGCTGAGCGATGATGAAGCTGGTCCGACCGCGGCGCAGGCGGTCCAGGGCTTGCTGGATGCGTAGCTCCGTGTCCAGGTCCACACTGCTGGTGCTGTCGTCCAGGATCAGGATACGCGGATCGACGAGCAGCGCGCGGGCGATGGCTATCCGCTGCTTCTGCCCACCAGAAAGTGTCACCCCGCGCTCGCCCACGGCTGTGTCATACCCCTCGGGAAAACCCACGATGAAGTCGTGCGCCTCAGCTGCCCGCGCCGCGGTGAATATCTCCTCATCGGAGGCCTCCGGCCGGCCATAGGCGATATTCTCCCGAATGGTGCCCCCGAAGAGGATCGTCTCTTGGAGCACGATACCAATCTGACGACGCAGCGACTCCAGCGCCACGTCGCGGACATCGTAGCCGTCCACTGTCACTCGTCCCGCACTGACATCGTAGAAACGAGGGATAAGGTTGATGATCGTACTCTTGCCCGAGCCCGTGGCACCAAACAGGGCGACGGTCTGCCCGGGCTCTGCCACAAAGCTCACCCCGCTCAACACCGGCACCTGGTCTCGAAAGTAGCGGAAGGTGACGTTCTCCAGGGCGACCCGGCCCTCGATAGGCGGCAATTCCTTCGCTCCCGGCCTGTCCGAGACCTCTATCTCAGTGTCCAGGATCTCGAAGATCCGCTGGGACCCAGCACCAGCCTGCGACACAGCCATGACGATCATGCCCAGCATGATCATGGGGAACATGGCCATCATCACATAGCTCTGAAAGGCCACCAGTTCGCCGACGGTGAGGTGACCCCCGAGCACCTGATACCCTCCTCCCCAGACCACGGTCAGTGTTCCCAGGTTAGCCAGAGTGAAGATCAGGGGAATCACAGAGGCGAACATCCTGCCCACGCTCACATTGGCGTCCCTCAGCTCCAGGTTGCTCTGGCCGAAGCGCCCCCTCTCCCACGGCTCCCGGGCAAAGGCCTTCACCACTCTCACGCCTGCCAGGTTCTC
>CAZOBP010000264.1:0-3190 GCA_964577995.1 uncultured Anaerolineales bacterium
CTAGGAGGTGTGTATGCTGGAGGGGAAGGGGCCCAAGGGGCAACTTGGGCATTATCCGCTGGAGAGACTGAAGAGGGTAGACGAGCCTACGACCTACATAGGACCCCACGTCCGGAGGGTCAGCGAAAGACAGGCTGGCTTCATCAAGGCGACGAAGGGGGAGTACGGTCGACGCTTCCAAGTGGAGTCGGGCCGCTTTGTATCTAAGGAGCCGCTGGCGGCAGCTCTGGATCAGATGGTGGACGATCTGGGAGCGTTGGACCTGGTTGATGTTTACCCCAAGCTGGCTCCCTTACCGAACGATCCAGCCGCGCAGTCGCGGCACATCGAGGCCCTGGGCTATTTCCTGCGCGCGGATTGCGTCGGTGTCTGTGAGCTGCCCCAGTTCGCGGTTTATGAGTCCGATCGGGAAGAACGACCGATAGAGCTGGATCACAAGTACGCGATCGTGTTCTTGGTCGATCAGGGTTGGCGCACCTTCAACGGCGCTTTGGGGAGCGACTGGATCAGTGCCGCCCAGAGCATGAAGAGCTACTCCACCAGTGGGTTCATCGCCACAGTGGTCTCCAACTACATCCGTCGACTGGGATACGAGGCTGAGCCGCATTTCTCCGGGCACTACAAGGTGGTCATGCCCCCTCTTGTCCTCCTCTCGGGTCTGGGGGAGATGTCGCGCTTCGGAAACTCGGTGCTCAATCCGTTCCTGGGAACGCGGTACAAGGCATCGGCGGTGACCACGAACCTGCCCCTGGAGCCGGACAAGCCGATAGACTTCGGGTTGCAGCATTACTGTAAGGTCTGCAAGAAGTGCGCGAGGGAATGCCCATCGCAGGCCCTCTCGCACGCGGATGAGACGATCATCTACAACAACTACGAGACGTACGGGTTGGATGTAGAGGCGTGCACAAGAATGCGGGTGGGCAATCCTGCTGGTGCGTCGTGCGGGCGTTGCATAAAAGTCTGCCCGTGGAACAAGCCGTACGAGGGGATACACAAGGCAATCGAGTGGGTATTGGA
The DNA here is from genome assembly GCA_964577995.1 of uncultured Anaerolineales bacterium. Lineage (GTDB taxonomy): Bacteria > Chloroflexota > Anaerolineae > UBA7937 > B3-Chlor > JAUVXJ01. The sequence goes on from CAZOBP010000264.1 coordinate 1,018, forward strand.
GCGCTCCTCGCTCACCCACCGCTTTTCGGTGTGGATGGACGACCTGCTGGGATATGGGAAGCAGAACATTGAAGACAAGTGGTGGTACGACCTGGAGGAGATCGAGGGCATCTTCCACGTGCCTGAGAAGGTGGGCGCGGTTCTGAAGCAGAGTCCTCTGGCAGAGAATCGCCGAGGGTTGCTGATTAGTGAGGGTGACGAGGAGTGGTAGGGAGGGTTGAGGTATCCCTGGGCCCTTGAAGTTCGCTGTGGAGCTGACGTGGAGGACCCGGTCGCAGCGATGTTGCTGGAAGAGTTGCTGTCGGATATAGTCTGCTCCTGGTAAGGCGGCGGTGGTCGTGCCAGAGCGAAGAATGCTGGAAGTCGTCACTTGAGGGCGAGAGAAGGCTGCCTAAGAAGTCGAATTCGGGAGGCGTACGCATGCTGGAAGGAAAGGCACCCCACGGGCAACTGGGGCAGTATCCGTTGGAAAGACTGAAGAGGGTGGAGAAGCCCACAACCTACATCGGACCCAATGTACAGAGAGTCAGCGAACGTGAGGCCGGCTTCATGAAGGCTGCCTGGGGCGACTATGGCCCGCATCTGCGGGATGAGATGAGGCGCTTCATCAAGAAGGAGCCGGTATCGGCCTCGGTGTACCAGATGTGCCGCGGCATCGGCCTGATGGAGCCGGTGGAAGTGTATCCCAGGCAGGCTCCGATACCGGAGGATCCAGCGGCTCAATCGCAGCACATCAAAGCCCTGGGCTATTTCCTGCGTGCGGATTGTATGGGCGTCTGCGAGTTGCCACAGTACGCTGTATACGCGTCGGATAGGAAGGAGCGTCCAGTCGAGCTCGACCACAAGTACGCTATAGTGATTCTGGTGGACCAGGGCTGGCGCACCTTCACCGGCGCTGTGGGCAACGACTGGATTAGCGGCGCGCAGAGTTTCAAGAGTTACGCAACGAGCGGGTTCATCGCCACTGTCATGGCTAACTACATCAGACGGCTGGGATTCGAGGCGGAAGCGCACTTCCCTACCCACTACGAGGTCGTGATGCCTCCACTCGTTCTGCTCTCGGGCCTGGGAGAGATGTCGCGCTTCGGCAACACGGTGATCAATCCCTTCCTGGGGCCCCGGTTCAAGGCCTCGGCGGTGACCACGAACCTGCCGCTGGAGGCAGACAAGCCCATAGATTTCGGGCTTCAGCATTATTGCCAAGTCTGCAAGAAGTGCGCCAGAGAGTGCCCGTCGCAGGCCCTCTCGCACGCGGATGAGATGATCATCTACAACGACTATGAAACGTATGGACTGGACGTAGAGGCGTGCACGCGGATGCGGGTTGGCAATCCCGCTGGTGCATCGTGTGGGCGCTGTATCAAGGTGTGTCCGTGGAACAAGCCGTATGAGGGCATACACAAGGTCATCGAGAGGGTGCTGGAGCGCTCCTCGCTCACGCATCGTTTCTCGGTGTGGATGGACGACCTGCTGGGGTACGGCAAGCAGGACATGCGGGACAAGTGGTGGTACGACCTGGAGGAGATCGAGGGTGTCTTCGAGGTGCCGCAGAAGGTTGGTGCCCTGCGCAATGATAGCAGGCTGGCCGAGTAGAGCCACGCGGGGAGTGGCTGGGCGGTGGCGACTGCCCAGGGCGTGGTGCCGATGAGGATGAAGAGAGAGGAAGGGTCGGTGTCGTTGGATGACCTGCTCAGAGGGGTCCTGACCAGGCTGCTTGCTGGGCAGGGCAGAGTGGCCCTGGAGAAGAGAGTCCCTGAACTCGAGGGGCGATTCTCGCAGGTTGAGGAGTTGGGCCTCTACCTGCACGTCCCCTTCTGCCGCCAAATCTGCCCCTATTGCCCCTACAACAAGGAGCTCTTCCGGCCTGAGGTGGCCCGCGGCTACGTGAGTGCGGTCAAGGAAGAGATCGACGCATATTCTGCTTTGGTCGGCCGAAGGCCCGTTACTTCCCTCTATATAGGAGGCGGGACGCCGACCACGCTGGTCGGTTGTGGCCTTGAGGAGATAGTGGAGCACATCTTCAAGGCCTTCAACATGCGCTGCGAAATCCATATGGAGAGCCATCCCAACGACCTCGGCAAGGAGAATCTCCGCAGGATACAGTCCCTGGGGGTCAAGCACCTGAGCATGGGCGTGGAGGCGCTTCAGGAGCGCCATCTGAGGAGGCTCGAGC
>CAZOBP010000265.1:0-3165 GCA_964577995.1 uncultured Anaerolineales bacterium
TCAACAATCAGGTCGTTGACAGGGCCTCACTCACCGTGGTGGTCATCCAGCCCAGCCCCACTACGGGAGATACGCAGGGACCCGGGATAGGCCGATGGGCTCACTCGCCGGGCCTCATCTGGTGGGATGAGTACGACAGTTGCACGCCGACCTACCCCATCGAGGCTACCATAAACGCTTACAACGTCACCGACCCATCGGGGGTCTCTGCGGTCAAAGTGGTCTATCGCATGAAGGGTGGAAGCTCGCAATCCAAGGCCATGAATCAGGTGCAAACCGGGATGTGGTCAGCGACTATCGGACCCAATGACCTCGAGCGGAGTCTGAATCCGCCTGTTGCGACCAGTTATGGACAGCAGAACTCGCTGGAGTACTACATCCAGGCCTTTGATGGCGTAGGCAATCGATCCGACAGCGGAACGCGCACCCTGACGGTTCAGTACTGCTACATCATAGGATGATGAGTGGCAGTGGTGCGGGTCGTCGCGGCGAGAGTCAACGTCTTCGAGCGCCAAGACTCCGCTGATCGTGCTACCGTGCATCGGCCGAGCCAGTGAGGTCGGTACTCGAGGGAGGATGAAAGGAGAGATCAGATGAGCAGTAGAACGATAACCATCGTGGCCGTCGTGCTCGTCGTTCTATGTTTGTTGGTGGCGGCGCTGGGCGCGCTGGCCTACTACTACTTTTTGGTGCCCACCGCGGAGGCAGAGGTCGTGCCCACAGTCTTGATCGACAGCCCCAACCACGGCGACGAGGTCGTGATCGGCACGGCAGTGCAGATCTTCGCCACGGGAAGCGATCCGGGCAAGATCGCCCGCATGGAGCTGTGGGTCGATGGGCAACTCGTCCAGTCCCAGGCCAGCGCTCTTGCCGATGGTACGTCTCCGTTCCCCATCATTGGACTGTGGGTTCCGGACACCCCCGGCAACCATACCATTGTGGTCAGGGCCTACAACATGCAAGACGCCTCGGGCCAGGCCTCCATCAGCGTGGACGCGGTGGAAGGTGCCGAGGTGCCCGAGGGCTGCCCGGGGGTGACCGTCTTCGAGCACCAGGTTCAACTGGGGGAGACCCTGGAGGGCATCGCCGCGGGGTACGAAGTGACAGTGGATGACATCCTGGCCTGTAACCCGGGTGTCGATCCTACGGCCATGCCGGAGGCGGGTTCGACCTTGCTTATTCCTGCCAGCTACGATCCGGAGGAGGAAGGCCCGGCGGACGACTGGCCGCCGCCGGAGGATGCTGAAGAGGTGCCGGACGTACCTGAGGACGCCGAGGAACTCCCAGGTGAGGAGCTGCCAGAGGCGGAAACCGAGCCAGAGCCTGGGGAGGAGGCCCCTCCCGAGGTGGAGGAGCCGCCCGAGGGACCTGAGATCACTGAGTCACCCGAGGCGGAGTTGCCCTCAGTGACTTTGGGCTTCGAAGCGCTGGAGTTCCAGGTCGACCAGCCGTACGACGCGATCTACTGCATGATCCAGGTGGCCGACTATCCCATGGAGAGGATCCCGGAGACGGGTTCCTTCAACCCTTTGGGGGGCGACTACTGGGACATCCAGGCCGAGCTGGCCGGCATGAACAGCAAGCAGGTCACCATCCAGGGAGACACCGTTCGCGTGGAGGCTGAGTGTTTCGGCTGGGTGGGCATCGATGGGTGGTCGCTGGGCCACTTCGTGAGGGAGCACGGTGAAGCGGAATGGACCGGCGAGGACATAGAGGTCACGGCCATCGCCGATGACGGCCGCTGGTTCACTGTGGTGTACCGCATCTGCCCTGACTTCCCCTGCGAGCCGAGAGAAGTGCCGCCGGCACCCGAGAATCTGACCTACGCGGAGGGCTGCCCCTGCCCCTGGTGGATTGGCTGCCCGCCTTGCCCCCTCTATCGCGTCATGGCGTGGAATTGGCCGGGAGACGAGGCGGAGATAGATGGGTTCAGGCTCTACCGAAACGGTGCCATGCTCTACGAGCAGGTGCCGAGCATGCAAGCAGTGTTCGTCACGGAAGCGGATGCATACCCGCCATGCGGGGAGACGTACGACTATGAGGTGACCGCCTACGAGGGATTCCCGGGTGTGGGACCGGAGTCTGATCCCAGCAACACGGTAACCAGGACGGGGCCGGTGTGTACGACCACGGTTGCGGTCACGTTCGAGACGTTGCACACAGGGTGCATCCATCCGGATCCGTGCTTTGACCTCACGTGCGTTTCCTGCAAGCTACCCAATTGGAGCGGCGTCGTGCTAGCCAATGAGCAGTACTACAACAGGCTGGTTCCGCTCGGAGCACCGGATATCGAGAGCTACACCGTTCATCCCGTGAGCGACCTTTTCAACGGGTATGATACGCTGACGGTGGAGCTGGATCCTGGTGAGGATCTCACCATCGGCATGTTGATTTTGGATTGGGACCCGCCGTGGCCGGGAGGGACCTATTCTCCCACGCTCTACGGAATGAAGACCATCAACTCCGCAGACGTGGCGACGGGAGACTACTGGATGCTCGTGCGCAGTTATCCGTGGGGGACGGGCTACGGGATTCTGGTAGTTCATGTGGAGGTCCTGCCCTAGCTGGACGCAGTCGAGCAGAAGCTGAGTTGTGATGCGGGGTGCCGTCGAGTGGGCGGCGCCCCGCTCCTCATTACCAGCAGTTAGACCTCGGAGGCTTCCCAACGATGCCTGGAGAATAGACCTCGGAGGTTTCCCAGCGGTGCCTGGCGAGAGAGTCAAGGTCAGACCTAGGAGGTCTCCCAAGACCTCCGAGTTCTCAAGAGGTCTCGAGTGCGGGCCGACTAGGAGGGCAGGAGATCGCAGAAGTAGTAACGGTCGTCCCTCAGCACGGTCGCTCCTCTTGTGTACCCCACACCGTGACTGAAGATCGGTCCATTGTAGACGAAGGAGTGGAACTCGCCGTTCTCCCCACAGGAGTCCACCGACGGCGGCAGGTCGGCAAGGAGTTGCTCATCGAAGCGCCTACCCACGAAGGAGCCGTCCAAGTGCTGCCCGTCAACACAGGTGATGATGGCCTTGAAGCCCGCGTCCACGAACGAGTGAGCCAATTCGGTAGTGTCCCTTTTCCACAGCGGAAACACCGCTTGAAGGTCGATCTGAGCTAGATTCTCTTCTCTGTAACGGCGCACGTCCTCGAGGAACAAGTCTCCGAAGGCGACGC
>CAZOBP010000266.1:0-3151 GCA_964577995.1 uncultured Anaerolineales bacterium
AGGGCGGCCGGACGCGGACCCGGAGGGCTGCTGACATGAAACTGGTCATGAGTATCGTGCACCGCGACGATGCCGACACTCTCTTGAAGGCGCTGACCGAAGCCGGCCACAAGGCTACCCTGGTCAGCACCACCGGCGGCTTCCTCAGAGAAGGGAATGCTACAGTCTTCATCGGCACAGAGGACGACTCACTGGAAGGGGTACTGCAACTCGTGAGGGAGAACTGCCGCAAGAGGACGCGGTACCTCAGCCCCATCGTGCCTGTGACCGAACCCTCCGAGTTCTACATCCCGGAGCCAGTAGAACTAGAGGTCGGGGGTGCGACTGTCTTTGTGGTGGACGTCGAGAGATACGAGAGGTTCTAGGTACTGCACCTTTACAGGGGGCTGGCCTCGGGTCATCAACCTAGATACCGTAGTCTCCGAGTCCCTCGTCGCCCAGCTCGCCCATGGACTCCTCGATCGCTTCGGGGTTTTCGCCGGCTTCGAGTCGCCCCACCATCTCGTTGAACTCGGGGCCCATGTCCTCGCCCGTCTCTTCGCTCATCTTTCTCATCCAACGGGCGACGCTGCGGGGATCATTTTCGTCCAGGCCCGCCAGGCTGCTAGGATCTGCGAGACTCTCCAGCCGGCTGTCCTCGGACTTCAAGACAGAGACCCGGGAGACGAGCCTGATGAGGTTCTCGCTCTGGCACTCGGGGCAGCAAGGCCTGCTCGTGTCAGAGAAGCTACGTAATAGCGTCACGCGGCGCTTGCAGGCGTTGCAGCGATACTCGTATAGAGGCATGATCGACTCCGTATCAACTATCCTATCATAGCTACTGCTGATATTCAAACTCTGGACGCCTCGCCTCACCGCCCCAAGGATCTGCCCATGGATCCGAGGAGCCCTCGTGGGCGTAGTGGAAGGCCAGTCGTTCAGTGAGGAGGAGTGTGGTTGTCATGGACCCGGTGCATGTCGGTTTCGGAGGCATCGTCGCTGCCAATCGTATCTTGGCCATTCTCGATCCCAATTCACAGCCCGTGAGACGTATGGTGCGCCGAGCGAAGAAAGACGGAATGTCCATAGACATGACCTATGGGCGCAAGACCAGGACCGTGATCATCCTGGACACGGGGCATATCATAACGGCAGCCATCCAACCGGAGACCATACTAGGGAGGCTGCAGCAACCCTTCAGAGGTTCGCAAGTTGAGCCGGAGTGATTCTCACACCACAGAGGGCCGCGTTGCATGATCGCAGACAGGGAGACCATCTGTCGCCAGAAGGCGGCAGCGTGCCGCCCTCATCTGCAAGACTTGCGATAACGTTTGAGAGGTCGTCAGACTTCAGCCTCCGGCATTCAGAGAAGCCAGCAGTCCAGGTAGAGAACAGCCATCGTGCACGTGCCGGGAGGGAAAGATGAACGATGTCGCCCCCAATGCAATCAGGAGATCCGCAATCGCCGGGACCTGGTATCCCGGCTCCGCCTCTGCACTTGCCAGCACCATAGACGGGTTCCTGGCAGCCGCTGACGTTGCGCCGGTGAGAGGCGAGTTGAAGGGCCTGGTCTCACCCCATGCAGGCTATGCCTACTCCGGCGGGGTAGCTGCCTACGCCTACAAGCAACTGGAGGGCAGGCAGTATCCCCACGTAGTCGTCGTCAGCCCCGTGCACCAGCCCTATGGAGGCCGCTACCTGGTCACCGGCGACCGCTACTACGAGACGCCCTTTGGTCTGGTGGAGGTGGATGCCGATCTGGTGAGCGAGCTGGGCCAGCAGATCGATTTGACCTTCGTGAAGCAGGACAGGGAGCATTCCCTGGAGATACAGCTACCCTTCCTCCAGCACACGCTCGGTGAGTTCACGTTGCTCCCCGTGATGATGGGCGAACAGTCCCTCGCCTCCTGCCGCCAGTTGAGTGCAGCCCTGGCGGGGGTGCTGGAGGGCAAGGAGGCACTCCTGGTGGCCAGTTCCGACCTGGCCCATCTGAACGACTACGAGGAGGTGGTCGCTCACGACCGGTTCGTGCAGCAGTACGTGAACGACTTCGACCCAGAGGGCCTATCGCAGAGCCTGGACAGGAACGAGGCTCAAGCCTGCGGCGGGGGTCCCATCATCACCGTGATGCTCGCCGCCAGGGAGCGAGGTGCAGACAGGACGGAAGTCCTGAAGTACAAAAACTCGGGGGACGTAACGGGGATTAGGACACGAGGCCAGTACACGGTCGGCTACCTGGCCGGGGCGATGTACAAAGCAGCATAGCCCACGTCCGGTCGGGACCAACGGACACGGCCGGCTTTCCACTCTCCAGCCTGGTCGCTCGGTCCAGGGCGGCGTTCTGCGCACTCCGCCGCCAGGAAAGACACGAGGGCGGCTGGCGGCCTCTTCTCCGGGCCTGCGAATGGGTACCTCCGGCCGCCTCGGGATCAGACCGTAGGGTTGATCGTGTGTATCGCAAACTCCCGGTGGCCCAGAATCTCCGCCCTGGTCAGCTTCCGTGAGGCCACCTCGACAATCTCCTGGTAGATCCGTTCGCCCAGAGTCTGGAGTGTCGCCCCGCCATCCAGGATGGCCCCGGCATTGACGTCGATGTTGTCCTTCCACCGCTCATACATGGCGCTGTTGGACGACACCTTGATCACCGGTGCGATGGGCGAGCCCACCGGCGTCCCCAGCCCGGTAGTGAACACCACCACCTGGGCGCCGGCAGCCACCATCCCCGTCACGCTGATCACGTCGTGGGCCGGACCATCCATGATCACCAGGCCCTTCTTGGACGGCTTCTCCGCGTACTCCACAACCTCCACGATGGGCGTGGTGCCGCCCTTGCGGATGGCGCCCAACGACTTCTCGGCCAGAGTCGTCAATCCCGCCTCGATGTTCCCCGGTCCAGGCTCCGCTTCGCGAACGTCCAGGCCCAGGGCCTTAATCCTCCTCTCCGTCCGCGAGGTTATCTCCCAGATGCGGGCTCGCACCCCGTCATCTGCCGCCCTCTTGGCCAGGACGTGCTCCGCCCCCAGCAGCTCGGGCGTTTCCGTGAAGATGGCACTGCCCCCTTCTGCGATCAGCAAATCGCAGGCCAGACCCGTGGCCGGATTCGCCGTCAGTCCTGAGAGCGTGTCCGACGCGCCGCACTTGGCGCCCACCATCAGTTCGGAGACATCAACTG
>CAZOBP010000267.1:0-3137 GCA_964577995.1 uncultured Anaerolineales bacterium
CAGAGTGATGGCAGTCAGCAGAATGAAGATGTCCCCTCCCCTGCCGGAGAGAGCGACGTACAACAACAATGCATAGGACGTAGCCACCAAGGCTCCGAGCAGCTTTCCACCTCCTCTAGACAGAGCCGGGATGAACAGCAGGATTAGATCATACGGCTTCATGTAGACCGGCAGCAGGAGGCCCACGGTGAGCGCGTAGGAGAACTCCGTGTTCAGCAGCACGGTGGCCAGCAGACCCAACGCTAGCAGAACGCCGAGCCAGTAGCCCGAGGTAAGGAACCACGACAACCCCCACACTGTGGGCACAGCCCTGCCCGCCTCTCGCGTTATCCAACTGGCGCTCGTCCACCAGTGGTAGGGCCAATCATTCATCAGGCCAAAGGCGATGAGCAGCATGAATGCCAGGGTCACAGCGAATGAGACGAGGCCCTTCCGGCGCAGACGAAACAGGGTGACCACCAGAACAAGGACCATCGTCTGGGGCTTGATCAGACTCAGAGCCAGCGCCGCCCCGGCCAGCCCGTGTCGTCCTCTTTGCAGCGTGTAGTGGACCACAGACAACAGGAAAAGGGCGAACATGGAAGTCTGCTGATCGTACAAGGCGATCAGCGTCGGCACGAAGGCTGCACAGGCTACTGTGGAAAGCACCATACCGCCGCTCGATCCACGCACGGGCCGCCTGAGCAGGTAGAGCGACAAGATGAACAACACCTCGGACACCGTGAGCCAGATGTTCTTGGCGGTCTCCAGATCGACGAGCCCCAGGGGGACGACCAGAACCGCGATGTAGAGGGGGTAGTTGAAGTTTGCCGTGGCCCGCGGATACAGGATCTCCTGAATGACTTCATAGTCATAGGGATTGCGCCCCTGCAGAAGTGCTCGCCCAGCTCCCCAAAAGGAGTTGAAATCGTAATGCGGCTCGAGGTAGGAATTGAGCACGAACAGGCACAGTGCCGAGATGGTCAGGACGAGGATTCGAACCTTGAGTCCGCTCATCAAAGACACGCCTCCCACAGGCTACAAAGGGTTCCCGTGCATCCTACGCAGTATCGTAGCATTTTGCTGCCCGCAAATCAAAGTTGATTTCCTCCGATCACCGTGCTACACTTCTCGCAGCGACAACGACGTGACTACACCCCTCTGATGTGCGACCACATGAAACAGAGCAGGTGGCCATCGATCGACACCCTCATCCTGTTGGCCCTCGGCACCGCCGCTGTGGACAGCGTCACCGAACCACTGAGTGCCTTGATCATCCTGCTGGTCGGCTGCTGCGCACTTCTGGACACGGCAGCCCGGACTGGCAGGAGCTAGGAAGGGACGTCAGCATTGCTCAGCGCGGTTGATCGTCGCCATTCGAGGAGCAGACGGTGGATGCTGATCCTTGTCCTGTTGGCGGGATTCGGGTTCCGCCTCTACCGTCTCGCCGACAAGGAGATGTGGTATGACGAGGCCTTCGCTGTCCTCTATGCGGAGAAGGATCTGGGATCCATCGTTCACGGTACAGTGACGCCGGTCGAGGGGGCGGCAGCAGACATCCACCCCCTCATGTACTACTTCTTCCTCCATGGCTGGATGCGCATCGGACAGAGTCCCTTGGTCGTCCGATTCCCTTCTGTGGTCTTCGGCCTGCTTGCCCTGTGTATGATCTTCGTCATCAGCCGCGAGTTGTTCAATCCACGAATCGGGCTGGTAGCGACGGCCCTGGGAGCTGTCTCCCCTTTCCACATCTGGTATTCCCAGGAAGCGAGGATGTATAGCCTCCTCTGTCTGACCAGTCTCCTGGTCATCTACTTCTTCGTGAGGGCCTGGAAGCAAGGGACGCGCCTGCAATGGATAGGTCTCAGCTTCTTCACAGCTCTCTCCCTGTACGCCCACAATCTGGCCTTCCTGATCCCCTTGACGCTCTATCTCTTCGTCGCGGTGCGCCGGCAGTGGAGCTTCCTCGGACGGCTCCTTCTCGCGCATCTCGGCAGCCTTCTCCTGTTCCTCCCCTGGTTGCTGCTGGTGCCCGGCCAGCTTGCCAAGGTGCGCCAGGCCTACTGGATCCCCAAACCCGGACCAGTCGAACTGGTCAGAACTCTCATCGTCTTCACGTTCAACCTCCCGCTGCCTGGCTGGCTCCTGCCCCTCAGCCTGTTCTTCAGCCTGTTGTTACTGGCCATGGTCCTCTATCGAACCCTGAGCACGGCGCCGGTGGCTCACTCGGAAGCCACCTGGTCTGTCTGGCTCTGTCTGAGCTTGTCCTTTGTACCGATGCTGGCCATGTTTGTCATCTCGCTGTTGAAGCCAGTGTACATAGAACGAGCGGTGCTCTCCAGCTCTTTGGTCTACTGCATCACCGTGGCTCAGGCCATGCTTCGAGGGAGGCTTCCCCGTGTCGTGCTGTTCTCGCTGATGCCTATCCCCCTCCTCCTCATCGGCTCGCTCTGGTTTCAGTACCACTATTCCGAATTCCCCCGGTCACCGTTCAGGCAGGCCAACGCTTACCTCAGGGAACACGTTGAGGCGGGCGACATCATAGTCCACGACAGCAAGCTATCCTTCTTCCCCAGCCACTACTACGACCGGACCCTTGGTCAGGAGTATGTGGGAGATGTCCCAGGTTCCTCCACCGACACCCTAGCCTTGCCTACTCAAGAGGTCCTGGGATTGCTGGCTCAGCCAGACGTGTCCCACGCAGTCGGTGACTCAAGACGCGTATGGTTTGTGGTCTTCCGGCGTGCCCTCGACGAGGCCAGAGCGCTGGGAGTAGAGAACCCCAGCGAGGCCTGGCTCGACGGCCGATACAGCCTATCGAGCTCGGTCCAGTACAGCGACCTGAACATCTATCTCTATGAGTCTTCGTAGAAGAGCCGCATGCCAGAGATCACCAAGAGAGAACTCGCGCTGGCCATCATGGGAGGGATCTTCGTGATCCGACAAGGGAATGGAGCTGCAACTCTTGCTCGTCGCCTGGGTGTCGATCGGACCGCTAATATATGCGCCGTTCAAGCTCCAACGACGAATGGTCGAGGGGTTGCACGTGCCCCTGTGTGCCCTGGCCACGGTGGGCCTCTTGGAGCACATCGTGCCGACTACACTCGGCTCAGGCTGGCTGGAGAGAATCGCTGAGTGACGAGGATACAAGGCCAAGG
>CAZOBP010000268.1:0-3131 GCA_964577995.1 uncultured Anaerolineales bacterium
TGGTCTCAACGGGGCTGGCGTCAGCAGGTGTCGGCTTCGGGATCATCAAGCTGCTTACCGGGTTGGTCTTCTGCCTGGGCCTGATCGCTGTTGTGGTAGCTGGTGCGGAGCTGTTCACCGGCAACAACCTCATCATCATGGCCTTCGCCAGTGGAAAAATCGGCGTTTCTGACCTTTTCCGGAACTGGGTGATCGTGTACGCTGGTAACTTCGTCGGCTCGATCCTGACAGCCGGAGTGATGCTCTTATCCGGGCAGTATACACTAGCAGGGGGTGGCATCGGGGCGACCGCTCTGGGCATAGCCGATGGCAAGTGTGATCTCGAGTTGGTCCAGGCCGCCGCTCTCGGCGTAATGTGTAACGCCCTGGTCTGCCTCGCCGTGTGGCTCTGCACGTCAGCCAGGACTACCACTGATAAGATCCTGGCTATCATCTTCCCCATCACTGCGTTTGTAGCATCCGGCTTTGAGCACAGCGTGGCCAACATGTACTTCATCCCCATTGGCCTGTTCATCAAGAGCTTCGCTGGCCCCGAGTTCTGGGATGCCATCGGGAAGACGGCAGCCGACTACGCAAGCCTGACCTGGGCAGCGTTCTTCATCAAGAACCTGCTGCCCGTGACCATCGGCAATATCATCGGCGGCGCCGGCTTCGTGGGGCTCGCCTACTGGTTCATCTATCTGAGGCCCGAGAAGAGGATCACCGTGCAGCCCGGGACTGCTCCCACAGTCCTGCTGGTGGACGACGACCCCGACTTCGTGGAGATCACCAGCCGCATCCTCTCCAAAGAGGGCTACGAGGTGACAACCGCTTCCAGTGGGCCGCAGGCTCTTGAAGCCATGCGACAGGCACGACCCGACCTGGTTCTGCTCGACGTGATGATGGCCGAGCCACTGGAAGGTGTCGCTGTGTCCCGTGAGATGGCGTCGGATCCGGACCTCAAGGATGTACCCGTTATCATGGTCTCCAGCATCGACAGCAGCGAGTACGTTGGCTTGCTCCCAGACGATCGCCACATCCCGATCGATGTATGGCTCAGCAAACCTGCCAGTGCGGACCATCTCTTGAAAACCATTCGTCGTTTCTTGGCTTGACGCATACAGCAGCGTTGTCGCCCGACCAGCGGAAACAACCTGACACGTGACACCAAGTCGCCCGTCACGACACAGAGAGAGCCACCCCTCCCGCTGGGGGGTGGCTCTCCGCTACCTCAACCAACCGCGATCGTACGACTAGGGCTCTCGCTCCGCGCCGTACACCGTGAGAAAGGCGTCCACCACAACTGGATCGAACTGCTTACCAGCTTCGTTCCGTATGTGCTCCAGCACAGCTTCGGCCTCCATCGCCCCACGGTACGGCCGTGGCGAACTCATAGCGTCGAAGACGTCGGCCACACTGATGATTCTTGCCCCCAACGGTATCTCGTCAGCCCTCAGTCCATCGGGGTAGCCACGGCCATCATACGATTCGTGCACGTGCTTGATGTAGGTTATCACTTCGCGAAGAGGCGTGATCGGTTCCAGGATGCTGACTGCAATCAGCGGATGCAACCGGATCTCATCGCCCTCCTCGTCAGTCAGCCTACCTGGCTTGTTCAGAATGCTATCCTTGGTGCCTACCTTGCCCAGGTCGTGAAGGAGGGCTGCACGACGTACGTTTTCCACTTCCTCCTCGGGCAAGGATAGCTCTCTGGCAATAGCACTGGCATGAGCTGCTACACGTCTGGAGTGGTCCTCCGTGTACTCGTCCTTCGCCTGTAACGTAAGCACGATGCTCTCTATGGCGCTTATGAACAGGCGCTGCAACTCTTCGTTCTTCTGCGCCAGCTCTCTGGTCCTCTCCTCTACCTTTCTCTCTAGATTACGCTGGTATTCCTTCCTCTCGAGTATCAACCGGCGGTTGTCCAAAGCCCTCTGGACGCTGATCAGCACCTCTTCGAGATGGAACGGCTTGATCACGTAGTCGTAGGCCCCTGCCCGCATGGCCTCCACAGCTACCTCTCTGTTGTCCACCGCGCTGACCATGATCACCGCAATCTCGTCGTCCCACTCCTTGATGCGTTTCAAGAGCTCTATGCCGCCCATGCCTGGCATCCTGATATCGCACAAGGCAAGGGCACAGTTCTGCTCGTCCAACTTCTCCAACGCCTCATGTCCGCTGCGGGCCGTGATGCAGGAATAGCCCATCTGGGACAAGTACCGTGCCAGGATGGCGTTGACGAGTCTCTCGTCGTCTACAACCAGTATGCTCTGCTGACTGATCTCTTCCGGATCGCACATCGTCTCTAACGCCCCATCGTGGTTCGAGAACGTGGGTTTGCTCTATGGTATGCCAGACCCCGAAGGTTGTCAATGCCGCAATCCAGGACGCCATGCAGCGACGAGAGGGCGGTGACTCGATCACTCCCTGGGTGCGCGGTTCTCCCCTCGGCCGCCTCACTGAGTCCCGGACCCGGCTCAGCACGTCTCTGTCGGCACCGAGAGCCTGAATCGCACCACATTCGCGTGTCGCGGCCACTCTCCACCTACAGTTGACGATGCAGGCGCGAGAGAGTAGAATTCCCTGGTTGAGGATCCGCCGTGGGGCGGCTGTGAGGTGTAGCAGAAGTGGGGGCACTCTTCTCGATCTACCAGAACTACGGTCTTTTTCTCTGGCTAGTGGTCGTTCTAGTTCTGCTTCTATCACTCCTCTGGCTGATCGTGCTACAACGGACAGTGAGTCGGCTGCGGCGCACGTATGCGGCACTGCTGGCCACCCCTGAGGGAAAGGACATCGGTGAGCTGCTTAGCATGTACGTGGAGCAAATGCGCCTAGCGGCATCAAAGGCAGACCAACTGACCAAGACGTCGGAGCGCGTGGAAAGCCAAGTACGAAGCAGCATACAATGCGTGGGGCTCGTCCGCTTCAACGCCTACGAGGGCATCGGTGGCGAGCAGAGCTTCGCCGTCGCTCTCTTGGACAGCGATGGCGATGGTATCGTCCTCAGCTCCCTCCACGGACGTGCTGAGGGTCGGCTATACGCCAAGCCCGTCAGCAGATGGGACTCTACCTACACACTGTCGGTAGAAGAAAGGGAGGCCATAGCACAGGCCCATGGGGACAACGTTGACAATGGCTCCCAATTGTAGTAT
>CAZOBP010000269.1:0-3126 GCA_964577995.1 uncultured Anaerolineales bacterium
GAAGGCCGGGGACAGGAGAGGCAGGAGCGACGTCAAGGCCAGAAACCAGGGGAGGCTGACGATCAGCAGGATGGCACAGACTCTGAGAACCAGTCTCCTAGCAGACACAGTCATTCTCCCTCCAAGACGTATCGGAGGATGATCAGGTGCGTCAGGTACTCCACGGGAGCCCGATCATCCGTAAGGACCAGACCTCCCCCATTGAAAGACCTGATCCTGCCTCTCGCCTGTTCCACCACCTCCGGTAGCCACTCGTCGGAGACGGTATCCAGTCTGGCGTTGACGTCATTCAGACTGGTGGGCTGTTGAGTACCGACCACCAGACTATTGCTGTCGCCAGGGACGTCCAAGATGAACACCGTCTCGAATTCCTGGCTCATGGTGGCCGCGAGGACGTCCACCAACCGGAAATCGCTGGCGGTACGTCCTGCGTTGAGGACGAGAACGCCACCGGGATTCAGGCGGTCGAGGGCCGCGCCGAAGAACTCTCGGGTGGTCATGTGAAAAGGTATGTAGGGTTGCCGGTACGCATCTGCGACGATCACGTCGTACGTCCTGTCAGTGTGGGTCAAGAAGTAGCGTCCATCCTGGAGGCTGACGTTGAGGTTTGGCTCATCCAGGTCGAAGAAGCGGCGTCCCACCTCGACGATCTCGGGGTCAAGCTCCACACCGTCCATACTGATGGGACCATAGACGGCGGTGTACTCCTTGGCTGCTGTTCCAGCAGCGAGGCCGATGAAGCACACGCTCTCCACGGCTTCGGGCGCATATCCGGTACCGAAGAAGGGTCCCAGCAGGAAGTAGTCCCACACGCCGCCGCTTAGAACGGATCCGGGCCGGTATGCCGAGTGCACAGCCTGCCCCTCGTTGAGCGTCAGAACTCTTCTACCACCCCGGTCCACCACCTGGATGTAGTTGTAGGAGGACTCACGCTCGTAGACCAGACCCTCAGCCGCCTTGATGAGCCCTCCAGAGAAGACCAGCCTCAGAATCAGGATCACGACAGGGAGCAAGAGATACCACCCCGCCCGGCGGCCCACTCTGGAGAAGAGGCCCGCGATGGAGACCACCAGCAGGGTGAGCGAACTAAGCAGGAACGTCGTCGCCGTGCCCAGGAAGGGAATCAGTACCAGGGTGGGCAGGAAGGTGCCCAGGATGCTTCCCAGCGTGGACAGGGCATAGATGGTGCCCGCGGTGTGGCCTGTGGAAACCACCGAATGCGACTGTAGACGAATGGCGAAGGGCGACACGCAGCCCAAGAGGACGACGGGCACGGTAAAGAGCAGAAGTATGCCCAGGAGGGACCCGACGATGATCCCCGCAGAGAAGCTCTCGAAGCCCGAGACGGAGTACCTCAGCACAGGCTTGGAGAGGTATGGAATCAGACCGATGGCGAAGCCAGCCCAGATAGCAAGCTGATAGAGCAGTTCTGCGCGAGGGTACTTGTCCGCGAAGCGACCTCCAAGATAGTAGCCCGCGGTCAGATAGATCATGATCAGACCGATCAGGTTGGCCCAGACCAACTGGGAGTCGCCGAAGTAAGGCGACAGCAGTCGCGAGGCAGCCATTTCCACGGCCAGCACCGTCATGCCGCTGACGAAGACGGTCGCTAGCAGGAAGTGGTCCCTGGAAGACCCTCGCTGCTCGACAGACATACCATCCGATTATACGCCAGCGCAGAGGTCACAGCAATGCCGTCTTCGGGCAGGAGAGTGGTTGCGCCGACCCCAGCCAGAGGCATCCCCGCTACCGTCTGCGGGCTGTCCAAGAGTCGCAGGTCAACTGGGGACTCCGTGCTGCATCTCCTTGTTGTGCAACCAAGGTGTGGAACGCCCTTCCCTGGAGACACCCCGCGGGCTCGACTGTCGCCGGTTGTTGACAGGGACAACGAATCATGGTAAAGTATTGTTCGAAGCCCGACCATTCTTGCTGCGTTGCGTGGTGACCCTCAAGGGCGGAATCAGGGAGATCTACGACAATGGCAGAGAAAGCGTTCAGAGGGATGCTCGACCGGGACCACCCTACAGCAGAAGGTTTCGAGGAAGCCGCCCAGGCAGTGGTGGCGTTGGAGGAGATCCTGAGCTGCCTTGTGGAACTCATTGTTCTGTCCACGGATGCCAGCGAAGGCTCGCTGATGCTTGTTCACGAGGGACGTGAACTGCTGACGATCACGTCCGCCAGCGGATTGGGCAGAGAGATCGTGCAAGGTGCGCGAAGGCATCTCGGCGAGGGCATATCAGGCTGGGTGGCCAAGCACAAAGAACCGCTGTTGCTCGTAGGACCTATCAAGGATGAGCGTTTCTCCGGTGCAGGAAGAGGGATCAAGGACGCTTTGTGCGTCCCGCTGGTGATGACCGATGAGGTCATCGGAGTGCTATCGGTAAGCAACAAGAAGGGCAAAGGCAATTTCACACAGACCGATCTGGACCGGCTGATGGAGCTTTCCACACCAGCCGCCAGAGTGATCGTCCTGACCCTGGCGCAACGGGAGGCAGATGCCGAGAGCCGTGCCTGGGAACGCAAGCAGTTGGCTCAGGAAATCCACGATGGCCCGATGCAAGAGCTGTCCTCTGTGGTCCTGTTGATGGAGCTGTACAAGAGGATCCGCAAGGACGACACTGAGCGTGCTGAGGCCGAGCTAACCAGGGCCAAGGAGCAGGCATTGGACTGCCTCCAGGAACTCCGCCATTTCGCCTACGACCTCCGGCTGACGGACCTCGAGAAGTTGAGCTTGCTGGATGAGCTGAGGCGCTACACAGTGGAGTTCCAGAAGAGGACCGGGATTTCCGTCAGTCTAGTCGTGGACGGCATGAGGAAGGAGATCCCGGTGGGGGTGAAGAAGAACCTCTACCGTATTGCACAGGAGGCCCTGACCAACGTCCGCCGGCACGCCAAGGCCAGTGAGGTGGAAATAAGGCTACAGAGCACCAAGGACCAACTGGAACTGAGTGTGAAGGACAACGGTCGGGGTTTCAAGCTGCAGGACGCGCTGGAGCGAGCGCAGTCGGAAAAACGCTTTGGTCTTCTTGGCATGCAAGAGCGAGCCTATCTGATGGGAGGGGCCCTGGAGGCGGAAACCGAGCCCGGGAAGGGCACCACCCTGAGGATCATTCTCCCTCTCTGAGG
>CAZOBP010000270.1:0-3106 GCA_964577995.1 uncultured Anaerolineales bacterium
CTAGAACGTGACTGCGGGAATCGCCGAGAGAACCGACAGTCTGCGTGGGCTCCGTCCGTTCAACCCACTGTCGGACCTCAAACCAGTTGCTGAACTCATAATCCTCGCTTTCGGGGACGCCTTAGACCGCTCGAGCGGGGAGATGCTTCAGGAGATGCGAGCCCTGGCCTGGCTGCTCGGACCAATACTCTGGGTGCTCAGCGCGACCCAATCGCACCTGGCCTACATGTTTGGTGGATACGTGTGGGTCGAAGAGGGAAAGATCGTCGGCAACGTCACCGTGCACCGTCAGCGCAATGGAAAGAGGGGATGGTTCATCAGCAATCTCGCCGTGCACCCAGATCACCGCAGAAGAGGCGTGGCTCGTCGTCTCCTGTTGGCGGGCGCGGAATCGGCTCAAGCGCGGGGAGCCCGACGGATCAGCCTGGAGGTCAGAGCAGACAACGCCCCTGCGCGACGGCTGTACGACGAACTGGGCTTCCGGCAGGTGGACTCGACCACCAGAATGAACATGCACCCGCTGCACTCAGCGAGGCCCCTACGCTCGAGGGCATACAGCCTTGAGGTCGCCTCAGCAAGAGAAGACGGAGAACTTTGTCGATTCGCCGAGGGCACACTGTCCAAAGAGGCAAGAGAGATCATGCCGGTGCGGGAACAGGACTACGGGCTGTCGCTCCCTCAACGCCTCCTCGCTGGAATAGGCGACGTGCTGAAAGGACGCTTCACACATCGCCTCGTCGCGCGCAGGGAAGGCACGTTGGCGGGATTCGCGGTCCTGCGCACGGGCGGTTTTGGCTTTCCCCACTCCATAGCTCTGGTGGTTCATCCAAAGCATCGGACACAGGTGGAGGAGATACTACTCACGAATGCTCTCTCCATACTACGAAGGGACGATTCCCGCGCTTTGCAGGCGAAGATCCGGCCTTCATACGGCCACATAGTAGATGTCTGCAAGAGATACGGCTTCACAGAGAAAGAGACCCTAGACCTGTTCACTCTGGAGCTTGACCACGAGTAAGGAGGAGTGTCTATGGCCGCCGATAAGGAGAGACTCCAGATTCTGAGAATGCTACACGGCGGGCAGATCAGCACAGACGAAGCGGCCGAGCTTCTGGATGCCCTGGAGGAGCCTGCGCACCCAAGAGAGCGCCACGGTCGCCCTGATCCGTCCCCCGTGCCAGCAGATGACACGAACGCCAGACAGACCACGGCGAGCGCCAACGTGCTTGTGAAGACCCTGGAGTTGGGCGCGAGGTTGGCCAGGAAGGCCAACATAGACGTTCGATGGCGCCTGAGAGATGTCAACTGATCGCAGCTCGCTTTCGTGGAACCAGGAGAACTGAACCTGGATAACGCCAAGTTTCTATTGGATTTGAGGAGGAATAGAGATGGCTACTGAAGAAGAGAGACTACAGATCCTCAAGATGATTCAGGAAGGTCAAGTCACGGCTGAGGAGGGGGCCAAGCTCCTCGATGCCCTGGAAGAGCCTTCCCACGGTGAGAGAACCGGCGGCTCGCCGCGCTGGTTCCGTGTCCGCGTGACCGACATCAACACCGGCAAGCACAAGGTGAACGTCAACATACCGCTCAGACTTCTCGATCTCGGCGCCAAGATAGGCGCCAAGTTCGCAGCGCCCACGGACATCGACATTGAGGGGATCGTGAGGGCCATCAAGGAGGGGGCTGAGGGGAAAATCATCGACGTGGAAGATCCAGAAGATGGCGAGAGGGTTGAAGTCTACGTGGAGTAGGTTGACTTCACCACATCCGTGCACATATACTGAGGGCCGAACGACGAGATAGGGAGGTGTTTTGTCATGGTGCGAAGGATCCTGCTACGTTTGCTGATCAACGCCATAGCACTCTGGGTGGCGGTGCAGATTGTGCCGGGTATACACGCGGACAAGCCCCTCACCATCATCATCGTGGCCCTCATCTTCGGCGTGGTCAACGCCATCCTGCGGCCAGTGGTGGCTTTCTTCACCTGTCCCATGATCCTCTTCACGCTCGGTCTATTCATCTTCGTGATCAATGCCGTGATGCTGTGGCTCACTTCCTGGGTGGCGGGAAGCCTGGACCTTGGGTTTAGCATTGAGGGCGGTTTCTGGCCGGCCTTCTGGGGTGCTCTGGTGATCAGTGTGGTTAGCCTGGCCATCAGCCTGGTGATCAAGGACGACGACGGCAAGAAGAGGAAGCACTAGCCCTGCCTGTTGAGTCCCGCAGAACCCTACTGACGTGGCATCTCAGTGACGTAGCTGACTAGGACCTCACCCAGCGGGCTGATGTAGGTGAAGGAGAGACTGCTGCCAGGGACCAGGTCGGAGGGTAACGATACGGAATCGACGTGAGGGCTTTCTGGGCTGACGGCTACCTCTCTCCGATAGACCTCACTCCCCGCTACCTCAAGAACGACTTTGCCTTCCTGGAGAGAGGTCGAGGCCAGGCCCAGCGAGACCGCATCCTCTGAGACGGTGAGACTCAGCGCCACATCCCTGTTGGCGAAGACCAGCCCGTCTATGCCCTGAAACGGATACCAGTACTCGGTCCAGGACTTGCTCTCGCCAGGCCCGAGGGTGTTGTCGTCCTCCGACCAGAAGGTCCGGTTCGGCCCGCCCCACATCTCGAAGTACTGGCTGCCATCGTCGCTGTACTCCGAGGTATACAGCGAGTCCTGTCCCCAAGCGAACAGCTTGACTCCTGGAGCCTCTCGCCGGTCGAAGACGCGGACGACCCCCAGGCCAGTGTCGTGGTTGTACGCTCCCACGAAGTCCTCGCTGGGCTCAGGTATGAAGAACCCTAGCCAGTCTTCCCAACTATGGTACCAAGAGAGGTCTCTCCCCTCCCAGGCTGGCCAGGAGATGACCGCTCTCTCCCCTGGCAGGCCGCTCACGGGGCCTGCGCTGTGAACTAGTATCTCCTCTGTGGGATAGACGAACTCCGTGTTCGGCGACATCGAGGGACCACCGAGCGTGAGCAAAGCGCTCGTCCAGTACTGGTAGCTGACAGCAGAATCCGTGGGGTTCTCGACGTGCGGGCTGATGGTGAAGTATCCCGTGTCGGGAGCCAGGCCGATCTCTACAGACACTCGAGGTCGAGCATCACTCAT
>CAZOBP010000271.1:0-3102 GCA_964577995.1 uncultured Anaerolineales bacterium
GCCTTCCTGGAGGCAAGAGACGTGGACTACCTGGTCATCTTCCCGTCCTGGTACCCCCAGATCGCCGAGAACCCACAACTACGAGCGATCTACCGCTCCACCTCACCTTGGGTGGTGGAAGCGGGCGGTGACAATGTCGTCATCTACGAAACCATGTGGTACCATCATAGATAGTCCAGCTGCCTCACCCACGTCACGCGCAATAGCCCCGCGTGTCAACCTGGCTTGCCTAGTGCTTGCTTCTGTGTGCTTTCGATGCTATACTTATGTCGTATTCGCGGTAAACCACTTCACGCTGACACCCTGTGAGGCGCCATGGTCGACAAGATCAGAATCATGATCGTCGATGACCACCCACTGTTTCGTGAAGGGCTCCGACGCGTCCTGGAGGAGGAAGAGGATCTTCTCGTGGAGGCAGAGGTCGCCGACGGGGAACAGGCCATCGTCCTCGCGCGCGACACCCAGCCTGACGTCATCCTCCTAGACATCAACCTTCCCTCCATGAACGGCCTCCAGGTCACCCGGGAGATCAAGGCCAGCCTGCCCAAGACCGCAGTGATCAACCTCACCGCCTATCACGATGAGGAGCAAATCATACACGCCATCAACGCAGGCGCCTCCGCCTACTACCCCAAGGAGGTACTACCGGGCAAACTGATCTTCGCCGTCAGACAGGTTACTCAGGGCCGATGGGTGATCGACGACGAGGTCCTCGACGAAGATCAGCTCAGAGACTGGCTGTTTGACCAGTACCGGACGCTGGTACCTCCGGGAATGCCCGACGATTCACGATTCGTGCCCCTCTCTGCCCGGGAGATGGAGATCCTTCAGCATGCAGCGCGGGGAAGCAGCAACAAGGAGATAGCCCACTCCCTGGCAATCAGCCAGCAGACGGTCAAGAATCACATCTCCTCCATACTGCGGAAGCTCGATGTCAAGGACCGGACCGAAGCGGCAGTCTATGCACTCCGCCACGGCTGGATACGACTCGAAGACACCAAGCCTGGCGAGTAGCCCAGTTCCGGGCCTGAGATATGTACGTATGAAACAGCTTCCGCCTCTCCAAAGCTAGGGAGCAATTGATGGAAGACGGCAACGATAAGCAAGATCCTCTCCAGCGGCTGAGCGACCTCGTAGAGAAGAGCAAGAGGAGCTACACCGAAGCGCAGAAGGAGCTCGAAGAGGTAGAGGTCCTGCTTCAGCAGACATCAGGCGAGGTAGAGAATCTCGACCAGCGCACCGCTCAGGTGACCAACAAGGTACGCCACATAGAGGCAAACCTCAACAGTTATCCCCGAGAGGACATCAGGGAGGCGTATGGCGCTTCACAGGCCTCCCAGCTCCGTCTTGTGATGCTGCGATCCCAGATAGAGCAACTCGAGGCCCGAAAAGAGAGCCTGGAGTCGCAGGCGGAGCAGTTGCGTGCGTTCCTGGACATCGTTGAGGAGATCCCTGGACTGAGCACACGTGGAGAGGGACTGGCCGCCTCCCCGACGGCCGCAGACAGCGTAGTCATGCGCGTCATCGAGGCTCAGGAGGGCGAGCGAAAACGGCTGGCCCGGCAGATGCACGATGGCCCCGCTCAGTCCCTCACGAATCTCATTCTGCAAGCTGAGATCGTAGAGAGATCCTTTGACCTGGGTGCGGACCAGTCGCGTATGGAGCTGACCAACCTTAGGAACGCCGTGAAGTCTACTTTCGAAAAAACGATGGATTTCGTCTTCGAGCTCAGCCCAATGATGCTGGATGACCTGGGTGCGGTACCCACTCTGCGCCGGTACGTGGAGGACTTCCAGGAGAAGAGCGGTCTCAGCGTCTCCCTCGACGTAGTCGGCGAGGAACGCAGACTCGCGCCTCATGTGGAGGTGACGGTCTTTCGCGTGGTGCAGGAACTGCTTCACAACGTGTGGCAGCACGCTCATGCCAGCCACGTCCAGGTAGCTCTGAATCTGAAGGGCCCCACGATCGCCATCACTGTGGAGGACGATGGCAGCGGCTTTGACGTTGATGAAGTGATGGCTTCAGCAAGCCAACGCAAGACCCTGGGAATCGCCACCACGCGCCAGAGAATCGAGATGCTAGGTGGCACCATCAACTTCGAGAGCAGCCTCGGGAGAGGCACCAAGGTGACCATGAGCATCCCCGCCGCATGACTCTGTGTGTACGCCGTGCGCTAGCGTGCGGTATGCAGCCCCCCCTCGATAGTACCAAAAGCCTATTGCCTTTGCACAGCCCTGTCCCTATAATGGTAACAGAAGGTAGAAGACTCACAAGCGTAACTGCGATATAGAAAGAAGGGAGGTGAGGTCAAGTGGTGTATTTGCCGCAAGAGGAAGGGCAAGGTATGGTGGAATATGCGTTGATTCTTGTCTTGGTGGCCATCGTAGTCATCGCCATCCTGCTGCTCCTGGGCCCGCAGATCGGCAACATCTTCAGCCGCATCACCAGCGGTCTCCTGGCCGCAGGCTAGTAGACAAGCGACACCACCCTTGTCAATGACAGAGCCCTACCTAGGTAGGGCTCTGTTCTTTTCTCCGCGCCACTGGTGTCCAACCCGCACCAAAGAGCCCCCCGGCTCGACGATCCTCTCTGCGGGGTGCCTGGGACCATCTCTCCACCGCGTTCTGCCGAACACCGCCCCCGGCAACTCGATTCGTTTGCTCTCGACCCCCCCCCGTACCCTGCCCAGTAAGCGGATCGCGGACCGCGCGACACCACAGCCCGGCGGACACAGCATCCCCAGCCTGCTAACCCCGCAAAGGTCCCCGTCCAGGCGCGCAGGCCACAAAGAGCGCTGCGGGCACCAGCTCTCAACGCTTGCGGCTTTTGTGGTACCATATTCCTATTGCCTTTTGCGGGGCCATAATGTATAGTGTACAATAGGAGTTGGGGCACAGTTTGCCCAGTTCAGTAGTGCTGCATGCCGGGTGAACCGGCCCGGCGGCCCATGTTGCTAGGGACTGTGCTGCAACATGCGGTCCGAGCGGTTCCACCTATCGCATCTACCTCACTCCAGGGCCCCACTTCCCACGGGGTACCACCAACGTCAATGGGGGCACAACAGATGGTAGGCCGAGAAAAGGACAAGGGCCAGGGGATAGC
>CAZOBP010000272.1:0-3076 GCA_964577995.1 uncultured Anaerolineales bacterium
CTGGTGAGGTCGCAGTCCAGCCACCCCTGTTCCAGGAAGAAGCTGCATCATGGGAGACGCCGTAGACGTGGAAGGGCATCATCGGCAAAAATGCCTCAGTCTCTTGCTCGTTAGAGTACCTTTCAGAAACGTCATGGGCACGCTATCTGGTCAATCTGCTCTACACGCAATCCTCGTCTGCCTCTTGACAAAAGGGCTCAGATGTCTTATACTATATCTGTAGCAGATATATCTGCCCCGGATGTAGATCGGCAAAGAGGAGCATTCTATGACCAACTCTGCCCCAAAGATTGACGAGCACTTGCCCCTAACCTCGGCGGTGTTTCACATCCTTCTCTCACTGGCCGATCAGGAACGGCACGGCTACGGCATCATGCAAGAAGCGGAGGCCATGACGAGAGGCCAGATCCGGATGGGACCAGGCACGCTCTACGGCTCGATCAAGCGCATGATTTCGGCAGACTTGATCGAGGAGTCGGACGAGCGGCCCGATCCAAAGCATGATGATGAGCGACGTCGCTATTACCGACTCACCGATCTTGGCCGGCGTATACTTGGCGCCGAAGCACAGCGCCTATCCGACCTGGTAAACGTCGCGCAAAGCAAGGGTATTGTCGGTAGTGAGGAGGTCGTGTGATGCTGCACGTTCCGTCTGCCGCTGTTCTATCTGCTTCCGAGAGACTGTACCGCCTCCTGTTGTTCATCTATCCCCGAGCGTACCGTCGTGAGTACGGCCCGCTGATGATCCAAGCCTACCGCGACTTATGCCGGCATTCGTATCGGCAGAAAGGGATGGTGGGCATTGCATCGTTGTGGTCTCGCCTCTTGGCTGATCTGGTCACGAGTTCCATCGAGCAACACCTCGATGCACTACGAGAAGGAGATCGTATCATGATGAAAAAAGAGCACACTCGAGTCATCAAGTATGCGCGTCTTCTGTGTACTGTCTTGATAGCCTCAACGCCCTTCGCCCTTTCTGGAGTCTTCGTCCTGCGAAATGGATTCCCCGACCCCGACCCATTCCTCAACACCCCTCTTCATCCTGGGAGAGAGCTATTCCTTGACTCTTCGTTCCCGCCAGCCATCTTTTCACTGGCGATATCCCTATTGCTCCAGGTAGCTCTCGGCTACGCACTCCAAGCGCACTGGAGCAGTTTCAGCAAGAGCCTTGTCAGGATTTCCACCGGACTTGCTTTGATTCCTGTCCTTTGGGCAGTAGTCTTCGTAACCGAGTTTAATCTGAGGGTTCGCTTCTTTGCTCTATGGGATGTCTACGTGTCCGACATCCTCCGCGTGAGTACATCGTCGATTGTGTTCGGCGCATGTGCCACCCTATTGGTTCTGTTCATAACCCTTTACCCTGATATCAAAGGGCATTCCACCGCGTGACAGGTTCTGCCCCGAGGACCTCGAAGGTTGGAGCTGCGGCTGGGGTGCCAGCGCCATGTCGTGCGCTAGCCCGTTGAGCGGCTCGAGCCATCCTCCGAGTTCCCGGCAGCGGACAGCGCGTCCGCTACCCTCAGAATGGGCCAAGAGCCAGGCAATCCCGACATGCGAGTAATTCGGTAGTTTGCAGTCCGTTTCTTGGCTACAGCCGTTGCCCGGGCGCCCTGGTTCCAGGGAAGAGGCGGGATCGTGGAGCGGGGCACAGACACGTCGGTGTTGCGTCTCAGGGTAGGTGGCTCACCGATAGTGTATAGGCTTCGCCTGGTCCGTGGTAGCGATTTGTAGACCAGATGCGCACGGCGACTACTTCGTCGCAGACCGAGGTCCATTCGACGCGGGCTTCGCTGCCACCGGTGTCCCTCCATGTGCCACCGCAGGTGGGGATCTCCAGAGCGGTGGGGGCGAGACCGCCAAGGCTGTGGGTCAGCACCTCCAGATGCAGGCCAGTCCACACCCAGAGATGCACCACTTCCTCGTCGCCGTAAAGGTCAACCGTGCGGCCCTGGGACTCGTTGATGTCGATGGACGAGTGGTTGGGCGGGTCATCATCCTCAACCGCGTCGCCGATCGGGATCGGGGTGGGCGTAGGAGTGCGTGACCGGGTGCTGCCTACCATCACGCCCCAGATAGGCTACGCCGAGTCCGCCATCCCCATCCCCCACCCCCACGGCATGTAAGCTGATCGCAGCGCGCGCACGGGCGTCGTCTGTGTTGAACGCGCTGACACTGATGATATGAGCGCCCGGGGCCGCCGTCCGCCAGATGGCCACCAGCGGGAAAGGCGTGGAAACCCAAACGCGGGCTATTTCAGCACGACAAGTGGACTAATGTACCCTGGTGATACGCCACCAGAGCTCCATACCAAAGTAGTCCCATGAGATCGGCGCCGCTTCATCGCAGCCTTGATTGGGCGACTGCTCGCGGTGTATCTCGTCACTGTGCCCGTAGTTCACGTCCGGGCCATACTCCGCATCGATACGGCCCAAGAAGTCATCGTCCCAAAAGTCATCCTCGTACCCAGTGGCCATGATGTAGAGGTTCTCGTCTGGCGGCATCTCGAACTCAACGACGAACCGGGCTGGCTCCTCCTCGCTGGGGTGCCAGTGCGCCCACCAGTCGGGGTCTTCGCCGCCGGCATCTAGATAGAGGTCCAGCCAGGCCGTACCGCTGTAGGGATACCTTCGCGCGCCGCCAACCCACTGGACCTCCCGCAAGGACGGGCCATAGCCAGCAAAGAGCAAGAACCACTGTTCGGAATCGACGCCGGTGGTCTCACAAGGATAAGCAGCCAACTCGGTGAACTCCACACGCATCAGCACCGGCGTCTCGTAGATGTTATTGAGCTCGCCCTCCTCCGTCTCCTCGATGGTGTTCTCGGGGTCCAGGATCAGCCGCAGGTCATAGATGGGCAAGGAATCGAAGACCAGGGCAGTGCGAAGGAGCTGACTCTCTCCGGGGGCGATACTCACGTTGGGCCAGGTAACGGTGTCGAGGAACTCCCCATCAAGGCGCTCGGCGCGGAAGGTGACAGTTTCGTTCTCCAGGAACGCTGCACGGTTGAACACCTCGACGCGCAGTTGGTTGGTGCCAGGGTCCAAAGTGATGTCGCTGATCACGAGATCGGGGCTGT
>CAZOBP010000273.1:0-3070 GCA_964577995.1 uncultured Anaerolineales bacterium
TCTGGTCCGGGGGCGAGGCTGACTTGACGGTGTCGCAGGCCGAGGCTCTGGACCCCTCAACCAGCGTCATTGACCAGGGCCTCGGCGAGGAACTCCTGAGAGTGGCAGGTGTCAAGGCTGTGGCGGGCATGATCTACGGAGAGATGACCACCGACCAGATTCCTTACCTGTTAGTCTTTGGCCACGAACCTGAAGCGTTTGCGATCGAGCACTTCAAGATAGTGGAAGGAGAAGGACTCAGCTCCGGGTCCAGGCGCGAGATCATCATCGGCAAGATGGCCTCCGATGTCCTCGACAGGGGAGTCGGCGACAGCATAAGGATGTACGATAGCGCCTATCGCATCGTGGGCATCTACGAGACCGGCCAGGCCCTGGAGGAGGGAGGGGGCGTGACCACCCTGGATGATGCCCAGGCGATGCTCAAGCGGCCGCAGCAAGTGAACGTCTTTCAGGTGCAACTCAAGGAGTTGGCGGACGCAGATGAGGTTCGGGAGAGGATAGAGCGACGCTTTGCGGATCTCTCCGTGATGAAGTCTGGCGACTATGCAACCCAGGAGTCGCTGATGGATATCATCAGTGGCTTCGCCTGGGGCGTCTCCATTCTAGCGGTACTCATCGGCGGCGTAGGGATGATGAACACCGTGCTCATGTCCATCTTCGAGCGCACGCGGGAGATAGGACTCCTCCGCGCGTTGGGCTGGCGGAAGGGCAGGGTGTTGCGCATGATCCTCTCGGAGTCAGTCGGCCTCAGCCTGATGGGAGGAGTGCTAGGTTCTGGGCTCGGAATCGTTATTGTGATCGTTTTCGGCAAGATCCCGGCGACGGCAGGGCTGATGCAGGGCGAGTTCTCCCTCAGCCTGTTTCTCCAGGCCTTCTTGGTGGCGCTGGGACTGGGGGCCATAGGTGGGCTCTATCCGGCTTGGCGAGCGTCGGAACTGGATCCACTGCTGGCGATGCAGTACGACGCCGAGCGGGGAGGGGAGGCCACGAGGCGGTGGCCAGGGGGGATGATCATTCGGAACCTGGTTCGACGACGGACGCGGAGCCTGCTGACCATCCTGGGCATTGGGATTGCCGTCGCCGCAGTGGTGGCCTTGAGCGGCATGGCAGAAGGGTTTGGCCAGCAATTCAACTCCATCGGCCGTGTCGGGCAGATCGATCTCATGGCAGCGGAGGCTGGCATCTCGGACATGCAGTTCAGTGCCATCGATGAGAGGGTGGTCAAGCGCATAGCTGCTCTGCCAGAGGTGAAGAGCGTCGCCGGAGTCGTATTTGGTATCACTTCCACTGAGGATATGCCTTTTCTGTTCGTCCAAGGCTACCAGCCAAATACTGAGGCCATCAAGCATTTCAAGATCGTGGAGGGGGAGCCGCTGACTGGGACCCGGCAAGCGCTGATGGGTCGCACGGCTGCTGACGCACTAGGAGTCAAGGTGGGTGAGTCGGTCAACATCTTAGGAAGCCGTTTCCGCGTGGCGGGCATCTTCGAGACGGGCGTTGCGCTCGAGGACAGCGGTATGGTCATCTCCTTGCGAGAAGCTCAGACATTGTTCGGGACGCCCCGCAAAGTGGGCTTTGTGGGCATAGCGCTGCGGGACCCCAGGCAGGTGGATAGAGTGCTGGAAGTACTGGAGGAGCGCTTTCCTGAGATCTCCGTCTCCAAGACGTCCGAGTTCGCAGAGAGCCTGCCGGACTTCCAAGCTATGGATGCTATGATCGGAGCCATATCGTTTCTGGCCGTGCTGGTGGGCGGCATAGGGATGATGAACACGGTGTTCATGTCCGTGTTCGAGAGAACGAGGGAGATAGGCGTTCTGAGGGCTCTTGGCTGGCGCAAGGTCCGGGTTCTGCTGATGGTGATGAAGGAGTCCCTGGTGTTGAGCGCCGTGGGAGGCGTGGTGGGAATTCTGCTGGGGATGGGCCTGGGGAGCCTGTTCCCACGCTTGCTTGCCATGCTGGTGCCAGTCTACCCGGGCGAGCTTCTGGTGCGCGCCCTGGTCCTGGCCTTGGTCCTGGGGAGTATTGCGGGCGTGTATCCCGCGTGGTGGGCTTCGCGTCTGGATCCTTTGGAGGCGCTGAGATACGAGTAAGACCCAGCAAGTCGAAGGAGCGCTGCAGATTAGGGAGGTCGTGATGGTGAAGAAGATCGTGATTGGAGTGGTGGTGGCAGCTATCGTGCTGGCCGGCGGTGCTTGGTTCTACACCAGCTATCTGGCTCCCCAACCCGAGCTTGAGACATCGGAGGAGCCTGAGGAGCAGGTGACCCAAGTGGTGGCCGCCACGGGGATTGTGTTGCCGTCGCGATGGGCCACTCTCAGCTTCCGCACGGGCGGAGTGGTGAAAGAGGTTCTGGTGACGGAGGGGGACCAGGTCCAGGAAGGGCAATTGCTCGTTCAGTTGGACAGTAGTGACCTGGAAGACGTAGTTGCTCAAGCCGAGGCTGGACTGGCCACGGCTCAGGCAACGCTGGCCCAAGTCGAGGCTTCCGCGAGGCCCGAGGAGCTGGCTATGGCACAGGCCAGTCTGGCAGCGGCTCAGGCCCAGTTGGCGAAGCTTCGGTCGGGAGCCAGCGCCGAGGAGATGACGGCTGCTAGAGGAGTCATGGAGACCGCAGCGCTCGCCTTGCAGCAAGCTCAGGCGGCCTACGACGAGGTCGCCTGGATGGAAGAGATCCGGGAGATGCCGCAGGCGCTGGCGCTCCAGCAGGCGACGATGGAATACGAGATTGCCAAGGCCAACTACGAGGCAGTGGTGAGAGGAGCCTCGGCGGAAGACATCACGGCGGCGCAGGCTGAAGTGGACCGAGCACGCGCTTCGTTATCACTGCTCGACGCCGGATCTCGTGCGGAGGACGTAGCGGTGGCGCAGTCGCACGTAACAGAAGCGGAGGTGGCCTTGGCTCATGCTGTCTCGGCGCTGGACGACGCAAGCCTGACGGCGCCTTTCGATGGAACCATTGGCGCCCTGCTGGTGAGGGCCGGGGAGATGGCGAGCACCGGTGCAGCGGTTGTTGTACTGGGGGACGTGAGCGAGTTTGAGATACAGACGACTGATCTGAACGAAGTGGACT
>CAZOBP010000274.1:0-3041 GCA_964577995.1 uncultured Anaerolineales bacterium
ATGATCAAGATAGAGAACGTCACTAAGGTCTATAAGATGGGTGAGGTAGAAGTGCACGCGTTGCGCGGCGTATCTCTCGGGATCGAAGAGGGTCAGTGGGTGTCCATCATGGGCCCATCTGGCTCCGGGAAGTCCACGCTGATGAACATCATCGGCTGTCTGGATCAGCCCACCTCCGGCGACTACTACCTCGACGGCACGGATGTGAAGGATCTGGATGAAGACGAACTGGCGGAGATCAGAAACCGCAAGATAGGGTTCGTCTTCCAGAACTACAACCTGCTCTCTCGCACGTCGGCCCTGCGCAATGTCGAGCTCCCTCTCCTCTACGGCGGGGGCGAGGATCGGCGGGAGCGAGCCATGGCCGCACTGGAGGCCGTGGGCCTGGGCGACAGGGCCAATCACAATCCCAACGAACTGTCGGGGGGGGAGCAACAGCGGGTAGCCATCGCCAGAGCCCTGGTCAACGATCCGTCGATCATCCTGGCCGACGAACCCACCGGTAACCTCGACTCCAAGTCCGGAGCGGAGATCGTGGAGATCTTCAAGCGCCTCGGCGAGGAACAGGGGATCACGATCGTCTTTGTGACTCACGATCGAAGTGTCGCCGCCGAGACGCAGCGTATACTCCACCTGCTCGATGGGTGCATTGCAGATGAGGAGATAGTTGCCGCCCCACCCGGCCCCCAGGAGGCGAAACGTGGACATAGTTGATAGCGTGCGGGTGGCCACAGGGGCGCTGAGCGCCAACAAGATGCGCTCGTCTCTCACCATGCTCGGAGTGATCATCGGCGTGGCCGCGGTCATCGCCCTCCTCTCCATTGGCCAGGGGGTGCAGATGGCGGTCACCGGGCAGATCCAAAGTGCTGGCTCCAACCTCTTGATGATCCTGCCAGGCGAGATCACGCAGACCGGCGGCTTCGAGTACAACCCCTCTCTGACCTATGAAGATGCCCAGGCCATCGCCAACCCCATGAACGTGCCAGATGCCGCCATCGTGGCCCCCACCATGGAAGGAAGCACCTCCGTGAGCTACGATGGGGAAGACCTGACAGCCAGCACGGCGGGGGTTACGAGCGATTATGACCTCGTACGCAACCTCGAGGTAGTCCTCGGCCAGTATATCACCACTCAGGACGTGGACAGAAGGGCGCGAGTGGCCGTCTTGGGCTCCAATGTGGCGGAGGAGCTATTTGGGGGAGACGGCTACGCTCTGGATCAGACGATCAAGATCAACCGCATTCCCTTCAAAGTGGTCGGAGTGCTGGCAGAGAAGGGCGCAGGCATGATGGGCAGCGAGGATGGCTACATCTACGTTCCCATCACCACCGCGCAGGCCCGGCTCTACCCCCAACAGCGCAATCTGGCTGGTGATTTCATGGTCACGATGATCTACGTGCAGGCAACGACCGATCAGAGCATGGACGCCGCGAGCGAACAGATCAACGAGTTGCTGAGACGCAGGCACGACATCTCCTTCCAGGACGACGACGATTTTTCGGTGCTCAGTCAGGCAGACCTGGTGGCCATCATGGAGGAAGTGACGGGCATGCTCACCCTCTTCCTGGGTGCCATCGCGGCTATCTCCCTCCTGGTGGGAGGTATAGGCATCATGAACATCATGCTGGTCTCCGTCACCGAACGCACACGGGAGATTGGCATCCGCAAGGCGGTGGGAGCCAAGCGGCGCGACATCTTGCTACAGTTCCTAGTGGAGTCCATGGTATTGAGTCTTCTCGGCGGGGGGGCGGGGATCGCCCTGGGGTTCCTTCTGTCTCAAGGGGTATCACAGCTCTCGGAAGACCTGACCACGGTGGTGTCCATGCAATCCGCCTTCCTGGCAACCACTTTCTCCCTGATCGTGGGGGTGGTTTTCGGTCTCTACCCGGCGCTACGAGCGGCGCGCTTGAACCCCATCGATGCTTTGCGCTATGAATAGGGGGTGCTGTGTGAGCAAGGCAAGGTTGGTGAGTTTGCTGCTATGTACGGTGGCGATGGTGTCTCTGCTGGCCGCTTGTGGTCAGGAGGTTCCACCCGAGCCCACCATAATCCCGCTGCCCGCAAGAGACCAGCAAGCTCCGACTGCAACCTGCACCGCCACCGTTACGCCCACGCCGACGGAACCACCGACAAATACCCCCGCACCGGTTCCGGTCACGCCGACGCCCACAGCGGAACCGACTGAGATACCCAGGCCGCTGGCGCCAACTCCCACGCCCACGCCGGCCCTCCGAGGGCGTTTCGTGTTCCAGGTGGCGAGCGGGGGAGACATCTACACGGTGAACGCCGACGGGAGTGCCTTGACTCGCCTGACACGGGGTATGGACCCCAGTTGGTCGCCCGATGGGACCCAGGTAGCCTTCTCGCGCTGGACGACTCCCTGGGGCATCTACACCGTGAACGCGGATGGCAGCAACGAGAGGGTGTTGTTCAGTTCCGAGGTTGCCCGCGCCCCGGTGTGGTCCCCCGATGGTAGCCAAATAGCGTTCTACTTCGAGACGGAGGGTCTGACGCCGCCGTGGAGGATATACGTCGAGGGCTACGGTTGGATAACGCTTATCCCGGCGCAGACTCAGACGGAATGGCACCTGGGAGTTGTGGACGTGGCGGATGGCTACTTTCGCCAGCCATACTGCGATCGCTTCGCCTTCTCTCCCACATGGTCCGGGGCCGGCGAGCGGTTGGTCTACGATGGGGACCACGGCCTGAGTGTAACCACGGTGGAGGGTCCTAACAACGTACCCTTCAACGACAAGGTTCACGATCACTACCCGGTCGCCTCCCCAGATGGCAGTCGCATAGCGTTCATGCACTGGCAGCACGATCACTGGGAGATCTACGTGATGAACGCTGATGGCAGTGGTCGCTGGCCGTTGACGGGAAGCTCTGCCCTGCTGGATCGACGCCCGAACAACGTCTCTCCCGCGTGGAGTCCGGACGGCGAGCAGATAGTCTTTCTGTCCGATCGAGATGGCGACTGGGGATTCTACGTGATGAACGCCGATGGCAGCGGCCAGAGAGAGATCCTCGAGGATATCACC
>CAZOBP010000275.1:0-3039 GCA_964577995.1 uncultured Anaerolineales bacterium
AAGGCAGTGCCTGGGTCTGCGCAGCAGGTCGTGCAACTCTCTTCTATCTCAACTCTCCCATGCTGAAACCGTAGGCGCTCAACACAGATTTGGGAAACTCGAACCGCACCGTCTTCATAGGATCAACCACCTGGCAAAACCTGAGCTCGCCGGCAAGGCTCATGATCATTCCAGCCTCGTTGACGCCCATACCCACGGTCTCAGTCAAGAACTGAGCCATGCCGTGGATGGCCCCATCGGCAGCCTCATCTGCGGTCAGCGCAGAGCAAACAGTGGCTACCAGATCTGTGGTGTCCAGGAACGGGGTGGGCAGCTTGGCCTCTCTAAGCACCCGCGTACTGAAGACCACCTCGCCGGGAACCTCGAGCCCACAGACCACAATCTCGCCATCGCCCATCACCGAGTGCATGTCGCCCATGCCCAAGAGAGCACCCTCGGTGTTAATGGGTAGGTACACTGTGCAGCCGGCCCCGATCAGCGTGCAGTCCATGTTGCCGCCGTGGGCGTCAGGTGTGCCGTTGGGTACCGGCTCACCCTTGGGAGCCACCCCGATGACGCCGATCATGGGCTTCACGGGCAGCCGCACTTTGTCGTTGAAGATGGCCTGGTCCCCTTCCATGCGGAAGATCCTGGTCTCCGTCTCGGTGATGATGTCGCCCAGGGCGCCCTCACCTGGAACGGCCGCCATCGCTCCCTGGTCAGCCACGGTGACGTCTTCAATGTCCACAGCCAAGATGTCCCCGGGCAAAGCTCCCCGTATGTAGACCGGGCCGGTGGCCGGGTTGACCCGCCCCCAGTCCAGGTCTTCCACGGTATCCGCTTCCGTTTGCACCTGACCGCAGAAACAGTCGTGGGTCTCCATCTGCACCTTCTCGCCCGGGTCGATCTCCAGCGCTGGTTCAAGGTCGCCGGAGAAAGCATAGAAAACCGTGTCCCTGGTCAGCTTCTTCATGACTGCTCTTTCCTTTCCTTTCTCGTGATGACTTAGCTCAAAAGGCGAAGGCAGGTAGGGGGCTGGGCGCTTAGGCGGGCGCCTCCGGGGAGCATCCGCTCACGATCCTCGGCCAGCCCTTCAGGCGCAGGCGGAATACGCAGCAGATGATGCGCCTCGTTAGGATGTCGATCGGAGTTCTTGCCGAAGAGGGTCACACCATCTTCCATCACGCTACCCAGCGCTACAGTGGTATCACACATGAGATAGCCTCCTGCTCAGACTCCGGTCTGGGCGCCCCCACAGTCAAGTGGCCGACAGGCTCACCAAAGCTGGCTTCAAGAAGCCCCGCCAGCCTCCTGGACCAGCCCCAGAGCCTTGAACAACCAAGGTGCCCCCAGGGTCGCCCACAGGCCAATAGCCGCGAAGTTGCAGAAGCGAAAGGCCAGGTATAAACATGAGCCGTCAGCGGGAGAGAGGGCTTCCAGCGCCGCATAGAGCGGCACCACCGCCGCCGCGCCCACCACGAAGCGTACGATTCGCTGCCACAACGGACCGGCTGGGCTGAAAGGTACGTACCGGCACGCCAGTGCGAAACCCACACCCGCCCCCACGAGTGTCCCCATGGCCGTCGCCGCGCTCTTGCCGGGGAACGTCACGAAGAGCACCAGGGGCACACCTGTGGCCAACAGTATCTGCCAGCGGAGTTCCAGCTCCGCCAGCCAACGCTCGAGCGGAGGCTGGAGAGCCACATATAGGACCAGAGACAGGCCCCCTATCGCCCAACCAGCGAGAACGTCCTGGGGAAAATGCACGCCCAGGTAGACACGAGAGACACCCACGAGCACAGTCAGCACAACCGTGAGAGCCCACAGCCATCTCCGCCGCGCCCAGGCCGCGATGGCCCCCCAGAACGCGATGACGAACTGCGCGTGACCGCTGGGCAGCCCGTAGCCTTCAAACCACGCCAGTTGCAGGCTAGGGTCGAAATCGCACGGTCGCGGTTGGTGGAACGCTCCCTTCAGCACTGCGTTGAGCTGGCTCGACATGAGGAGAAACACCGCAACGCGGGCACCCAACCGCACGTCCACGCACCACAGGAGCAAGGGTAGAATGAGGACGTAGAACTGCGGCTGGCCCAGGAAGGTGAAGCCACGAAAGAACAGATGCAGAGCAGGATGAATCTGCTGCATAGTTCTGATGAGGTCAAGACTCCAGTTGATGAGTTGCTCCACTTGGTGTACGCTCTCACTCCGCTGATGGCCCGATGGCCGGCCTCGCAATCGACTATAGCATAGCGCGACAGCCGCCACAACTACCGGTGCCTCGACACTCCCCGGCCACTGGTGCTATAATATCCGCGTGTTGCCTCCGCCAGCGTTATCTGTACAAGGCAACCTCGGTACGGCGTCACTCTTCGGCGGGGCACCTGTGGTCCAGCGGTCTCCCGTCCCTTTGTGGAGGTCTAGCGATGAAGCCTTTCGAGAAGCTCGGCGCCTTCTATCTGGGTCAGGAATACGACCTGGCCAAGGGTGAACGACTCGACGGCCTGGTGATGTACGATGCCCGAGACCTGACCACCCACGCCGTCTGTGTGGGCATGACCGGATCGGGCAAGACCGGGCTCTGCATCGACCTCCTCGAAGAGGCCGCCATCGACAGCGTCCCGGCCATCCTCATCGACCCTAAGGGGGACCTCGCGAACCTGCTGCTCACCTTCCCCGACCTGCGCCCCGAGGACTTCCAGCCCTGGGTCAACCTCGACGACGCTCGGCGGAAGGGCAAGAGCGTCGAGGAGTACGCCAAGGACACCGCCGACACGTGGAAGAAGGGGTTAGCGGACTGGGGCCAGGGACCAGACCGCATCCGCATGTTGAAGGAAAGCGCCGACTTCCGCATCTACACGCCTGGTTCGGATGCCGGCCTGCCGGTGTCCATCCTCAGCTCCCTCTCGGCCCCGGACCTGAGCTGGGAGGAGGAGCAGGAACTGCTCCGCGAGCAGGTCCAGGGCACCGTCAGTGCTCTCCTGGGCCTGGTGGGGATAGAGGCAGATCCTCTACAGAGCAGAGAGCATATCCTCCTCTCCAACATCTTCGAACACTTCTGGC
>CAZOBP010000276.1:0-1115 GCA_964577995.1 uncultured Anaerolineales bacterium
ACCGTGCCAGGCAACGTGCGAACTGACCTCCTGGCCGCGGGTCGGATCGAGGACCCGTTCTACGGCACCAACAACGAAGATAGCCAGTGGGTAGATGCACACGACTGGTGGTATGTGCGGCCCCTTCACCTCGGCCTGTCGCCCGGCCAAAGAGCGTTTCTCTCGTTCGAAGGGATAGACTACATCTCGGCCGTCTACCTGGACGAGAAAGAACTTGGACGGCACGAGGGTATGTTCTCTCGCCAGGTCTACGAGATCACAAACCTCGAGAGACCCCACGGCTCAGAACTGGCAGTCCGAATCTGGGGCTCTGACTCGCTGCCGCAACGTGAGCTCTCCTGGTGGGAAGGCCTCTGGTCGCCGGTGGCCAAGGCACTCCGGCACGGTAGGGGAGCCTTTCCCCCTCGCTCCGCTACCTTGAAGTGCCAGATGGGCTTCGGCTGGGACTTCGCCCCCCGTTTAAGGACTATGGGCCTGTGGGACGACGTCGCCCTCTTTGTCACCCGGTCGGTCATTCTGCAAGACGCGTGGCTCGAGGCACACCCGGAGGACAACGGCGAGCGCGTGACGGTCCACATCACCATAGACTCAGATACCTCCCAGGAGGTCCTTGCCCGGCTGGATGTCCGGAGCCGCGAAGGCACAGTCTCCCAGACCTGGCACCAGGAATGCCAGCTACACCTGAACAGCGGCCAACAGACCACCCACGTGGAATTCGCCCTGCCGGAAGCTCACCTCTGGCAGCCGTGGGACCGGGGAGAACCCTGTCTTTACGATCTGATTCTCCAGATCGAGCGTGACGGTGAGGTGCTGGACTCCCTCACCCAGAACTTTGGCGTTCGCAGCGTGGAGATGGCACGTAATCCGGGCACGCCCAAGGGAAACGAAGACTGGACGGTGGTCATCAACGGTGCGCCGGAATTCCTTCGTGGGGCCAACTGGGTGCCCCTCGATGCCCTGCCAGGGCGGTTGTCCCGGGCGGACTACGAAGGCACTATCACCATGGCCAGAGAAGCAGGGATCAACCTGCTTCGGGTGTGGGGAGGAGGGCTGCGCGAGAAGAAGGCCTTCTACGACCTGTGCGACGAACGGGGCATCTTGGTCTGGCAGGAGTT
>CAZOBP010000276.1:1215-3032 GCA_964577995.1 uncultured Anaerolineales bacterium
CGCAAGTATCGCACCAGCGGCACCGTGGTCTGGCAGCTCAACGACGCCTGGCCTGCCATCTCCTGGAGTCTCATCGACTACTACCGTCGGCCCAAACTGGCGTATCGGCGGCTCAAGTCACTGTACCATCCCATCCTCATTTGCCTCGAGTTTCCCGTACGCGAGTACGGGCGTGGGAACCTCTTCCGCGCTCGCGTGTGGGCCATCAACGACCTGCAAACGGACATGCCTGATTGTATGCTCGACGTGCAATTGGATGGAGCGTCTCTCTTCTCAGGGACGGTTTCGCTCCCGCCCGACTCCTGCCAGCCCGCGACATGGGTGGAACACCTGCTGACACAAGACCCGGAGAAGGTCGAGGTCACCCTGCGCCACGGGGAGAGAGTTGTCTGCACCAACACGTACGACCTGCGGTACTATGACCCAAGAAGCACGGGGATACTGGACAGGCTGTTCTGGAAAGCAACGCAGTGGTTGCTGAAGTAGCTCGAGGGTGCGGAGAAGCGACCTGAGGGCCCCTGCCAGACAGAGCCTTCCGCCGGCCTACTCAGAAGCCGTAGGCTGACGAGAGCAGCGGGGATCCCATCGTGTGCATCTCAGCGGACATGCATGAGCGCCCTCTGGCATCGAGCTTGAGCAACAGGCGAACAGAGGCTATAATACGTCCGGAAGTGGGCAATGAGCATTCTGGTCACGGGTGGCGCGGGCTACATCGGGAGCGTAGCTACCGAAGTGCTGATCGAAGCTGGCCATGAGGTGGTCGTCTACGATAGCCTCCTGTACGGGCATCGTGAGGCCGTCCACCCGAGAGCGGTCTTCGACAAAGGCGACCTGGCGGACAAAGATCGGCTGAATCACGTCTTCGAAGCACATCCCATCGATGCGGTGATGCACTTCGCGGCTCACAGCGTCGTCCTGTTCTCGATGCGCGATCCTCTGCCCTTCGTCAGGGACAACGTCAGCAACGCGATCAATCTGCTGGAAGTCATGGTTGCCCACGACGTGAAGAGGTTCATCCTCTCTTCCACAGCCAATGTGTACGGCGATCCGGAACGAGTCCCCATCGCGGAGAGCGCCAAACTCGCTCCCAGCAGCCCCTACGGCGAGTCGAAACTGATGATCGAGAGGATGCTCCGCTGGTGTGAAGTGCGGTACGGGCTGCGGTATGCGAGCCTGCGCTACTTCAACGCAGCCGGGGCATCGGAGAACTGCGGAGAGGACCACAGCCCCGAGACCCATCTCATCCCTCTCGTCTTCAAGGTGGCCCTCGGTCAGAAGGATCATCTGGAGATCTACGGTGACGACTATCCCACGAGGGACGGGACCTGCGTGCGCGACTACATCCACGTGGTGGACCTGGCCCAGGCACACGTCCTGTCCCTGGAGGCTTTGGACGAAGGAAGCTGCGTGTACAACCTCGGCAACGGTCAAGGCTTCACCGTGCAGGAGGTGATGGCCACAGCACGAGGGGTCACCGGGCATCCCATCCCAGCGGTGATCGCTCCTCGCCGCCCAGGGGACCCAGCAACTCTGGTAGCTAGCTCCGATAGGATTCGGCGTGACCTCGACTGGCAACCGCATTTTCCGCATCTGAAAGACATCGTGGAGAGCGCCTGGCGCTGGCATCAAGCCCACCCAGACGGATACAACCAGTGACCACACCGCACAGGCGAGAGCGGACCACGGGACCGGGGATCGCACTAGGCGCCTCCTAGGGGAAATGATGGCCGAGATCGTGAACTACCCCTTGCTGGCCCTGGTAGGCCAGGAAGAGATGAAGACCGCACTGATCCTGGCAGCCATAAACCCACGACTCC
>CAZOBP010000277.1:0-3003 GCA_964577995.1 uncultured Anaerolineales bacterium
AGTCTATCCCCTGTCCCCTTACAAGGCCACTCAACTCTCTTTTTCCACACTCTCCTCTAGCAAGGGCTGTTCAGGTGTTGCTTCCCGAGGGGCGCCGGACCGGCGTACGGATGTGGGGGCTGAACTCATGCCCGCCCCTACGAAGTTGGCTGAGTATCTTGGGGTCTCGGGTGAGAGCAACGTCACCTGGGCAGGTCCGGCTGGTGAGTACCGAGGTACACCGCTCCCTCGGGGAATCCCCCGTCACGGTGTTCCCAGAGCAGGGTGACCAGGACCGGAGGATAGACAGGGCATTCGTCCAGCTCGTCCAGGTCGAAAAAGCGGGCATCGAAGATGATCTGTTGGTCCTCGGGCAATTCAGGATCGTTACCAGCGGCCAGTTGCCCCCCCGTGACCTCTCCCAGGAACACCAGTTCCACGCAGTGGGATCGTTGCCAGATCCATTCGGCCCAGTAGACGAGCCTGCCGATCTCTACCTCGAGGCCTGTCTCCTCCATGACCTCCCTCGCCGCCGCGTCGACGGCAGATTCTCCGGTATCCACCAAGCCCCCCGGCGTCATCCACCAGACCTTGTCGGTCTTGGTCGAGCGGTGGCCGACTAGAAGCACCTGCTCGTCGCGCAGGACGAGGGTGCGCACGGAGACCAATTTTCGACTTGTTGCGCGGGTCATCTGTCCTCCTATCTGGCGTGAGCAGGTGGATTATACCACGTGTGATGATTGCCGGTCAGACCGGTTGAGGGGTCACCGAAGAGGCTGCGATGGACGAGGTGTGAGGGAACCGCGCCGGTTGTGTTGCCAATTGGCAGTCTTTGCGATAGAATCACGTAAGCGCTAAGATACCTTGCTTACTGAGGAGTGACGATTGGCTGAGTTTCACTATGGCGGTCAGGCTGTCATCGAGGGAGTGATGATGCGCGGTCGGACGAGTATGGCTGTGGCCGTGCGCGACCCCTCGGGCGAGATAGTCCTGCACTCGGAACCGCTCTCTGGTTTCATCTACAACAGTCTATGGCAGAAGATACCGTTCGTGCGCGGTCTGGTGATGCTGTGGGACACGCTGGTGCTGGGCACCCGGATGCTGATGCATTCTGCGAACGTATCTCTGTCCGAAGAGGACGTCGAGCTCAGCACGCCGGCAGTCGTGGCCATGCTCCTCTTCTCTCTCGGCGTGGGCGTCGGGTTGTTCTTCGTGCTGCCCCTTCTGTTGGTGGGCTTCCTGGATCGCTTCATCACCTCGGACCTGCTCAGCAATCTGCTGGAAGGCGGCGTCCGTCTCCTGGTTTTGGTTCTGTATCTAGGGTTGATCGGCCTGGTGCCGGACGTCAAGCGTGTCTTCGCCTATCACGGCGCCGAGCACAAGACCATCGACGCCTACGAGAGCGGAGCTCCCCTCGATGCGAGGGACGTCGGAGCCTACAGCAAGGCCCATGCCAGGTGCGGGACGAGCTTCCTCTTGATCGTCGTTCTGATCTCTGTCCTTCTCTTTGCTTTCCTGGGGCGCCCCCCCATGCTGTACCGGATTTTCTCCCGGATTCTTCTGATCCCTGTGATCGCCGGTGTCTCCTATGAACTGATC
This sequence comes from uncultured Anaerolineales bacterium, assembly GCA_964577995.1. Taxonomy (GTDB): domain Bacteria; phylum Chloroflexota; class Anaerolineae; order UBA7937; family B3-Chlor; genus JAUVXJ01. The sequence goes on from CAZOBP010000277.1 coordinate 1,579, forward strand.
AGGTTCTTCGCCAACCATGCCAGCAACCCATTGGTCAGAGTTCTCATCGCGCCCAGCATGGCTCTACAGCGCCTGACGACTCGGGAACCTGACGAGTCCATGTTGGAGGTGGCCATCGCTGCTTTGAAGCCTGTGCTCCGGGCAGACGGGGTCGGCGATGGCACCTCGTCAGAGTCATAGGCTTTGCACTGTGGTTCGGATGTGGTAGAATACCCGAGCAGTGATTCAGCTTGAAGGAGATCCTCGATGGCCGCACCCAAGACGGAGGAAGTGAAGCAGAAGGCGGAATCCTACAACGTCGAGGGCCTGGAGTGCTACGACAAGTGGGAGGTGGAGGACGCCATCAGGAATTTCAGGGAGGCGGTGCGTCTGGCGCCCGACGACCCTGAGTACCACCTCAATCTGGCGCGGGCACGGGCGCGCTTCGGCCAGTGGGACGAAGCGCTGAGGTCGCTGCGGGATTTCCTGGAGTTGGAACCCGATACCCGGCTGCATGAGCGGTTCCGCGCCCTGTTCGAGGTGGGCATGGACCCTGTGGAGTCCGCCCTCACGCGAGGCATGACCAGCCAGGGTATCCCGCTGGAGGAGATCAGCGCGGCGATGCAGATGTGGTGGGAGTTCCGCATCGCGGCTGGACGGCGGGCGTTGTCAATGCGCAAGCCCGAGGTCTGGGCCGCGGCTCTGGACTACACGGTACGCAAGCTGAACTTCCGGCAGGTCACTCAGAAAGAATTGGCCATGCTGTACGACGTCAGTGAGGGGGCGCTGAGATCCCGTTATCAAGATCTGGTGAATACGTTGGACATCATGCCTTGTGACTACAGGTACTTCCGAGGGGAGAAGAACCCGCTGGACATGCTGGTTCAGGCGGCTATGATGCTCGATAGGTTGGAGAAGCAATTCAAAGAGCCTTGACCTAAGCACTGGCGACTCTGCCGGTGCTGAACCTCGTGGGCTATTCCCAGGCTGTTGGACGAAGAGTCTGTCAAAGGACATCAGGGTGCCGTGATAACAGGGGCGTAGAGCGCGTCCCCGTTGTTTTCCGAGCGCGGCAACCCGAGACTCTCCCAGCAGCCTTCTTCGTCGGGCAGAAAGGGGGAGAGGGGCTGGCGGGTCCTCAGTTGGCTCGGCCGGTGATGCTGCTCGGCTCACACTGTGAGCGAGCGCCTCGACCTGGGGCCTTGCTCGGGAGAGGGTCGCCACGACTTGCGCTAGTCCGGATGGGGAGGGAGTGGAGTGGGACGCTTCGCTCGACACTGTGTGTGCCCAGTGCATGCCGATCCGGCAGGTTTCTGATCAGTACCTTGACAATAGGGCTGCTTTCGGCTATGATGACAGATGATTCGGCAGTGGCAAGGAGGGCAGATGACGCCGAGAGTGGATGATCTCGACCGGGCGATCTTGAGATGCCTGATTGAGGACGCG
>CAZOBP010000278.1:0-2996 GCA_964577995.1 uncultured Anaerolineales bacterium
GCAAGACCGGTAGGTTGCCCACCGCGAGGAGGTACCAGAAGGTCGTCGCCGAGAGCGAGGATCGGGTGTTGGATAGGTTCAGGTCAGTGGACGAGTTGGCAGAGTTCTCTCGGAAGGTTCTCATCGTCGCCAACTTGCGGTTGGTGGTGAGCGTGGCCAAACAGTACGTTGGGCGGGGTATCTCCTTCTTGGACGTGATCCAGGAAGGGAATATTGGGCTGCTGAGAGCGGTGGAGAAGTTCGACTACCGGCGCGGCTTCAAGTTCAGCACCTACGCTACCTGGTGGATCAGGCAGGGCATCGGAAGGGCCATTGCCGATCAGGGGCGCACGATAAGGATCCCCATACATGTGGTGGAGGACATCAATCGTGTGCTGCGCATCTCCCGCCGGGTGACACAGGAACTGGGCAGAGAACCTTCGGCCGATGAGATAGCGCTGGAAATGGAGGGGCTGCTGTCGGACGGGGACAAGGTGGCCATTGAGCAAGCGCAGAGCAACGGTGGGCCTCTGGATCCTGTTGTGCAGCGCAGGTGGAGGAGAGCGGCGGCGAAGGTGAGGCGCATCATACGCATCTCTCAGGAGCCGATGTCCCTGGAAATGCCTATCGGCAGTGGGGACGATAGCTCGCTTGCGGACTTCATAGAGGACGAGTCTATCCCCGGGCCCATCGACAGCGCCTCGCGGGAGTTGCTGCGGGAGCAGATGAGAGATCTCCTGGATGCGCTGAGTCCGAGGGAACGTGGTGTGCTGGAGTTGCGTTTCGGCCTGAAGGATGGGCAGAGCAGGACCCTCGAGGAGGTCGGGAAGCTCTTCGGGGTAACACGGGAACGGGTGCGGCAGATCGAGGCCAAAGCGCTGCGCAAGCTCCGCCACCCCAAGTCGAGTCGCAAGTTGAGAGATTACCTCATCTGAGTTGACTGCTGTGGTTGAGTCGAGTATAATAGGCCAACGGTCGTTCCTCGGTAGCTCAATCGGTAGAGCAGTCGGCTGTTAACCGACGGGTTGTAGGTTCGAGTCCTGCCCGAGGAGCCTGAAGGCGTGATCGTGGGAGTTGGTGACGGCGCCCACCAGTGAGCCCGTATGGTGACTACATACGGGTTTTCTTGTACCTGCGTGGGGCCGGGAATCGGAACGGGGTTGCCGGTCGGGACCTCACGCGCTCAGTAGCTCTCGCACCATGTGATGGGCCACAGCGCGGAAGTTGCCCCAGTCTTGCCATCGAGGTCCTAGACGCTCGAGCTGAGCGGCTACGTCTGAGAGCTCCGCTATGCTGGCCTCGCGGAAGTCGGTGATAGCTTCGCCCTCATCGCGGCAGCAGAGTTCACCGCCCAGTTCGCGCAACTGGAAGAGGTACGAGACGAAGGGCAGGGCTTTGCCCTGCAAGTGAAAGCGATATTCCAGTAGCCCGAGGAAGCGCTCCACGCTGACCTCAAGGCTCGTCTCCTCCGCCACCTCACGATGCAGGGTACGCTCTACGTCGTCTTGCCAGAGGACGCGCCCGCTGAGCAAGCGATAGACCCCCGATGGGTAGAAGCCCTTGGTGTGGAGTAGCACTTTGCCGTTGGGGCGGACGATGACCATGATCACCTCGCCGCGACAGGCGACCGGGCCGGTCGATACCTTGCGCGACCAGGCATCGTAGGTGGCGAGGCTTACCTCCATGTCGCAAGTTCGGCGACAGGGTTCGCCGAACTTGGCAGCCAGGGCCTCAATCTCTGTCGGGTCCATGAAGCGCTGGGTCACAGGGTTCTCCGTTGTCGAGAAGTGACATCGTGCGTGACTACATCCACCGGCTGGCCCACCGCGCACTGGAGCCTTGCCCGTGCGCTGCCGTTGACCACTGCGATGGCCAAGTGGCCAGAGCTGTCTAGGTAGGCGATGGGCTCGCCCGGTCGACCGTGACCGAAGGTCCTGCTCAGGTCGACGATTTCGAAGGTGCCTATCCTGGTGGCGATGCGCTGGCCTAGGTCTGTGAGGGCGGAGCCAGGGATGTTGGTCAGTAGGTTGCCGAAATGGTCCACGTGCAAGACCTGACCGGCGATGTGGCCCGGTTCGCGGCGGAACCGAGGCGGTGGAAGGGTGACGGGATCATGAATCGGTGGTCCGAGGTTATCGATGGGTAAGCCAAGAGACAGGTGCGCCGCGACGGGGGCGAAGATGTCGCGACCGTGGAACACGTTGCTCACCTCGGGCAGCCAGTAGTCGGGATTGGTGAGCTGTATGGCCCGCAACTGGTGCCCGGCGAGTTCAAGGTCTGCGAGCACATAGGTGAGGACTCCGTTGTCAGGGGCTACGAAGAGTGCGGAGTCGGTGCGTACGGCGATGGGGCGGCGATCGGTACCGACACCGGGATCGACGACCACGACATGGATGGTGCTGCGGGGAAAGTAGGCGTAGGCCCGGCGCAGCACGTAGGCGGCATCCGCGATATCCTGGGCGGGGATGTCGTGGCTGAGGTCGATGATGGTGGCGTCAGGGTTGAGACCCAGGAGGACACCTTTCATCGCTGCCACGTTGCCATCCTGCGTGCCGAAATCGGTGGTCAGAGTGATCAGGGAGCGCTTTCCGTCAGCCATGGCGAGACCGTTGTGTGCAACACACCATAGACGAGGGAGGGCGTTTGACCGGCCATACCCTTTGTGCTATCATGACGGGCGAATGGAAACTATAGCATCTTTTCTCACGAGGTGCAACCAGAGAGCGGTGTATAGACAGGGGGAAGCGGCGACTCGTGGGGCGGGCCGTGGAACAGCCGTTGCGCGACTGCTAACGCCAGAGGAGATCGACCCGGAGCGGCAGGAGGAGGCGAGGGCCTTCGCCAGACTGAGGCGTCGACTGCTGCTGTTGGAGACGGTGCTGGGGGGAGCCTTCGCCGTCTTGGTGCTGGCGAGTGGCCTGTCATATCGTCTGAGCGAGTGGCTGGGCGCGTTGAGTGCACAGCCGTACCTGTTGGTGGGAGGCTATGCGCTGATCTTCATGGGGGTGTATGGGCTG
>CAZOBP010000279.1:0-2946 GCA_964577995.1 uncultured Anaerolineales bacterium
GCACAGCTCCCCCCCTGGAGGAGATCACGCCCCTGGTAGGTGAGACGCCTGCCTCTGGGCCTCCCACGTCGGAGCCTGAGGCGCCGACTCCGACCAACACTCTGGTCGTACCGCCGGCAGCGGAAGAGACCCCGACGCCGGAGCCTCCGGCTGCCGCCCCCACTGAGGAGGCGAGTGAGCCGCCCCCCGAGGAGCCCCAGGCTCCCGCTTCGCCGATACCCACCGCCGTGGTGGACCCGGAACTCGTGGCTCTCTGGGACTACGCCATGGCCTTGAGGGAAGAGGTGGCGGAGCCTGTGGAGGAGATGGTGACCACTCTCGACGACCTCGGGGTCGGGAGTGGGGCGGGAGACCTCCTCGCCGTCTGCACGGGTGTGGACGTAGTGGTGGCGACCATCGCCGAAGTGCAACAGGGGCTGGACCAGGTGGGCCCGCCTCCCGTGGACGACCCGGATCTGCTGGAGGCCTACGACGAGTTGAATGCTGCGCTGGACGACCTGGACCAGTGCTTCAAGTTGGTGCAGTCTGCCTGCCAGACGATGAACATGGGGGAGGCGTTGAAAGCGAAGGATTACCTGATCAGCGGGGCCGAACACCTGGAGAACTTCGCCGAGGCCATCGACCGCTGGGAGGACAAGGTGGGCTTGTAGTCCTTCCTTGGCTCAATCTGTGCCTGTCTAGGTCGAGCCGTGACGGACGTTGTGTGGATAGCGGGAGGTGGTCACGTGGCCGGTGAGGAGCAGAGTGAGGGGGCCGAGACTCCACAAAGGGTTTGCAGAGTCTGCCATCTTTCCTACGAAGGCGACGAGTGCCCTTGGTGCAAGTCCGAGCGCGACCAGGCGTCCGCGGTGGTCGAGGATCGAGGACGCCGCCGGGGACGCAGGTTCGAGGAATACCTGGGGGATGACTAGCCACTGGAGAATGCACCGCAGTTGCCGCTGTCGGCCCATTGAGTAGCGGGCCCTCACCTCTCGACTTTCTAGCACAGGGGCGGGCCGGATGGGGGCTGTGCGCGGTGCCCATGGGGTCAGTAGGAAGGGTGCCGAGGTGAGCTACAATCCGTTCGAAAAGGCCATCGGCGAGCCGATTGACTTGAGCGATCTTCAATCGCTTGTGGACAGAGTCGCCGAGGGCTACTACGTGGAGTACAAGTCGACCTTCCCGGACAACGACAAAGTGGGCCATAGCATAGCTTCCTTCGCCAATACCAATGGCGGGTGGTACTTCATCGGCGTGGTCGCGGACAAGCAGACGAACGTTGCGAAGTCCATCCCTGGCGTTGAGTTGACCAGATTCCCCGACCCCATAGCGAAGGTGAGAGACATCGCGCGAGACCACATCGCGCCTATGCCCGCGCTATTTCCTCAACTGGTGAGGATTAGCACGGCCGACGCAGTCCTCGTGGCGTATGTGGCCGAGGGTGAGGACACACCGTACGTTACTCGGGATGGACGTATCTACCGCAGGTCAGCCGACAAATCCGACCCGCTTTTCGAGACAGACCGTCCGGTCATCGACCGCCTGATAGAGCGGGGTAGGGAGGCGGTACGTCGGTTCGACCGTTTCGCTCAGGATGTGCGGACTCACTGCCGGGCCGAGGAAAGCCAGGCCTGGATGGAAGTCTACCTATCCCCCTGTCCACGAGGTCTCCTATCTAGCCCCGAGATACTCAGTGCTTGCCATCTGGAATCGCTGCTATCCAAGACTCAGGAGCCCGTGAAGATTGATTTGTCGGACGTACTGGGTGACGGACGTGAACTCACCGGACGGTTGCCCTTTACACATGCGCAGACCGCCATGGGTTCCGTGATCCTGAGACAAGTCGAGCCTTCGAAGGTTGCCTTCAACTCCCTGGAGATGGAGCTGTTCATAGACGGTAGATCAAGGATGTTGGTGCCGATTCGATGCTTGCCGCTCTGGCCGCGCGAGTGGTCGGCAAGCTCGGAGCGCACGGCCGAGTTGTTGGATGACTTGATCGAATCAGATACGGACGGCGATCTGGCATTCGCCAAGTTGGCTGACTTGGCCAGCGCGTGGAACGCGATCGGCTGCTTGGTCACGTTCTATCTGAGTTGGTTGCCGACGCTCGGACCCACTACTGATCTGCAGGCCAAGGTAGCGCTCACGAACGTCTGGCGGTGCGTGCCCTTTTTTGACCTGGATTCGTGGGCAGAGTATGTGGAGAAACACGGTCTGCCTGTATGTACGCGAGATTCCATGCTGGCGCCGGAAGAAGGGAGAAGGCCGTTGGTGGTGAACCCCGACGAGGGCGCCTTCAGCATCTGGCACAAGCTTTTCGGCATAGCGGCAGTGGGTTTGGGTCTGCCGCCTGATGCTATGGCGGCGTTTGTGACAGAGAGCGTGTCTCAGTCGCAGCCATTGGTCGACGGCTAATACTCTGCGCTGTTCTGTCATGGGTCTGCCTTGTGGCTACGAGACGAGAAGCGCAGGACAGCACTCGGCTAGGAGGACGACGCTCTTGTGACCCGGTTGTTCTCCCTCGCTCCGACGCCGCAGCGAGGGCCTCCGTGGACATCGGGATCGACGCTGGTGAGGCACAGGCTCGTGTGTGCGATAGACACTCGGCTCGCCCACACGGCCTAGACAGGCGAGTCCCGGTCTGGGCCGTTGGTCCTTTGGGCGCCCTGGGCTGGCTTGTGGCTGCTGGTGCAAGACAGAGAGCGAGCACGCCTCTGTGATGATCGAGGAGATAGGCCAGCGCTACTCCGGAGATGAGGAAGCGAATCTGCAAAGGGGCCAGACACCCCAGATCAGGAGAAACCCAGCCCTCGTTCTTTCAGGCTCACGTACCTTTGCTGGCCGATGATCAGGTGATCCAGTACGTCCACGTCGAGGAGCTTCCCCGCCTCCACGATCTGCCGGGTGATGCTCACGTCCTCAGTATTTATATGGAGAATCGGTTTGGCGTGATCGTGCGGAGAACGT
>CAZOBP010000280.1:0-2905 GCA_964577995.1 uncultured Anaerolineales bacterium
CACAGTTGTAGAGGCAGTGCTTGCAGGCGCTGTGGCAGCGGTAGCTGAGGATGATCCCTATGTCTCGAGGGGAGAGTACGTTCATGGTTGGTTCTCTGGACCTCGAAGGTCTGGGCTAGTAGACCGCTCCTGCGGACAGTTCCTCAGCCAGGTCTCCTATGCGGGCGAAGCAGGCCGGTTCCTGGTTCTCTGGTTATCAGGACGGGTCAGATGTAGGCGATTCCGGCTGCTGGCCAAACTGCGTCTCGTATAGGTGAGCGTAGAGGCCGCCCCGTGCCAGCAGCTCGACGTGGGTGCCCTGCTCCACCAGGCGGCCTTCGTCCAGCACCAGGATCTGGTCGGCGGCCAGGATGGTGGACAGCCGGTGAGCGATAACGAGGCTGGTGCGGCCCGCCAGCAGCGGCTCTAGGGCCGCCTGGATCAGCGCCTCGCTGTGCGAGTCCAGGTGCGAGGTCGCCTCGTCCAGTATCAGCAGGCAGGGGTCTTTGAGGATCACGCGGGCGATGGCGAGCCGCTGCTTCTCGCCGCCGCTGAGCCGGTAGCCTCTTTCGCCGACCACCGTGTCGTAGCCGTTGGGCAGCCCCGCGATGAAGTCGTGAATGTTGGCCGCCCGGCACGCGGCCTCTAGCTCGGCCTGGGCGGCGTCGGGGTGGGCGTAGAGCAGGTTGGCCCGCACGGTGTCATGAAACAGGTAGGTCTCCTGGGTCACCATGCCGATCTGCTGCGCCAGTGACTCCTGGGTCACGGCCCGCAGGTCGTGGCCGTCGAGAGTGATGCGGCCTTCAGTGGGATCGTAGAGGCGCGGCAGCAGATAGGTCACCGTCGTCTTCCCGGCGCCACTGGGACCCACCAGTGCGGCCAACCGGCCCGGCTGGATCTCGAAGGTCAGGTCACGGAGCGCCCAGCGCCGGGTGGTGACCACGCCCACAGCCTGTTCCGGCTGATCCCCATTCTCGTCCGGCCCGGCTGCGGGTTGAGCCGGCAACTCGTCCTCGGCCAGATAGCTGAAGGACACATCCTCAAAGCGGACACGGCCGTCTACGCGCTCCAGCTCGATGGCCCCAGGTAAGTCCTCGATCTCGACGGGCAGGTTCAGGTACTCGAAGACCCGCTCGAAACTGACCATGGATTGGACAAACTCGACCTGCACGTTGGAAAGGGACGAGATCGGACCGTAGAGCCGGGTGAGGTAGGAGGCAAAGGCCACGATGGTGCCCACGGTGATGACCTCGCGCAGCACCTGGTAGCCACCCACCCAGTAGATGAGGGCGGTACCGAGGGCGCTGGCGATGCCCAAGCCCAGGAAGAACCAGCGGCCCACCAGCGCCCGGCGCACACCGCTGTCGCGCACGTTCTCGCTCGTCTCGCGGAAGCGTCCCGTCTCGTGGCGCTGGCGGCCAAAGGTCTTGACCAGCAGCACGCCGTTGATGCCCAGAGTCTCGGTGACGATGCTGGTCATGTCGGCGTTGTACTGCATAGCCTGGCGGCGGATGCGGCGCAGAACGTCGCCCACCCGGCGCGCCGGCAATAGGAATAGCGGCAACACCGCCACCGAGAGCAGGGCCAGCCGCCATTCGATGGTGATCATCACCGCCAGCGTGGAGACCAGGGTGATGCCGTTGTTCACGATGTCGGGCAGCGTGCCGGTCACGGCGCTCTGGGCTCCGACCACGTCGTTGTTGAAGCGCGACACGATCTCACCCGACTTGGTGTGGGTGAAGAAGCTCAGCGACATCCGCTGCAAATGCTCGTACATGGTCTGGCGCAGGTCGCAGATGATGCCCTCGCCCACGCGGGCACTGAGGTAGCGCTGTGCTACGCCAATGAGCCCGCTGATCACGGGGATGCCGATCATGCCCAGGGCCAGCAAGTTCAGCCGCGCGAAATCCCGGTTCGGCAACACGTTGTCGATCAGGTCACGGTAAAGCAGCGGCGGCACCAGCCCGATGAGGGAGGTGACGGCCATGGCCGCCAGCATCAAGGCCAGCGAGCGCCAGTAGGGCCGGGCATAATCCAACACCCGGCCCAGGAGTTCCCGGCTAACCTGGGGCTGGCCTTTCGATTCGTCATACTGCATGAAACCGCGCCAACCACCGCCGTGAAACATGCTGCTATTCTCCCTCTGCTCGCGTAGGAACCGTAGTGCTGTCTCGCCAGAATCGCCGCCGCGACCGGCAGACGGCCAGCGCCAACGTCAAGTGGCGACTGGTTGGTCCGGGATTCTGTCTGCAACACGAGAGGAGATCATCTTCGATGGTATTGTGCCAGCAAAAGGCCTTAGGGGCAACCGTGTGGCGGGGCACACTGGTGGGCACCTATCGGTGCCGGGTCTTGCGGCTGTAGCGCCGGTGCTGGTCGAAGAGCACGTGGCGCGCGAAGCGCGCCGCGAGCGCCACCCTTGAGACCTCCGAGGCCTGGACTAGTACACCGCTCCCGCCGCAAGCTCCTGAGCCAGGTCACCCATACGGGCCACACGGGCCGAACCGTTGGAGAGCACGTGCTGCACGAACCGCTCCAGGAGCGCCATGCGGTGGCCTCTGCCGATGACCTGGGGGTGCATGGTGACGGTGAACACGCCCCTCTCCTCGTGTTCGACCAGGTAGTCGAAGTCACCCGCCCAGATCTCCAGGACTTTGGACGGAGCCGAGAGTCCCACCCGGAGCGGATCGAAGTTGAAGGTGAAGTGGGGCCAATCGTCCAGGGAGAAGTCCACGGGAAACTCCCAGATGTCCGCCTCTTGGCCCTTCTGGAGCGGCTCGTCGACGCCCACCTGGTTGCCCAACCTCGGATGGTAGGGGTGGAAGTCGCCGGCGAAAAGACTGGAGCCGTAGAGGAAACCGTGCTCCACGAGGAGAGGCAAAGTGGCGTCGCTGTAGTCCCACGAGGGAGACCGGTAGCCCAGGGG
>CAZOBP010000281.1:0-2881 GCA_964577995.1 uncultured Anaerolineales bacterium
CCTACGGCAACACGTCCAATAGTGTACCGCCCGCCGAGGAGCTTCTCTCGGGACTGATCGATGTCTCGGCCTGGCGGTGCAGCGATGCCCTTCTCGACCCCAGCGAGACTTCTTTCTTCGTGGACAAGGTCACGGAGAACATCGCCGGGCACCGGGACTACAACGCCACCGCCTGTCCTGGGGACTACCTCTACGCCGAGTTGCCGTTCATACGCAGCCAGATCTGGGAGTCGATCCTCGAGTACACACCCACCTACTGGGCCAACTACCTGAGCTACGACAGCCCGGCGCTCATGATCACCGGCGAGACGGCCACAGTGTCTCTCTCCATCAGGAACGAAGGCACCCTGACCTGGCTGGCCGAAGGCAACGACGGTGTGGCCATCGGCTATCGCTGGCGCGACAGCCAGGGCTCCGCTATCGCAGGACACGCCCGTACCGCGCTCCCCCACGACGTGTCCTACGGAGACGAGGTCCAGGCGGACGGCGTCGCCATAGTGGCCCCCGACCGGCCAGGCCTCTACGTCCTGGAGTGGGACCTGCTGCACCGGGGCGTCGGCTGGTTCTCGCTGCAAGGAAGCCCCAAGGCGACCACGTCTGTGATCGTCTACGACCCCGATTCCTGGCTCAAGACGTACCTGCCTCTCGTTCATGCCGAGTCCAACGGCTCTGCTCCCGCCGCTAACCTGGAGGCGCGCGCCCTCTGGGTCCCCCGCTGGTCCTACTCCACCGAGGCCGACGTAGTCGGTATCGTGAGCAAGGCAGCGCAGGCCAACTTCAACATCCTGCTCTTCCAGGTGCGGGGTCAAGGTGACGCCTACTACGATTCGTCGTACGAGCCCTGGGCCGACCGTCTCACGGGAACCCTGGGCCAGCATCCAGGCTGGGACCCGCTGGCCACGGCCATCCAGGCCGCCCACTGCGCAGGATTGGAACTCCATGCTTATGTCAACGTATACCCGGTGTGGTTGGGTTCGACCCCGCCTCCTGCCAACACCACGCCCCAACACATGTACCATGGCTTCAACTTGCTGTACGGGAACGAGTGGGTGCAGTGGCATCAAGATGGCACGCCTATGGAGCTCAATTCGTCGTATCTCACCGCCAGTCCCGGCCATCCGGCCGTGACCGACCACATCGTAGCCGTGTGTCGGGACATCCTCCAGAACTACGACGTCGATGGCTTGCACCTCGACTACGTGAGGTACAGCGGTCCCTACTACTCCCACGATCCAGTCAGCGAGCAGCGCTTCGCGGCTGCGCAGCCCATCGCTTGGGCAGACTGGCAAAGGGAGCAGATCACCGACCTTGTGACCCGCCTGCATACCGAGGTGAAAACAGTGAAACCGGATGCGGCCCTCTCTGTGGCCGCCTGGCCCATCTATGAGGACAAGTGGGGCTGGGTCACCTACGGAGACGTCACGTACGACGGCTACGACGGCTACTACCAAGACTCGCGAGGCTGGCTGGAGGGCGGTCAGGTCGATTTCCTGGCCCCTATGCTCTACGGGACCTCAGTGCAGAACTATCCAGACCGCTTCCAGATCCTGATCGACGATTTCGTCCAGGAATCGTACGGACGGCACATCTACGCCGGCATCCACGCCGGGTACGCCTCCTTCTCCGAGATCGAGACCCGCATCGACATTGCCCGCCAGGCTGGCGCTGAGGGGCAGGCCATCTTCGCCTACTCATTGGTGGAGAGTAACGGCTACTGGGACGACTTCAAGACCGGACCCTATGCAGAGCCGGCCCAGGTGCCGCCCATGCCCTGGAAGGGCTGAGACTCGCCAGTCCCCAGCGCAACTACGGTTCTTGGCCTCTGGCCACGCCCGCCGTCTCGTTTCCGTCCCTGGCCCAGCTTCTGCTCATGGCACCAAAATGCTCGGTACAGACAGCAGCCACCATGTGGACCACGGTGGCTGAGGCATGAAAGAACCGTGAGTTGGCTGTCTAGGAAGTGGACGATCTGTGCTCGCTCTAGCGCAGGCTTTCCGCCAGTTTGAGAGCTTCCTCCCTCGTGGATAGCTCCCCCGCAGCCTGCGCCTCGCTCAAGGCCCGCAGCACCCTCCCCACGGCGGGGCCTGGCTCCATGCCCAGATGCTCCAGAAGGTCGCCGCCCCGGAGCAAAGGAGGGGGCGCGATCACCTCGGCGTGTTGTTCGTAGTACGCTCTCAGCAACACGCCGGCGACCTCGCAGATGCGCTCCCACTGCTCCTTATTGAAGCCCTGGTGCACGAAAGCCAGATTGTCGGCCAGGGAGAGGAGGAGGACGTCCACACCGGCGCCATCCGTATCCCGGAAGAAGCGATGGATGGCCCGGCGGCTGACCCGCTCTGCCTTCGCCAGGTGCAGAGGGCGCATGTGCTGCCGGATCACAGTCCGCACCAGCTTCGCCTCTCGATCGCCAAAGCGTAGCCGACGCAGCGCGCGAGCGGCCAGAACGCTGCCCTCCCGCGCATGCCCGAAGAAGCGGATTCGACCCTCTGTGTCGATCTTGCCGGTGCTCGCCTTCCCCACATCGTGGAGGAGCGCGGCCAGCTTCAGCAGAACCGCACGGCTCCTGTCGTCTACGAGCTCTTGGTCCAGGTGTTCCAGCACCGGCTGCGAGAATGGGCCTAGCGCTCTTTGCAGGGCCTCCTGTGCCTCGACCCCTACACCCCATTCCTCGGCGATGGACAGGTCCTCGCCCGAAGCCAGGCGCTCCATGGCCATGAGCACTCGATCCAGACCACCCACGACAGTCAGCGAATGCTCGAAGACATCCTGAAAATGAGGAAGAGGTTGCTCCAGCCCTCGTAGTGTTTCCAACTCTGGTAGAACACCCGCCAGGAGCCCCAACCTATCCAGTTGCCGCAGATGTACCTCCGCTCCCGCGACA
>CAZOBP010000282.1:0-2861 GCA_964577995.1 uncultured Anaerolineales bacterium
CCGAAGAAGTCGAAGACGAAGATGTTGGGATGACCGCCCAGGTACTCGTCCGACTGGAGCCAGCTCGTGAAGGACCGCGCCCGTGCACCGGCATCGGGGCTGCTGTTGGCCGGCACCTCAGGCGGCTGGGTGACGATGACGAAGACCTTGTCAGGGTACTGTTCCATCCGATCGCGGATGGACAGATAGTAAGATCGGTATCCCTGCAACTGCTGTTCGCTCTCGATGTTGCTCACCGGGAAGCAGGACTTGAAGCCGATGACGTCGTACTCCATCAGGTGACTGAAGGTGTTGTCAGGCGGGTCGTGGAGAGGCTGCGCGAAGATGGCCGCGTAGCCGTCGGGGTCCGTGTTGTCTCCCGGCACGTCGAAGTTGGTGCCCGTCCACGTACCATCGGCCAGGACCAGCCCTTCCTCGTTGTAGCCGTGGTCGTAGAACTCGTACCCCAATGCCGTGAGTCCCTCGCGCACGCCGCCCTCTGCGATGAGATTCGCGCCGCACGAATGGTGCAGGAAGATGATTCTGGCTCCCTGCGCCACTGCTGGCTGTGCCCCTCCCACTGCCAGGAAGAGAAGGCCAAGCACGAGAAGCACCTGAGCACTCCGCCGACCCGACTGAATGATACTCATCATTCCTCCCTCCCCCCAAGACCAGCCGCAGCGTCTAATGCCCAAAGGCCCATTCGTACAGGAAGACGTGACCGAAGGCCACGCTGTTGGCGGTCTCCTTGGATTCGCCGTAGTTGTTGTCGTCGCCCTCGTACCACGGATCACGGCTCCCAGTCCGGAACAAGCGCGTGGCCAGGTCCATGTACTCGGGTTCAGCACTGTACCAGTGGGCGTAAGCCATGGCGTCCGCGCCCAGGAGGAGCCAATTGCTGATCACCGGCACGTTGTTCCCCACTGACCATTCATCCTCAGGGTCCCCTTGCCGACCGTCGAAGTACCACCCGTACGGGTAAGCTCCTCGTTCGCCCGTGTCTATCGGCTCCAGGTCTATCCACACGTAGGTGCGCAGCCAGTCAGCGAAACCCAGCAACGCACCCTGGCCATCGTAGGCATCCGGCAGACCGGACTCCTCACGCATTTCCAAATACCTGCCCAGAGACAGCAGATACTGGTTCAAGAACTGAGGTTTCACATAGCTATACTCGTCACCCTCACCCGTCGGCCCATCGATGTAGGGCTGATCAGCCGGCCTGGCCCAATCCACCAGGGCATCCGCTGCGACCAGGAAACGTTCTTCACCCGTGGCCCGGTACGCTTCTGTGAGCATGAAGAGGCAGTTGGCGAGGGGCCGAGAGCCCCCGGCATACAGACCATCCACTTCGCCCAGAGCATAGCCCTCACCATTGGAGTCGGGGAAGCGATCCCCCAGGTGAGCATCGTTGTGCACCCGGTATTCGATACAATCCGCCAGCTCCAGTGCCGACTCGTAGGCCTTCTCGTATCCGGTCAGGTAGTAGGTGAGCAACATGCCAGCCATCCCATAGATGGTGTCTGGATGGTTGCTATTGGTGTTGCGATGTGGGTTCACGAACCCAGATTCGTCGTGCTCGCTGTGCCCAAAGGCCGTCCCGTCCGACCAGTAGCGGGGACTGTGCAGGTTGTGCAGGATATCAACGTCCGCCGCGTGACGGTTCAGGGCCTCGGCCAGACCAAACCAGCGCGGATCTCCTCCACGGAGCCACTGTAGCCACATGCCGTAGTCGTTGTTGTACTTGGGATTCAGTGGCGCGAGCTCGTACCCTTCGTAGTCTATGGGCCAGTCGCCGTAGTCGAAGATACCATAGAAGTCAGTGCCCTCAATGGCGTCCAGCAGGCTGGGGAAGGTGTCGCCCATCTCCACGTCCATTCCGCTGTATGCCAACTGTTGGTCAAGATACTGCTCGTGATCCGGCCAGCTCTCGAGGTCAGGCAAGGCCGTGGGACCGAAGGCACCGCTACCCACATCCCACTCTGGCGGGGCCTGGGCGAACAGAGGGTTACTGAAGGTCTCGCCTTGCATCCCCAGGTCAGACGGTGCAGGCAACAGAAGGATCTCGTGAGTCTTGTGCTCCCCTGCCCTCAGCGTGAACGAGTAGTCACCGGGGCCGAACTCATCGGGGAACAACCCAACTTCGAGAGTAGCATCGGGCCGTGCTCGAAGCGCCTTCGGGAAGCTCTGCCAGAAGTCCCGAACGGCCACCGTCCAAGCCCCGTCCGCGCCTTCCACGCTGATCCAGCCAGCAGCCTGGTCTCCAGCATCAACTGTGGCGTTGCCCACAGTGGTACGATAGCCGCGGAAACTGACGTGGGCCTGCATGCGCGGTCGGGTATCCAGAGGCTGTCCTTCCCAGTCGACCGTCCTGGTGAACCTGTCCCAATAGTCTGTGCCGCTGGAGTCCTGATAGAGAATCAGCGAGTCGTCCACTGTTCCCACAGATGGGGCACCCTCCCCACCCGCGGCGTAGGTCAGGTTGCCTCCCAGCACTGCGGGCACTACGAAAGACAGGTCGCTGAAGCTCACACTGCCCGGAGAGCCGATCTCATAACAGAGGGGCTGGCCTTCGTCGCTCAGTGGGCACAGTGTGTTGTTCTCCACGGTGTGGAAGACTCGCACGGCCGTCTGTCCGGCGTAGAACCAGTAGCGGCTGGTGTACTGAAGTCCCTCGTGGTAGGTACCCTTGGCCTCGATCGAAACGCGCATGGGGCCGCTGAGTTGAATGCTGAGCTCTACCGGACCACTGCTCGCACGTTCGGTGCCCTCAGACTCGCGCACCACACTATATACCGGCGACGACAAGCCAGGTCCGTTCAGGCTTCCGTTCTCTCTGTTGATCGCGAAGACGGCGGCGCCCGTGTCCACGGTCACAGCGTCGC
>CAZOBP010000283.1:0-2832 GCA_964577995.1 uncultured Anaerolineales bacterium
GTGGGCTTGCGCCTCAGCGCGTTAGCCACCACCCCGTGCATCATGGTCACCACGGCCTGCTGCACCTCCGGGCTCGTGCCATCCACCCACGGGATGCTCAAGGCATACGTAGCCTCGACGGCACCGGCCTGGGCCATGGCCTCGACCATTCTCCTCTCGGTGTCGGCATCCTGCAAGATGAACGGGTCCTCCAGCATGTAGGCCAGCATGGCCGCCACGCCATAGGCCCCCCAGTTGGACACCGAGGTCGAGATCAGCACGTCCGTAGCGCACGCCGTGGCCTCGCCACCGCCACAGCCACACTGGCAGGTGACACCGAAGGACTGCTCGTAGACGGCGTTGGCCTCCTCTCTGATCAAGCCATACCCTATCTCATTACCCCCGTCTCCGATCCCAACCGAGAAGACGCCCCGCTTCTTCCCCTCCTCCACAATGTGATGCACGTGGGGCTGTGTCTCCCCGGAGATCGCCTGCCCCGCCGCGCTGTGCCACACTCCTACTGAGTTCGGCGCATGTTTCTCCACCCCCAGGACCGCGGTAGGCTTGAACTCGTCGAGGATCCTCAAAGCCTTCTCCTTGGCTCCCTTCTCGCCAATGGGAAAAGGTACGCTCAGGGCAGTGTTCTTTCTCTTGTAGACCTCGACGGCCTCCTTGTCTAGCACAGTGATGCCGGCCGCTATGCCAGCCGCGATCACCGGGCCCAGTTCCTTCTCATTGCCCACGTATACCGGCCTGGCCCCCAGACCGAAGCTGAGTGCACGCGCGAGACTGGCTATCCCGGTCGGGCTATCCGTCTCACCCCATTCCAGCCACGGCGATACCCCGGCACCCGCCAGAAGGATCACGTAGTCGTCCTTCTTCACGTTGTCCACCAGACCTTGGGCAGCCAGGTAAGTCAGCGGCGCTCCCTGCTTCGCCCGTGCCGCGCGATAGAGGAGCTCGGTCTTGTTCCGCCTCCGCGAGTTGTCGTCCATCATCTCCACGTTCACGATCTTGTCGATGTACTCTCCTAAGATCTCGGGCATCAGACGTCTCCTTCCATGGTATTGGCGCCTATGATTGCGCCCAGAAACGAGGGGTCACCTACATCTCGATGCCCCTCACATGTCCCGCGCCTCCCTCGACCGTCGCATCTTCACTTCCCCGGTCCACGGCGGCAGTTCCGTGCGACACGCCAGGGTCGAGACCCTCCACGCGCCAATCCGCTCGACGGTCGTGGTCCCGACCTGGCGTGTTCTCTACATCAGCCGCTCGCTCTTGGCCGGTGCCCAGTCAGCTATGCCTTCCACCCCATCGTCTTGAAGTATGGGAACATCCGCTGCGGCGTGGGATAGAATCCCTCCAACCCAGCGTTCAAAACCCACTCCTCATTGACGTTGCAGATCACCACCTTCGGGCAGTCCTCGGCCATGATCTCGCAGGCCTGGCGGTACAGCTTGGCCCTCTCATCCGAGTCACTGGACTTGCGAGCCTGTTCCAGGATGGCGTCCAGGTCCGGATTGGAGTACCCGTCGGTCCCCAGATTCGATCCACCCTCGGGTGCGGTGTGATACCACCAGTAGAGTGCAGAGTCGCTATCCGGTGAAGCCATCCCAGCATCCTCGAGGATGGTCTCGAACTCATAGCTCTGCCAACGAGCCCTGTAGGTCCCCGCGTCGGTCTGCTCGATCTCCACCTCGATGTTGATCTGCCGCAGTTGGTCGGCGACCACCTGCAACTCTCGACGCAGGTTCTCCTTGTCGCTGGTCATGCACGGCATGGTGAAACCATCTGCGTAGCCAGCCTCGTCCAACAGTTCCCTGGCCTTGGCCAGGTCAGCCGTGTTGGGATAGAACTCCTGCTCTGGATCGGCCCCCAGATACCCGGCGGGCAGCGAGTCATCCTCCAGAGTGGCTCCGCCGTAGTAGATCACGTCCCCAATGGCGGTGCGATCCACGGCGTAGCAAATGGCCTGCCGCACCCGCTTGTCCAGCCACGGCCTGTCCGGTAGCGACAGGTTGAAGGTGATGTAGTCCCAGTTCCATCCCCCGGCGTCCAGGACTTGCAGGTTCGGATCCTCTCTAAGTGTGGGCATCTCCTTCTTGTCGAGCCCCACGGTGAAGTCGATCTCGCCATTGCGGATCTTCTCCATGCGGACCACCACATCCGGGATACCCTGGAAGACCAGCTCCTCCAACTTGGGCAAGCTGGGGTCGTGGTAGTCCTCGAACCGCTTGAACACGACCTCGCCGCCCGGCGTCCACGACTCCAGCTCGAAGGGACCAGCGCCGATGGGGTTGACCGCGAACTCCTCCGGCCCCATCTCCTCGTAGGCCTTCTTGCAGGGGACAACACCGCCGTACGACACCAGAGACGTCAAGGGAAAAGCCGCCCATGGCTCGGTCAGATGGGCCTCGAAGGAGTACTTGTCGATCACGACCGCCTCCTTGACCATCCCGGACCCCATGACGAAATAAGGTGGCGCCTTCTCAGTCACGATCTTGTTGACCCAGAAGCACCAGTCGTCGGCCGTCACCTCGCCATAGCCCTTGTGGAACTGGATGCCTTCTTTCAGCTTGAAGGCCCACGTCACGTCGTCCACCTGCTCCCACTCCTCCACCATGACAGGGACGATCTCCATGGTATCGAAGTTGAGATCGAACAAGCTGTCGAAGACGCTCATATACAGCGCCAAGTCGTACGGGTTGGCGATGAAGAAGGGATCGAGCCCAGAAGCAGGCGCTGCTTGGCCGATGATGGCCGTGGTCTTGGCTGGCGCCGCCGGTGTCGTCGGAGCTGTGGTGGGCACCGGAGTGTCCCCTGGGGGAGCCGCGGTCGGCTCAGCCTCGGGAC
>CAZOBP010000284.1:0-2821 GCA_964577995.1 uncultured Anaerolineales bacterium
GAACTACCCGCTCCTTGTCTCCAGACCTCCCTTTTCCATCGGTAGAAGAGCGGGACCAGAGGTCTCCAGCCGAGATCCCTCAACAGAGTATAGGGGATGAGGCGACGATTCTTGCTCGACCATCTCTTCGTCGCCGCCATTCTGATACGATCGGCGATCCACCCGTCCAGCTTCCGCACTTGGGAATCGCTGGTGCAGCGGCAGAAATGCCTGGTCCAGTCGTTGCCGCCGTTGTAGATGTAGGTGTGGTTGACTCTGGCGATGATGGACTGGAGCACACTCTTCCCCTCTGCTGTGTCCAGGTTGCTTCGATCCAACTGTCGCCACTTTCGTTTGACCGTCGCCCTCTTGATGCGCCTCTTCAACGAGTTGAGGGCGTATGGCCTGATCAAGACCTCGGATCCCCTGATCTCGTAGCCGAGGAACTCGAAGGCGTCGCCGGGAGCCACAACCCTGGTCTTCTCCGGACTAGGGGTCAATCCAAGAGCGTCGGTCAGCAACCGGAGCCGCTCGATGGCTTCTTGGGCGGAGTCGTGAGTCTCGGCAAAGACGACGATGTCGTCCGCGTACCTTGTGTAGTGCAATCCATCCTGGGCCATCGCCTCGTCCAGGGGCGTGAGATAGAGATTGGCCAGGAAGGGGGTCAAGATACCACCTCGCGGAAGCCCCACCGTGCGGGGGAGGAACTCGCCTTCTCTCAGCCGCGCATTGTAGAGGTACTTCAGGTAAAGGTCCAACACCAGTGGCTCGTCACGCAGGAGATCCTCGATCTGGCGCCTGAGGACGTTGAGGTCAACGGTGTCGAGGAAGGAGCGGAAGTCGGATCTCACTACCCACCATTCCCTGTGGGCGTTGACAAGGGCCATGACCTGTCCCATGGCGCTGAACTGACTCCTGCCCCGGCGGTAGGAATGACAATGCTCGCTGAGCACGTGGTCGAACCGGGTGTCGACCGCTCTGGCCACGCCCTTCTGTACGACGGTATCTGCCAGGCTGGCCCGGCAGACCACCCTGTCGTCCGTGCGCCCTCTCTTGGCCTTGGTGTACTCGACGAAAGGCGTGAAGCGGTAGGTGCCTGTGAGCATAGTGTCTTGTATGGCCCGCAGATTGCTGGTCTCACTGGACACGAACCCTTCCATGGTCACGCCATCGGCCCCTGGCCGGAAGCGCGACGGGCCGCCACCGGGGTCGTAGTAGCGATGTCGATACGATTCGAGTATGTTGTGAAGGTGGTCGAGTCTGGCCATGCCATGGATGAGTCCTTGCCCGCACCGGCGCCACCGGTTCTTCCACCTGTAGTACTCACCCACCAGCGATTTGAGGCCGAGTTCTTGCAGCAAGGGCGTGGGAACCGTACGGTGGTTGCCTTTGTTCCAGCGTTTGGTGACAGCTCCACGAATGCGGCTCCTGATCCAATAGTCGAGTTCGCGGAACTGCGTGTCGAAGTCGCACCTGGCGAAGTAGCGAGCCCAGTTGCGGGGAGTGTCGCCTCCGATCTCGCTGTTGACCTCGGCGATGGTCTGCCGCAGAGCCGCTCTCCCCTCGGCAGTGCGCAGGGATCGACGGGAGAGTCTCTTGCTCGCATTTCGCGACGTGGCTCTTCTGATCCTCATCTTGTACTTGTGCAAGGCGCGCGGACCTATTCTTATCTCTTGTCCGTGGAACTCGTATCCCAGGTATGTGAAGCGCTCTCCTGGTGCGACCAGCAGACTCTTGCGGCCGTTGAGGGTTAGCCCAAGCCCACGTACCACGTCGGCGATCTCGTCTCTGATCTGAATGGCTAGCGATTCGTTCTCGCAGAAGGCGATGATGTCATCGCAGTACCGGAGGTAGAAGTGGCCTTCCTGCTTCATCCGCAAATCCAGCGGCGTCAGATAGAGGTTGGAGAGACAGTTGGCCAGAATGGTGCCGACGGGGACTCCTTTCTCGCGCGGCAGCAGTTCTCCGTGCGCCAAACGAAGGGCCCCTAGGTAGCTTGAATACAAGTCGACAATGGGAGAATCGTGGGGAAAGACCTCGTGCAGTCGAGCCAGTATCAGTTCGTGGTCCAGGTTCTCGAAATACGACTTGGCGTCCTCCTTGACCACCCAATACTGCCCGTCCCTGTGATGAGCGACTACGCTGGACAGGGCATCGTGTATGCTCGGGGCCTCCTTGCCGATGCGGAAAGAGTAGCAGTTATCGGCGAGGTGCGAGTCGAGTTCCGGTTCTACGACCAGGGCCAGTGCCTTCTGGACGATCGTGTCCCGCACCGTGGCTGCGGATATGATCCTGGTGGCGCCCCCGGACAGTGTGATCGTTCTCTCCAGGAAAGGTGCGAATGAGTACGAACCGCTGAGCAGACTCTCGCTCAAGAGGCGCAGATTCCTGTCCAGGTGATCGGCGAATTGGCGCAAGGTTTGGCCGTCGCTGCCAGGATGCAGGCGGGGCCTGTGGGACCTGCTCCTATGTCTCTGCTGATAGTGGCTGAATACCTGTGCCAGGTGGTTCAGGTCAGCTACCTGTAAGATGAGGTCCATGCACACCCCTCTCCAGACGAAGAGGTGCCGCTGTAGGCCGGCTTGTGTCGCTGATCTTCCACAGACTCAACATGGATGTGTTCTCGGCCTGTTCGCAGGCAAAGCGACAGACGAAGACGAGGAGTCCGCCGTCCTCAATGCTGGCACGTGAAGGACCTTACGTCGGCCGCCTGCGTTCGAAGGCTCGGTCTGTGGGCCGCGCCTGATCCTCTGGAACGCCTGAGGTGAGGAACCTCAGAGAGAACAGCGAACCTCCTCGATAGGACCAGTGTACGCTGTCCCAGGAGAGTTGTCAAGCGTGC
>CAZOBP010000285.1:0-2777 GCA_964577995.1 uncultured Anaerolineales bacterium
GAAAGACGTCTTGTGGGTACCAGGGTGGCGCGCGGCTTGGTGGCCAAGGTCAGGTGCGCTACAATGACTCTGTGGAGGTCCAGGTGAGCAGGAGGGAGGCGGGCCATGGAAAACGCAGGGTCGGGGAGCGGGATCGAACCGCGATTGAGTGAGCAACTGGTTCAGTTCATAGAGAGGCTGAAGTCAGGCACTCACGGCGGCGAGCCTCTTGACCTGACCTTGACGGACAGAGAGTTGGAGGAAGCGCTGGCGTGGTACTCACTGGAGCACTCTGGCGTTCCCCTAGGGGACGCACGCGTGTCCATCACACCGGATGGTATCGAGGTCAGTGGAGAAGGACACGCGGGCGCAGCCCGGATACCCTTGAGCGCTCGAGCCGACGTCTCGTTGAATGAAGGTGTGCCCCTGATTGCCGTGAATCAGATCCAGGTGGGGGAGATGGGACTACCCGATTTCGTCCGGTTTGAGGTGGAGGATCGGGTCAATAAGTATCTCGCGCTGAGAGGAGGCGAACTGCCCGTGCTCATCGAGGAGATAGAGCTGTTTGACGGGCGGTTGACTGTCCGTGGAAGCATACGCTAGGCGCACCGGGTGGGTACCAGAGCTGCTGGGCGAATCCGGGGAGGACCGGTGCTGGATCATGAAAGCGGGCCTAGCTTACTCTGTAGATCGAATCCTTTCTCTCTGAAGAGCTTGAGACAAGCTTGCACCACTTGATGGTCATATAGGCTGCCAGCCTGCTCCTCGATCTCTGCCAGAGCTTCATCTATACCGTGGGCCGGTCGGTAGGGACGGTCGGAGGCCATGGCCTCCACGACGTCGGCCACCGCCAGGATCCTGGCCTCCAGAAGAATCTCCCCTTTCGCGAGCCCGTGGGGGTATCCCGAGCCATCGATTCTCTCGTGGTGCTGGAGTACGACGCTAGCCACGGGCCAGTGGAACTCCACTGTGCACAGGATGTCGTACGCAGTCTGGGGATGGGTCCGTATCATTTGCCGCTCGATCTCGGTCAGTTGAGTCGGCTTGCTGAGGATCTCGGCAGGGATGTGTATCTTCCCGATGTCGTGCACCAGGCCAGCCATGTGGATACCCTGGATCTGCGTCTCGGAGAGGCCGATTTCGCTGGCGATTGCGCAGGCGAGGTTCGCCACCCGCTGCTGGTGGCCAGCCGTGTAGGGATCCCTGGCCTCGGCCAATGCCGCCAGGGCCTTGACCGTTCCCTCCAGGGTGCTTCTCAACGTCAGATAGCTTCGCTGCAACTCCTCCTGGGCTCGCTTACGCTCGGTGACGTCACGGATGATACCCCGGTATCCCAGGATGTTTCCGTCTGCGTCCAGCCACAGTGTGGAGGAGGTCAAGGCATCTATGGGTGTGCCGTCCAGCCTGGCTAGCTTGACTTCGTAGTCCCGGACTGAGCCTTTCTCTTCCATCTCCGCCTGGAGCTTGGCTCTGGCGTTGGGGTGTGCGTACAGATCGTTCATATTGAGGTGCGCCAGGTCTTCTCTGTGGATAGAGAATAGGCTCAGAAATGAGTCGTTGACGTCAACGATCGCGCCCCCTCGCCTGGTGATGAAGACAGCATCTCGCGAGTCCTTGAACAGACGGCGGTATCTCTCCTCGCTCTCCCGAAGGGCCGCTTCGGCTCGCTTGCGTTCGACCAACTCGCGCTGGGCAGCCTGGTAGAGTTGAGCATTCTGGATGGCTACGCTGACCTGGTGGGCCATGGAGGAGAGGAGAGTGAGGTCTGATTCAGTGAGTGGCGAGACCGCGGTCGATTCCACATTGAGGACGCCAAGCACCTGATCGTCCTTCTTGATGGGCACGGTGATCTGTGAGACCACTCCTTGAGCAGCAGCGAGGAACTCTGGGTCCTTGGTGACATCAGGTAGCAACGCAGACTCGCCACTGCGTGCCACACGGCCGATGACCCCCTTGCTCAGGGGGATGAAGTCGATGATGTAGGCGGGATCGTATCCTATCTCCGCGCCCAGGCGCAGACCCTCCTCTTCCATGGTGTATATGCTTACCATGTCATACCCGAAGGCCGAGGCTAGCCTCTCCACCACGGTTTGAAAGACTTGGCCTGGTTCCAGCGAGGAGTTGACCAGCCGAGAGATCTCCTGAAGGGTCTGGCTTTCCCTGAGCCTGCGCTCGGTCTCTTCATACAGGCGTGCGTTCTCGACAGCGATGGCGGCCTGATCGGCCAGCAGGGTGAGCACGCGCAGCTCGTCCTGGTCGAAGGTATGGGGTTCGAGAAACGCGACGTTGAAAACTCCAAGTACCTTGTCTGCGCGTTTGAGGGGGAAGCCGGCAATGGCTTCCATGATCTGGTCCTCGTCCGCGACGTTCTTGTATAACGGATGCGTTCTTGCCTCGTTAATCACGACAGGCTCACGGCCTCTGGCCACGGTGGCAGTAAGTCCATCCTCACGAACCTCTGTGAAGGGATGCCTCTCGAGTCCGGGGGCCCACGCACCGGACCCGAAGGTGAAGCGTTGTGCCTCTTCGTCGCAGAGAAAGATGTGGGCGTCACTGGCCCCGACTAGTGTCACGGAGCTCCTGACAATGGTGTCCAGCACGGCCTCCAGATCGAGGGACTGCGTGAGCTGGAGACTAATCTCCCGTAGCGCCGTGAGTTCCGTGACCCTCCTCTCGGTCGCGGCAACGGTTCGGGCGTTCTGGATGGCGATGGCAGCCTGGTGCGCAAACAGGGTGGCTAGATTCACGTCTCTGTCATCAAAGGGTTGCGACACTGGGCGGTCAATGGTGAGGGCTCC
>CAZOBP010000286.1:0-2765 GCA_964577995.1 uncultured Anaerolineales bacterium
GCATCAACCCAGATGGCGTCCTGTGGTTGAGGAGGACATGTCCAGGATACCTCAAGTCCTGGCAGCAGCGGACAGCATCGCTGAGGTGGAACTGCCGCAAGACGCTGAACAACTGAGCTTGTTCTAGACAAGTGGGCAAGAGACAGAAGGCTGGCAGAGGCACAGGGCCACCAACACTCAAGATAGTGGCGTTCTCCCTGCTGGGCCTGGCTGCCCTGACAGCGCTCAGTCTCCTCTCGCCCACTCGCGACGCTATCACCGAAGCCCTCATCTCGATCCTTCGTCTGGGCTTTGGCTGGGGCGTCTACCTAGCCCCCGTCGCGCTGGGCATCGTGGGCTTCTGGCTGCTTCAGCAAAGCATGGGCCGCACGATAGCCATGAAGTGGAGAAGGCCCTTCGGTGCGCTGCTGCTCTTCTCCGCCTGTCTGACCGCCACCCACCTGCTCTCCTCCCCCGAGGACGCGCGCCAACTCGCGGCCGCAGGTGGAGGAGGAGGGTATCTGGGATGGGTGTTGAGCGAGGCCCTCGCCGCGGCCCTGGGCACCATGGGCTCTCTCATCGCAGCGTTTGCGGCCGCCGTTGCTGGTCTGGTGCTGCTTTCTGGCATCTCCATCGCTCGAACCCTCGCGGCATCACGACGAGCCTGCACCACCCTGCGCGACCTCTGTGAAGAGCGGGTAGCCCTGCCCAACCTCCGGCGCCCGGAGATTACCCCAACAGAGGCGCTCTCGCGTCTCAGGGATGAGGCTCCCCGTCTGTTCGAGTCTCCAGGCGACAAGGCCAAGCCTGCTGCGGCAATTGCGGCCCCCCAGATGCCGGCCGAACCGGGTGCCCGGCCCTGGCATCTGCCGCCGGTAGAGGATGTCCTGGAAAGAAACGTGGCCCGAGCAGTCAGCGAGACAGAAACTCGGCGCAAGGCGCGCATCATCGAGCATACCCTCACCAGCTTCGGCGTCCCGGGCGAGGTGGTGGAGGTCAACCAGGGTCCCACCGTTACTCAGTTCGGCGTCCAGCCCGGATACGTAGAGCGGAAGGGACGCGATGGCCGTTCGTCCAGGCACAAAGTCAAGGTCAGCAAGATAGGCGCCCTGGCCAAGGATCTCTCTCTGGCTCTGGCTGCCGCCCCCATACGCATCGAGGCCCCTGTGCCGGGCCGCTCCATGATCGGTATCGAGGTGCCTAACGAAGAGGCATCCCTCGTCTCTCTGCGCCGCATCGTGGAATCCGAGGAGTACCAGAAGAGCATCTCGCCCCTCACCATTGCTCTGGGCCAGGACGTCTCGGGCCTGCCCGTGGTGGCCGACCTGGACAGGATGCCCCACCTCCTCATCGCGGGGGCCACCGGCTCCGGCAAGAGTGTATGCATCAACTCCATCGTGACCTGCCTGCTCTTGCGCAACACCCCTGGAGACCTCAGATTGCTGATGATCGACCCCAAGATGGTGGAGTTGGTCAGCTTCAACGGCATCCCCCACCTCCTGTCACCGGTAGTGGTGGAGGTCGCCCGCGTGGTCAGCACCCTGAGATGGCTTCTCCGAGAGATGGATCGCCGCTACAAGCTCTTCTCCGCCGCCCAGGCGCGCAACCTGCAACACTACAACAAGCACCTGCTATCGCAAGGGGGCGCACCCGTGCCCTACATCGTCCTCGTGGTGGACGAGCTGGCCGACCTGATGATGGCCGCGCCGGACGAGGTAGAAAGCGCGCTCTGCCGCCTGGCGCAGCTCTCCAGGGCCACTGGCATCCACCTGGTCCTGGCCACCCAACGTCCTTCGGTGGACGTGGTCACCGGGCTCATCAAGGCCAACTTCCCGGCACGCATCTCCTTCGCCGTCACCTCCCAGACGGACTCGCGGGTGATCCTGGACCAAGGCGGGGCCGAGAACCTGCTGGGAAGAGGGGACATGCTCTACATGGCCTCAGATTCCTCCACCCCGGTGCGTTTGCAGGGCTGCTTCGTCTCCGACAGGGAGATCGAGAGGCTGGTCCGCTTCTGGAAAGGGATGGAGATCCCTCGACAGGAGGAGCGAGAGGAGTTGGTGCAGCAACCCCTCTGGCCCGAGCTGGCCGAGATCCCCGATCACGAAGAAGAGGGACCCGAGGACGAACTCCTGGAACAGGCCATCGAGCTGGTCAAGCAGGAGCAGCGTGCCTCGACGACCTTCCTCCAGAGGCGGTTGAGGATCGGGTACGTTAGAGCGTCTCGCCTGATGGACATGCTGGAAGAGAGAGGCATCGTCGGGCCGGCGGAGAGCGCCGGTCTCGCACGTGAGATATTGCCAGTAGAGGAGGAGGTTTCATGACCAACGACGTGAGCGCAGCGAGCCCCGGCAAGCTCAAGATCTGGCTCTCAGAGGTGCGGGCGCCCTTCTTCACCGCGACCATCGTGCCCATTCTCCTGGGCGCCATGATCGCCTGGGCCAGAACGGGCACCCTGCACTTCGGGTATTTCCTGCTGACCATGCTGGGAGGGCTGCTCCTGCACACAGGCACCAACGTGGCCAACGACTACTTCGACCACCGGAGCGGCACGGACGACGTGAACGTGGAGTTCGTCCGCCCCTTCACCGGCGGCAGCCGCATGATCCAGAACGGTCTGCTCACCCCGAGGGAGGTGATCTCCGGCGCCCTGGCTGCCTTCGCCCTGGCCTGTGTGGTGGGTCTCTATCTGGCCTACGTGAGAGGCCCGCTGATTTTCGTCCTGGGACTTGTCGGCATCTTCTCTGGCTTCTTCTACACCGCACCACCCTTCAACCTGGTCAGTA
>CAZOBP010000287.1:0-2750 GCA_964577995.1 uncultured Anaerolineales bacterium
GGAGCTGAGGGGACTTGAACCCCTGACCCCCTCCGTGCAAAGGAGGTGCTCTCCCGAACTGAGCTACAGCCCCAAGCGACGCGTACACACATTATACCATCCGTGCACCAACAAGTCAACGTGGCCGCCCAGCTCCACCTCATCGAAGCCTCACGTCCTTCGCACAACCCCCACTGAGGCCTCGGCGTGGCTCTGGATCTCTTCCTGAAGGAGTTCCCGCACTTGCGGGAGCAAGACCTATCCAAGGCTGGCCAGAGCAGAAGCCCCAGTCCTCTCGGACCGGGGCTCTGAACCGTCTGGTGGGCCATTCTGGACTTGAACCAGAGACCTCTCCCTTATCAGAGGAGTGCTCTAGCCAACTGAGCTAATGGCCCACGCGAACTCCATCACGGGCTCGGCGGAGGAGGCATTACGCCGCCGCCCCTCTGCGCCAGGCGCTTGGCCATCTCCCTCGTGTTCGCCTCGATATCGAGGAAAACCTGAATCCCCTCCGAAGCGGCGATCAAGACCAAAGCGTACAACCCTACCGTGACGATCATGACGATGAAGGTCACCACGGCGATGACCAGGGCGTACACGAGACTCACATCGCCGCCTCCACCCCCAGGTCCCGCCATTCCCAGCACGGTGGAACCGCCGAATACCATCGCAGCCGAGGTTCCGCACGCTCCAAGAATACCCAGGATCAGGATTACCCAACCCAGGACCTTGAAGATGGTGGCTATGGTGCGCAGCGCGCGATACTTTGTCTCCATGGAAACCCCCTCGTAGTCATCTGGCCTTTCGCTGGCCACACAGAACCTAGTCTACCCTGATGAGAACTCGATCCGAGCTGTAGCTGTCAGCCGAGAGTGGATACGTGGAAGACGGCAGTTCTGACTGATCAAGGTAGGGGTTGTCAGCAACGAGCATCAAGAACTCATGATCGCCCGGCTCACTGGGCGCAATCAACTCCCCCTGATGGTGGCGCGCTTCCCACTCTCTACCTCGCCAAAGACCACCATACGCTCGTCGCTCATCGGCACCTGTGTGAAGTCCAAGAACCCAAGAAAGGCGTATGTCTTCGCTATCCCCTCCGGATTGTTTCGCGTTGCGTAGTACTCGAGAACCTCGCCTGGCCCAGCCTCCTCCAGATGCCAAGCCTCTTCCCACTCCTCGCCCCCGCGTCTGCTTACTGAGTAGGCATGCATTCCCAGCCCGGCTACGTCGTCTGGCTCTGCGAAGAGAATGGGGCTCATACTTGGAGTCGCTCAAGATTCCCCCACATGCAGACTGATCCGATCGTAGTTGTACATGAAGCGACTGTCGCATCGAAACGATTCATCACTGGAATGCTCGCTGGGATAGAAGAACATGGCAACAATGATGTCGTGAAGACCCTCTGACGACCCCGAAGGATGGAGCTGCAACGTGACACCCTCATAGGCACCTAGCTGCAGCCAGCTCGCACTCTCAGCGTCCCCTTCCAGGCAAGGGCTTTGCGCAAAATCGACGAGCCACGTCAACACCAACTCAACCGGACTGTCTTCGTAGTTGCCGATGGTGAAGGCACCTTCAAGATCCTCACCTGCGGCGACTTGATACGTCTGATCTCCCGCAGCACCCGGGGCTTGCACAAGAGTCCAGAACCCGCCGCCTTCTCGCATCTGCTGGCGTACCGTCTCGAGGTCGACATTCCCGGCTGGCTGCACCGACCCTTGCTCGCTCTGACCGCTCTGGACGGCGGCAGCCCCCTCCTCGAGCTCACGACGAGGCACCGACGAGCCCTGTTCTCCTTGAGGTCCAACTGCTGAGCCCTGTTCCGTCGTTGCGCTGCAGGCAACCACACCGAGCAGCAACAACAGGACACCCAGCACCGACAGTCCCGTCAGAGCGCGATGTGCCCACACGGTCATCCCACCCACGAAGACTGCTGAATGAACTGTGCTTGAAGGGTATCTCGCGCTCCTCCAAGCACAGTGTCAGCCAGTTCCTAGCGCACGGTCCTAGAAGTTGGCCCTCAGGACGGTGTTCCGTGTGACGATAGCACTGCTACAAGTGAACTTGAACTTGTGCTCGGTGTTGGTGCGCCAGACACACCACATCTTGCTGTTCCAGTACCAACCCGCCCAAACCCAGCGGACGTTAGAGACTTTGTTGGCGGTCCACTTCGTGCAGCTACTCCCCCGGCACAGATGGTTCTTGCTCCTCGCCATGTACAAGTAGTTCGAGCCTGACGTCCACCCCTCACTGTACACTCTGGTGGCAGTCCTGTACAGGTTGATCCACATGTACACAGTCACCGCGCTCGGGCCGACGTCACTCAGCGCACTCGGACCAGCCGCGCTGGCTGCTACACCTGCCCCATCCCCGGTGGGCACGCCCGTGGTGCTTACTCCCTCTCGGCGCCCCCGCGGTCCAAAATCCTCAGCGAACGCGGGTATCGCTGTCGCGAGCAACAGCACCACTATCAAGGCTAAGAATGCCTTCCTCTTCCTTGAACCCTCCTCCTTCTGCTGCGTACTGGCATCTCCCCCTCTTCCGAGAAGATCTAGGATTCTCCTGCCCCGGGCTAGCCACTACACAAGCGCCGATCTCGCGAGCATCACCCGCTCAGGCGCTCTCGTAGCCGTGCCCTCAGCAGTCCCTGGCTACGACAATAGACATTACTGCGCGGATAAGACAAGAAGAGCGGCAGGAAGCTCAGGCCTGGGGCTTCACAGGCCATTGGCCTGCGATTGACCTGGGATGACCCGGTCTCTCGACCGGGA
>CAZOBP010000288.1:0-2721 GCA_964577995.1 uncultured Anaerolineales bacterium
GAGAGTCGGGGTAGTACAGCCCGGCCAGGATGGGCTTGAGGGTCTTGTCGTCGATAGAGAGAGATTTGGTCAGCGTATCTTCCTGGAAGTCGAAGAGGTCGGAGTTGTACCGCTCGTCGGCCTGGCGGTATAGCTCGCCCATCCGCTCGTAGATGTGGGGTCCCCCGGTCAGCCCCAGCAGGCGACCGTAGCCCTCGATGCCCCGGTCCTCGCACATACGGAGGAAGATGAGACGGTCGATGGTGCGCTGCACTGCGAAGTTCAGCTCGTGGACCGAGAGGTCAGGGTTGCGCAGGGCGAGGTTGCGGGCCAACTCGTCGCGCCAGCCCTCGATCTCCTTGAGGAACTCCACGTCCACTTCGCTGGTGCCCCTCTTGCGTTTTGTGTCCTCCACGTAGCGGTCGAAGGAGCCTTTGAGCACCGACTCCCTGGCGAAGATGGTGTAGAGCTCGTCCAGACGGTCCAGATACTCGTCGAAGGTGAGGTACAAAATGCGGCCCACGCTGGCTTTGTCGGTGGGCTGGGGGCGCTGGCGGCAGTCATAGACCGCGAACTCCTCGAAGTCGGTGAGGATGCTGAGGGACAGCTTGGCGCTCCAGGCGTAGCGCCGCAGTTGGTAGGCCGGGCCTACGTCGCCCTTGACCGGTGTGGAGGGCTTCTTGGCCTCCAGGAAGAACTTGCGCGCCCCGCCCACGCGGAAGCAGTAGTCTGGTGCGCGGGTGGCCCCGCTGACCTTGATGGCGTCCTCGTGGACGACGTCCTTGTACAGCTCGGCGTAACCCTGGACGTTGCGCACGTCCCAGCCCAGGGCCTCGAAGAAGGGGTCGATGAACTCCACGCGGACCTGGGTCTCTTTGTAGTCTGGGCGCGTGTACACGTCGCGGTTGCGGGCGAAGCGCTGCACCAGCCCTTCGATGTCTCGACGAGCTGTATGAGGGGCGCAACCTTGTGGCCGATCTTCCTCCGCGCTCACGGCTCCCTCCTCTGCCAACGGACGCCCGCTATCATTTCCTATTGTAGCACTTTTCTGACGGTTTGTCACGTTCGGGGGCGCGGTGGCGCAACCCTAGCCGCACGGCATGCCGTGCGGCTACGGAGGGGAGACGGCTCGCCAGCCCGGCGTAAGTACTAGTAGTTGCGCAGCACCAGAGGCACGTACACCGCCTCCGGCCACCACATACGGGCATAGATGTGCTGGTCTACCGCGGGATCAACTAGCGAGTCGCTGGCGTAGGCGATCAGGTACCCGGGACGGCCGATGGCCACCGCTGGGCTATGGCTCTGCCAGTTTAATCGCGACGCGAAGGCGAACCACCCTGTGGTGGTGGTCGCGGTGCGTCTGAATGCCCAGATCTGCTCCCCGGACGTGGACGACTGCTGCCACACGATGAAGTACTCTTCGTTGGCGCCAGGAGCGGCAGCTATGTCGGGGTTCGTCTCGCTGCAAGCCGTCGCGGACCACCACACGGAGCCCAACAGGTTGCCCAGCTCGTCCAGGTCGGTTGCGCGGACGTCGTGGTCTGGTGGCGTGCCAGACACCCACTCCCAGGCTACAAAGTAGCGGTCTACCCCATTGGTGGCCACCGCCGGGTGATACTCGTCATCGTTGGTCCCCATGATCACAAACTGCGCGGGTGGATTGACCACCACGCCTTCTCCGCTGACGCGGGCACCGTAGACGTCGTAGCTGGTGGTCGTGTCGTATCGCACCCAGACCACCAGGTACTCGTCCGTCGCAGCGTTGTAGGCGAGGTCCGGCTGCTGTGGATAATCGACGCTGTCGATGACGATGGGCGAGCCGGGGTTGTATATGGTCCCGCTGGCCGATAGTCGATAGCCGCCGATCTTGTTGTACGTGCCTGGTGGAAAGCCGGTGGTGGTGTCCAGAGCGCTCCAGATCACCAGGTATTCGTTACGATCGCTGTTCCAGGCCACTTCGGGCGCCCAGAAGCTACGGTTGAGCCAGGAAATGATCTTGAACTCGGGGTTCGTGCCTGGCGCATTCCACGGGATGATCTTGCCCCAGATCTCATAGATCATACTGCTGGCTTCGTACTCCCAGACCACCAGGTACTCATCGTTCGTGCCATTGTAGGCCACCGCGGGGTCGGAGCGGCTCTTGCCGTCGCCGCCGGGGGCAAGGCCCGTGGCCACGCAAAACCAGCTCAGGAGTTCGCCGGTCCGAGAGACGCGGCGGGCGTAGATGTCTGCGGTTCCGCTAGGCCAGACGTTGGTCCAAACCACCAGGTACTCATCGTGAAGGGAGTTGTAGGCCACAGCCGGCCCATAACGGTCGGCAGCGACAGGCGGATCCGGATCCGGAGAGAGCTTGATTTCCGACCCGACCCGCATTCCGGCAGATGGAGCGCCGAGGGGCGCGGGCTGCCCCACTCGAGGGCGAGAGCTGGCCGCCAGGGCCGGTGCGCTGGCCAAGACCACCAACAGAACCAGTGACGTGAAGAACAACCTCCTCCTGAGCATCTTCTCCTCCCTTGTATTGGCGCAGTCGAAGCGCCGAACCAGCCCTTCGATCTCTCGACGAGCCTTGTCAGGGGCGCGAGCTTGTGGCCGGTGTTCCTCCGCGCTCAAGGCTTCCTCCTCTACCCACGGACGCCCGCTGTCATTTCGCATTGTACCACTTTTCTGGGGTTTTGTCACCTTCGGCGGCGTGGCGCAATAGCCGCACGACAACTGACCATTGTAGGACAAACTTAAGTTTGT
>CAZOBP010000289.1:0-2682 GCA_964577995.1 uncultured Anaerolineales bacterium
CTTGGAGTCGAGCCCTCCAGCCCACCGTCGTGACCAGGCCCACAACTGCTATCCCGGAGGGGCGTTGAAGCCTATCAGCATAGAGCAGGCACGGCAGTACTACCACGAAGCAGACCCTGCCCACGATTTCGACCACGTTCTGAGGGTCCTGGCCTTGGCCGAACGAATCGGGGCAGCCGAAGGCGCTGACATGGGGATTCTCAGGCCCGCTGTGTTGCTGCACGACATCGGCCGTCCCGAAGAGCTGCGAGACGGTCGCTGTCACGCCCAGGTCGGCGCCCAGAAGGCACAGCACATCCTCACAGGCTGGCCCCAGGAGAAGTTGGAGGCCATCACCCACGCCATCGCCTCGCACAGATTCCGTGAGAACACCAAACCGCAGACTCTCGAAGCGAGGGTGCTCTTCGACGCAGACAAGCTGGACTGCATTGGCGCCATCGGCGTAGCCAGAGCCTATGTAATCGGCGGGCTGCTGGGACAGCGGCTTTGGGGCGAAGTGGACGCACAGTACGTTGAGGCACTCAGGCAGGACGCTTCTCTCGCACAGCAAAGCCTGTCGTCCCACCACACCCCCGTCCACGAGTTCGCCTTCAAGCTATCGCAGATCAAGGACATTCTCTATACGTCCACGGCGAGGGAGATCGCCGAGGAACGAGACCGCTTCATGAGCGGTTTCTTCCTACGCCTGGAGAGCGAAGTCAAGGGCGAGCTATAGCCATCGGAGACGCTCGTGAGAAGGCTCAACGGGAAGAAGATCGGCCTGGGCTTCCTGAGCATAGCTCTCTTCATCCTTGCCATCCAGCTCATGAAAGAGGGCGCTGGTGTCGTCGCGCCTTACGTTGAGGGCTGGCTGGACGTCGACAACCCGGCCAATAGTCTCGGATTCGGCTGGCTCGCTGCGTACATCATCCTCAGCGGATCCCCTGTGGCTGCCGTGGCCCTTGCCCTTTTCGATGGGGGCGCGATCGGCCAGTTCGAGGCTGTGACCATGATCAGCGGTTCGCGACTGGGCGCCTCCTTCATCGTGCTCTTCATCGGATTCATCTACGTCCTCAGGGGACACGAACGACTGACAGGTCTTTCCATGGGACTGCTCTCCTTCATCATCACTGCGTTCCTTCACGTACCCGGCCTCATTCTCAGCTACTTCATGCTCGCACTTCGCATCACCGAACCCATCCATCTTCAGGGAGGAACCGCCTTCACCTCGCTGGTCGACATGGTGTACGGACCGGTTGTCCAGTTCATAGTCGGGATAGCACCCGGTTGGCTGTCGTTCGTTCTAGGCGTGGGCATTGTGCTCGTCAGCTTCAATCTGCTGGACAGAGCTTTGCCCGATCTGAATCTGGAGACTTCCCGGTTTGGCGGCGTTTCCAGGCTCATCTACCGCCCGATCGTCATGTTCCTGGTAGGACTTGTGGTGACCGCGGTCTCCATGTCGGTCTCCATCTCCCTCGGCATCCTGGTGCCCCTGTCCGCGAGGGGATACGTCAGAAGCGAGAACGCCATAGCCTACATCATGGGTGCGAACGTATCCACGTTCATAGACACCCTGATCGTTGCCCTGCTACTCAACAACCCTCTGGCCACAGCGGTAGTGCTTGTACAGATTGCGAGCATCGCCATCGTCTCGCTGCTGGTATTGGCGCTCCTCTATCAGCCCTACGAGCGAGTGGTTCTACACTTGACATCGGTGATCGTGGGAAGCACCAGGAACCTGGTTCTCTTCGCTGCCGTGATACTCATCACACCCATTGTGCTGATGGTCCTGTGACACCCGGGAGGTCCCTGCCATGAAAATACTGATGTGCACCGACGGCTCCAGCTACGCGGCCAAAGCCCTCCGTTTCGGCGCGCTCATCGCCAGAGAAGCCAGGGATCAGGTTACGCTGCTAGGCGTGATGGAGAATCCACAAGAAGAGCGAAAGGTCGTGCGTATACTACAGAGGACTAGCAACGCCCTCTGCGACGATGTGCCCCATATCGAGACGCTGATCAGGCGTGGCCATGCAGCAGAAGAGATACTCGAAGAAACAGAGGAAAACGAATACGACCTGGTCGTCGTCGGCTCGCGAGGTCGCAGGGGAATCACGCGCTTCTTGCTCGGCTCGACGGCGGCCCGCCTTGCTCGCTACTGCCCCTCGCCAGTGCTCATCGTCAAAGGCAAGCGAAGAAGTCTGGATAGAATACTGGTGTGCACAGGGGGTGCCGAAGCCGGTGAGAAAGACACAAGGTTCGCAGGCCAGATTGCCGCGCTCACCGGTGCTTCGATCACAGTGTTGCATGTGATGTCACAGCTACCTCTCGGTCCGGACTGCGACTTGGGTGACCTAGAATGCTCCACCAGGGTCCTCCTCACGTCGGATGCGCGCGAGGGTGTCCATTTGAGAAAGGTCCTCCGGATTCTGAAGAACCTTGATGTGGAAGGAGAGGCAAAGATTCGGCACGGGCTGGTAGTGGACGAGATCCTGTCCGAAGCCAAAGACGGAGGCTATGATCTGGTCGTGATCGGCGCCCACGTGGCCTCTGGTCTGGAGCGCTTCATGCTCACCGATGCCACGGAGCAGATCGTGTTGGGCTGCGACAGACCGGTGCTGGTGGTGAAGTGACAATGCTAGCATGTGGACGCAGCGACTCCTGCGTTTCGACTCTCCCCCGGCGGACTACGGCCTCGCCTAGTAC
>CAZOBP010000290.1:0-2669 GCA_964577995.1 uncultured Anaerolineales bacterium
TCGATCCAGTATACGGCATTGGCACCCCCCGTATTGACACCCTCGTGTGCCTCGTAAGGGGACGAGCCAATCAGCTTCCGCGACGCCTTCAATGCGGCGCGATACCCCGTTATCCAGGCTGAGGTCGGGTCCGAGTCATCCACAGGTTCAGCGTCCAACACGCGGCGCACGGTCAGTGCCGCTACCTGCTCAAGCGAGGAGTCCTCGGCTATGGTGCGCCTACCGCCCATGCCGCGCCACCGAATGTACTTGACTGGATATCGCGCACGTGCGCCACGCCGCAACACCAATATGGCGGTTCGATTGGCCGCTCCCGGGAAAGGCTTCAATTCCGACATGTCATCCACTACCAATGGACTAACTGCCGTGCCGCTGGCAAGCGTGAACGCTCGGAAGCCCTGACCCGCTCCCGACGTCTTGAACACCGACTGAGTAATCAGGAACCCGAGCTTGCCCCCGTCTCGCAGGTACCGGTCCATGGCAACGAACGTCATCAGCATGGAGATGTCCATCTTGCTTCCACCCAGGATCGAATCGAGGCCTCCTGGCGGCAGCATGCCGTGCTGATGCCAGAGAGGAACGGTCTCTCTCCTGTACTCCTCCGGCAGGCTCTCCCAGTTCACCCAGGGTGGATTGCCCATCACGTAGTCGAACCGTCCCTGAAACAGCGGCGCAAAGGCGTTCTTGATCACCCTGGCCCAGATGCCGTTGATGCCCTTCTCGTCCAGCTCCTTCAACCGTTGGTACAGCTCTCCGGCGAGAGCCAGTTGCCCCTCATTTTCCTCCAAGGCGGGGAAGGTCTCCGCCGCGCGACGCTGAAACTGCTCCCCCGTCAGCTCGATCTCCACACACTCCTCCAGCATCTTCGCCAGCCGGTCTATGTCCTGGGCGTCCACCAGCAACCGGGGCACGGAGAACCTGCCCACCGCCGTGTTGAAGGTGTAGCTGTCCTGATCGAACAGCGTCTCCCCCGTGGTGGGAGTCAGGATGGAGTCGGCCAGATAAACGGGGATGCTGATCTCTCCTCTCCTGTGCTTGATCAGGTCACCCAAAGCCAACAGGTAGTTGGTCCTGGCCGAGATCACCGCCAGCGGGTTGAGGTCGAAGCCCACCACGTTAGAGCTGATCTTCTCCAGCACTTCGTGCTCCGGTATCATCCGCTCCTCGGCCCAGTTCCTCATGCGGCGGATAGCCAGCACCAGGAAGGTGCCCGACCCGCAGGCGGGGTCCAGCAGCCGTTTCTTGGGGTCGATGCTGGGCCGCTCTCCCTTCCTGGGGGCACCGCACAACTGGTTCAGCAACCGCTCCGCCAGCCAGTCGGGCGTGTAGTACTCCCCGAGGGCGTGGCGGAGCTTTCTGGGCATCAGGTTCTGGTACAGCTTCTTCAACAGGTCCCGCGTCTCCTCCGGGTCCACGTCCAGCGTGACCAGCGAGTAGAGCGCGAGCTGGGTGATCACCTGCCGGATGGACTCGTCTATCTCCTCCACCCACATGTCCAGGTACCACCCGAAGAAGTCCCCTTCCAGGAAGTTGCTGACGCCAAAGTCGGTGAACACGCCGCCCCGCTCCATCTTCTCCAGATACGAGCGCAGTTTGTCGCTGGAGTAGCTGGCTACCTCATGCAACCCGGTGCCCAGCTTGGGGAAGGCGTAGTAGGAGGCTATCTGTACGGCCAGCAGCTT
The DNA here is from genome assembly GCA_964577995.1 of uncultured Anaerolineales bacterium. Lineage (GTDB taxonomy): Bacteria > Chloroflexota > Anaerolineae > UBA7937 > B3-Chlor > JAUVXJ01. Next base: position 1,683 of record CAZOBP010000290.1, read on the forward strand.
GATGAAGGTGGCGTAGTAGGTGTGCACGGCGAAGAACAGACGCAGGGGATCGGGGTCTTCCTCATCCACACCAAAGCCGGAGGCCAAAGCGGACATGTCCAGACGGCTGGACTGCCTCTCCCACCCACAGACCTCGCTGAACTGGCGCTGCCACTGTTCGAAGAGCGTCGTCACCTTGGCATGATCGGATCGTGACAGGGCAGCGTAGAGAGTGCCCACACAGGCCCCGGCCACCGGGGTGCCCTCCCCGAAGTCCCTCAACAGGTTGTCCGGCGTGAGGGCCAGCTCGGTGCTGAGAGAGGTAAGATAGCGCAGGAACCTCTCGGTGGAAGAAGCTGCCACCGGCACAGGGTCGTCCACGCGCCAGTGGCCATCGCGGAACCGGGCGAAGATGAAGTACTGCCCGTCGGTCGCCACCCCCGCCAACCGCTTCAGCTTCCGCCGCTCCACCTCGCCCAGCTCCTCCAGGTAATGCTTCACCTGCCCGATGGCGTGGGCGTTCGAACTGTGGCTGTTCCGGTCCTTCAGGGACCTGGGAGGTTCGTACTCGATCACGAAGCGGTTATACACCGCGTCGGCCCGGCCAGACAGCAGCGTGTACTCTTCGCGGAGGTCCAGATCTAGACCGAGTTGTTGTGCGAAGTCACCGATGATGCGCGTGGCCGCGGTGCGCAGCTCGGCCTCGTTGCGCGCCCGATCCCCCGCCTCCCTGAAGGCCGAGGCTATCCTGCGAGCTTCGCTGCGTACCGCCTTCTCGGGGTCCAACAAGGTCTTCCTCCTCACGGCTACAGGTAGAGAACGACGAGGTACTCCAGCGATGATGGGGCCTGGCAGGGCGTTGCCCCTCGAGAGAGCCAAGCCGACGTCAGCGGCCTGGGGGAAACGTTGTGGAAAGCTGGTCCTCCCGCTCAGGGCCCCAGTGCGCCGCGCACCTCGCCCAGCACACCTGCCCCATTTTACCAGCCCTGGGTCGGGATGTCAACACTC
>CAZOBP010000291.1:0-2658 GCA_964577995.1 uncultured Anaerolineales bacterium
GCCGCCACTCTTCGGCTGTACAACTGGCCCACCAGCGCCGGCAGATCTGGGTCCAAAGGCGGATGGAGATGCTCCGCCAGGATGGTGGCATCCACGATCTGCAATCCGTTCAGGGGGTCTATGCGCATAGGTGCCAGGGCGGCCTCGATGAAGCTCAGGCCGGGCACCAGACGAACCTCATAGCCCTTCTGCTCCGCCAGCGTTAGTATCCGCAACACCGTCTCCTCACCAACCAGGGGATGGCCCGGCACGGCGTAGAAAACGCCTTCAGACCGTTGGGCAAGCTCCAGGATGCGGTTGGCGATCTTCTCGTAGACGCTGGAGAACTCCTCCTCCGAGTCGTAGAGGCAATCGAAGGAGTGCAAGTTGAGGTGGGAGGGTAGGGAAGGAACGGTGGGATGGCGGCTCGTACGAAGATAGACCTCCCCCGCACTCTCGAGAACCTCCAGGGCTTCTTGGGTGAGGAGGGAAGGATCGCCGGGCCCCAGACCGATGATCGTGATGCTCATTCTTTACCTCTCGCGGTGGGCAGCCAAGGTAGACACTCACTGAGGGCGGACCGCTGCCCAGATCCCATGTCCGTCCCTTTCCTCCCGCTGGACCTTGCCTGCCAGCTCCAGGATGTCCAGATGGCCGATAATCTCCGACATGACCAGGAACAACTGCACTCCTGGGAGTTGGCCTCCGAAGAGAGCTACGCCCAGCTCGTATACCGTCCTGTCCTTTTCTTGCAAGAGCCGGAGCACCAGCCGGCCTCGTTCTTCGTGGTGCAGGAGGATCTCGTCCACCAGTGCCCGGTGGTCGTAGACCGGCTCGCCGTGCCCGGGCAGCACCTTGCGCACGTCCAGTTCCCTTGTCTGGCGCAGGGATCGTACGTAGTCGGGCAGGCTGCGGGGCCGGTCGGCCATACCCAGCCGTGGTGTCTCCACGACGGGATTGGAGGTAATGTCCCTCAGCAAGTGGTCGCCGGAGAGGAGCAGCTTGCTCTCCCGCTGGTAGAAGCACAGGTGGCCGAGGGCGTGGCCTGGTGTATGCAGAGCTTGCCAGGTTGTGTCGCCCATCCGGACCTCAGCTTGGTCGTCGAGGGGGTGAACCGCCGGCACGGGCGCGGCAAACTGCTGGAACCCTCGGATGGACTCCACCTCCTGGATGGATTCTTGAGGTGCACCCTCCTTGACCGCCAGATCTGCAACGTAGGATACCCGCTGGTCCCACCAGGTGTGGAAGTGTTCCAGGGGGTAGCTGTTCAGGTGAAAGGAAAGCAGCTTCGCGCCCGAGGCCGCCACCACCTCTCGGGCCAAGCCGAAGTGGTCGTGATGGGCGTGGGTGATGACCAGTTGCGCGATGTCCGAGAGGGAGTAGCCCAGTTCTCGCAGTCCCGCTCTCAACGCTTCCAGGGCTTCGTCAGTGAGGGGTCCCGCGTCCACGAGAGTCAGCGGTTCCCCCTCCAGCAGGTAGACGTTGACGGGTCCCACCGGGAAGGGGGTGGGGATGGTCAGTAGGTGAATCCGAGGTTCAGGCTGCGCCATGGGCAACTAGATCACCAACTCCTTCCGCCCCTCGTAGACGGCCAGAGCGTCGTCCACGCTCCAGCCCTTGATGGTGATGGCCGAGATGGCGTTGCACATGCGCACTGCTTCGTCCAGGGGCTTCTGGTGGATGTTCCTGCCCGTGGCGTTCCCAGCAGCGCCACTGACGAAGATCTGGTCGTGAAGCTGCTGGAGGAACAGTCGCACGTCAACGGTGGACCCGCCAGCGCACACGACCTTGGTGCGCCCGGCGGCGTTGATGGCCTCCTTGAACGTCTCCTGGGGGTCGGCACCCTCTTTTTGGGGGTAGTTGACCTTGACGAAGTCGCTCCCCAGGCAGGCGGCGACACCGGTGGCCCCGGCGATGAGGTGTGGGTCCCTCTCGTCAATGACCGCCTGACCTCTGGGGTAGATCCAGAGGACTGTGATCAGGCCATACTGGTGGGCCTGATGGACGATCTGGGCGGCCTGGTACAGCATCTCGTGTTCCCACTCGCTCCCCAGGTAGATGGTGTACCCTACGCCCAGTATCCTGAGCCCGGAGTGGAAGGCGAAGTCCACCACCTGCTCCACGTCGTACCATTGCTGGCTGAAGGGATCCATCTGCTCTGTCTTGATCAGACTGGTCTTGGAGTTCAGCTTGGCCAGATAGGGAACCGAGCGATAGTCGTCACCATAGCGGGCGATGAGGCCCAACTGGGTGGCGAAGACGCCGATCTCCGCCTGCGAGGCGATCCTGAACAAGTGCTCAGGGTCAGCGTCGTCCTGGGCGATACCCTCGCCGTAGAAGTCATCGTTGAGGTGCTCGACCTTCTGGTCGCCGGCGAAGAGCATGAGGTGTCCGCTGCCCCTGGTGATGGCGACGTAGTTCTCCTCGTACGTTTCCCTCGCCTCCTCGGGGATGTCCAGAGGGGCCGGTATATCCTTGGCTTTCAGACTCATCTTTGCACTCCTCCCTACACTCTCGTGCGCTTGGTCCTAGTCGATAGGAGTTGGCGGCGACGGTGGGTGCCTCTGTTCACAGGCGCTAGCTCTTTCAATCTCGTCCGTTTCCCGGCCTCCGAGAGCCATGCCCTAGTCTCCGGACGCTGGCGTTTCAGCTTCAGTAGCGCGTGGATTATACCACACG
>CAZOBP010000292.1:0-2657 GCA_964577995.1 uncultured Anaerolineales bacterium
CAGCGCCTGGCGACGGTCCGAGAGCAACATCAGGCCACCACCTCCTGCGGTGCGATGAGATCGTCAACCAGGTGAGGCAGATGGTAGACCAGGATGCCAGGGAGTTCGCGTCTGGGAGGCTCCTCGGCCAGCGTGAACAGAATCACCTCTCGCCCCGCTTCTTCCAGCTCCAGGAGTGAGACGAGCAAGTCCTCGTGGGCGATGGCGGTGACCACGACCAAGGTGGATCCCCAGGGCAGTTTGGGGCACTCCCGCAGCAGCATCTCTTCGATGGGCAGCGAGGCAAACGGCGTGATGCCGGCCAGGGTTTCCAGAATGCGCACGAGTTGATTGGGGCTTCGTCCGGGCAGGAGGCGCAGCGGTTGGTCGCTGCCCGGCAACATACCGTTGGAGACCAGACCCACCGGCACTCTGGATTCGACACACATGGCTGCCAGGCTGGCGGTCACACTGATCACTCTCTCGGTCAGCTCGGGGATGCTGCCCTGCCAGTGGCGAGGCAGAGTGGTCACGTTGAGAAAGAGCAGTATCTGCGGTTCTTCGCTGGGCTCGTAGATGCGGCTCAGCATCCGCTGGTGGCGCGCGGTGGCTTTCCAGTGCACCCGCCGCAGGCCGTCTGCTGGCTGCCATTCGCGTATACCCATGGTGCGCAGGGGGTCTTCGAACAGCCGGTCTCGAGCACCGCGTACCCCGAAAGGGTTCTTGGCTGGCAGGCGGAGTTCGGCGACGGAGTAGACGGGGGGATAGACGATGAGGTGATCGTGCCCCGTCTTGACCACCTTGCGCGAGAAGAAGCCGAAACCGTCGCCGGTGCTGATCGTGGCTGGACCGTAGGAGTGGAATCCCCGCTCTGTGCAATGGACGGTGAACCGTCGTCTGAGCCCCTGGAAGACGCCGGGCATCCAGAAGGTGCGGAACTCCCCCAGGTTGCTGGACTTGTTGGGGACCACCTCCGCTCCCTCCACCAACAGGTCCGGTGGGACGACGTCCAGTACCTCCAACCAGGTCAAGGGAAGGATCTTCTGGTTTCTCACCTCCAGGGTCAGCTCGATGGTCTCGCCCAGGAAGGCGCGTGTCTCGCTCAAGTGGCGGTCGTAGTGCAGCCCGAAGAGGCTCAACTGGTTCCATCCCCAGCTCACGGCCGCCACCCCGAAGAGGCTCAAGGCCACCACCAGCAAGAACTGGTTGTTGAGAACGACCCCCACCAGGGTCAACAAAACACCGAGGATGACCCATGCCTCGCTGAACTGGGTATCCTTCTCCAGGTCGAGGTAGCGCTCTCCCCGGACCTCCCTCAGCGTGCGTTGGAAGAGATTGCGCGGCTCCTCTTGCCCGCCTAGAGGGGGCTCCAGCGGCGCAGCCTCGCGGCGGCGTTCCGCATCCAGGATTTCGCTCTGGCCCTTCATGCCAGGTCACTCCACCACGGGTACCGGCACCGACCCGATGATCTCAGCCACCACCTCAGCAGGGGTGCGACCCCGCAGCCTGATCTGAGGGCTGATGTGCAGCCGGTGAGTCAGCACCGGGGCGCAGAGGTACTGTACGTCGCTGGGGATGACGAAGTCGCGACCTCGTAGGGCGGCCAATGCCTGGCTGGCCTTGAAAAGCGAGAGAGTGCCGCGAGGCGAGACGCCCAGATCCACGGCCTCGTGCTCGCGCGTGGTGCGCACCACGCGCAGGATGTAGTGGCGCACGTCCTCGGTGATGTGTATCTCGCGCACAACGCGTTGCAACTCCAGCAGGTTTTCCGCCGAAACAACGCGCTGTAGATCTCTCAGCGGGTCGTCCCTCTGGTAGGTGAGGAGTATCTCCTCTTCTTCTTCCTCTGAGGGATAGCCCAGGCGGAGCTGCATGAGAAACCGATCCAACTGTGCTTCCGGGAGAGGGAAGGTCCCCTCCAGCTCGATGGGGTTTTGAGTCGCCATCACCAGGAAGGGGCGGGGCAGGGCATAGGTCACGCCATCGACCGTCATCTGCCGTTCCTGCATCGCCTCCAGCAGACTGGATTGGGTGCGCGGCGTAGCGCGGTTGATCTCGTCGGCTAGGAGCACTTGGTTCAGCACTGGGCCGGGGCGGAACTCGAACTCCTGGCTCCTCTGGTTGTAGTAGTTCAGGCCTGTCACGTCGCTGGGCAGCAGGTCCGGCGTGAACTGGATGCGGGCGAAGCTACAATCCAGGCTGCGAGCCAGGGCCTTGGCCAGCGTCGTCTTGCCGATGCCCGGCACGTCCTCCAGAAGCGCGTGACCCTCGGTCAGGAGAGCGACGAGCAGCAACTCCGTGACGTCATCCTTGCCGATGATCACGCGGCCCACGTTGTCCTTGACCACCTGAGCGAACTGAGTGCAGTCCATCTAGCCTCCCTGATTGAGTGGACTAGGTATAGTGTCGGCCGAGGAGCCTACAGCGATTCCCATTAGGCTCACAAAGACCCCTACAGTAACGGCAGCCCTGCGAGTTGTCCGCCCCGAAGCTGACGCTATCTAGCATGCCGATCAACTCTGGACTGACCACGGGCCAGATCTCCAGCGCTGACGAGGCCAGGAAGCCGTAGTCCTGCTTGGCGAAGGCCACCGATCTCGGATGGATGGAGGTGGCTGGACCTCTCCTTCACCTGGGCCCATTATAGCCCACCTGGCAGACGCGGTCCAGAGGCTGAG
>CAZOBP010000293.1:0-2599 GCA_964577995.1 uncultured Anaerolineales bacterium
ATGCTCTCCCAGGTGGAATGGGCCTCCTGGTCCAGGATCATCGCTTCCTGAGGTACGCCGGCCGCCTCGGCCAGACGGCACATGACCTCCGCCTCCTCGGGGGGCCAGCGGCCCAGGCCGCCGGAGAGCAACAGGTGGGTGGCATACCCCTCCTCGTACAGCTCGATGGCCTTCTCGGTCCTGGCGCGCAGGGATGGGCTGGGCTGCTCGTTGGGCCACACCGCCGAGCCCAGGACGAGGATCACGTCCGCCGGGCGCGCTTCGTCGCGGGTGCTCTGCTGGTCGATAATCCTATAGGTGACCAGAAAGCTAGCCAGGCCAAGTACGATCAGCCCCAGGACCAGACCGGCCAACTTCCGCCTCAACTTCTGCCTCTGGGAGGTCTCATATCCTCTCGGCCAGCCCTCGCTCCACCTTATCCATCAGCTCCGAGGCGCGGGTCTCGAGGGAAGCCAGTTCCTCCTGGAGGCTCTCTGTGATAGCTGGATCCCGCAGCGAAGAGCGGTTGGTTCTCACGTTGAGAGCTGCGCCCTTCACCGCTGCCTGGGCCACGTAGGCCGCCACCCCCAGATCGCTGGCGGCGCTGGCGAGTCCTGTCTCCAGGAGCGCGGGCAGCAAATCCAGAACCTCCACCGCTCCCCTGGCCACCTGCAAGGGCACTCTGGCTGCCTCCTCCAGCGCCTGCTGGATGGCCGCCGAGCGCTCCTTCTTCTCCTGCGACGAAGCCTTGGGTTTCCTGTAGGCCTCGAGGACCCCCTGGTAGGCCAAAGCATCCTGCTCGATGAGGGCGGTGAGCTCGGACCTCAGCGTGTGGACGCGCCCCAGGGCCTCGTTGAGGTCTCGCTCAGCCGCTTCGTCGGGTTTCTTGTTCAGGGAAAGGCTACACACCATGCTGGTCAGGGCAGCGGCCAGTGCCCCGGCCAGGGCAGCCACGCTGCCTCCTCCCGGGGTGGGGGCCCCCTCCGCGAGGGCGTCGAGAAAGGCCTCGGGGGTGGCCTCCGGCTCCTCCAGGTGGCTCTCCAGCACCATCTCCGGCTGGAAGTCCTCTATCTGGAGGTAGTGCCCGGCAGCGTCCAAGAGGGCCTGCTGGGGGATAAGCCCCACCAGCTCGCTGGAAACCACGCTGGTGCTGTAGCGCCGGGCCTCCCTCCTGATTGCCTCCACCACGCGGTGTACGGGGGTGCGCCGGTAGTCGGTGAGGTTCATAGAGACCTGCACCAGGCCGCGCTGCTCTATGTACAGGCCCAGGGCCTTGACGAAGCGCAGCCCGCCGGAGGAGAAGCGCACGGCGCGGGCGATGGCCTGAGCCACCCTCAGGTCGTCCGTGTCCAGGTAGACGTTGTAGGCGATGAGAGGTTCCCGTGCCCCGATGACCGTGGCCCCCGCTTTGCCCACGAGGCGAGGCCCGAAGTCGGGCTCCCTGTCTGGCCTGGTGGCGATCTCCTCCTGGAGAGCCTCGTACTCGCCCCGCCGGACGTCGGCCAGGTTGACCCTCTCTGGTCTGGTGGCTGCTTTCTCGTAGAGGTAGACGGGGATCTGAAGCTCTGTGCCCACCCTCTCCCCCAGGCGGCGGGCCATCTCCACGCACTCCTCCATGGAGACCCCGGAGATGGGCACGAAGGGCACCACGTCGGTGGCGCCGAGACGGGGGTGCTCTCCCTGGTGTTGGTCCATGTCGATGAGCAAAGCGGCCTTCTCTATGGCCTGGAACGCGGCCTGTTCCACGGCCTCCGGCTTCCCGGCGAAGGTGAGCACCGAGCGGTTGTGGTCGGCGTCCATCTCCTCATCCAGGAGCTTCACGCCTGGCACAGAGACGATGGCCGCCTTGATCTGCTCCACGACCTCCTTGCGCCGTCCCTCGCTGAAATTGGGCACGCATTCCACGATCCTTCTCATCTTTGGGTACTCCTCGTCCGGCATCGGGGGATCTGAATTTGGGTGCGGAAAAGCCTCAAAGACGAGGGCTAGCGCGTGGCCGACAAGCCCTCGGGCATCCTCATGACCACGGAGTAGATGTTGGGCACCAGAGTGATGGCCGTCTCGCCGTTCTCAGTGAGCCACTTGACGTTGCTGTACTCCGGCCTGCGGTAGTTGGTGATCTGCCCGCTGTCCACCGCCTGCACGATCTCTTCCACGGCGTCCAGCACCGTCTTGCGGGCCTCGAAGCCCAGCACGCGGTGGATCTTCTCGAACGAGACCCGGTAGTTGCGTTGATCCTCAGCGCCGCGCTCTACGGAGACCTCCACGCCGGGCACAACCCCCTTGACCATGTCTCCCAGCTCGGTCAGCCTGAGGTTTCCCCTGGCCGAGCCTACGTTGAAGACCTCTCCGCCGACGAGTTCCAGGGGTGCCTCCAGACACTGCACAATGGCGTCGGCCACGTCGTTCACGTGCACGAAAGGGCGCCACTGTTCGCCGCCGAAGATGGTGATCTCCTTGTCCACCATGGCCCGGGCGGCCAGGAGGTTGACCACCAAGTCGAAGCGAGGCCGGTGGGACATGCCGCACACGGTAGCGAAGCGCAGCACCACGGGCGAGAAACTATCCGACCTGCCGGAGAGGAGCAGCCTCTCGGACTCGATCTTGGTCCTGGCGTAGA
>CAZOBP010000294.1:0-2579 GCA_964577995.1 uncultured Anaerolineales bacterium
TCCCTCTCACAGAGCCAGTCGTTAGACCGTGCAGAATGAGCGGAGAGTGTGGAACTGATCGCCGAGGCCTTTCTCACCGAGCTCGATCCGGGAGGTCCGCTGGTGTTTGAGATCGAGCGCGGTCACATTGGCTCAACCCAGGTCGAGATCTCCAGCTACCAGGAGGAGACCCCGAGGGTAATCGCCATTCTCACATGGGACGGCATCAGCTCTGGTGGGCGGAACGTCCAGGTATTTGAGGTCTCTTCGGAAGCATTCACAGTTACGAAGCAAAACGAGTATGTTGTCATTAGCCAGCTCAATTTCTGGTATTATGGTCCGGGTCAAGGAGGAGGATTTGGGGATGGTGAAGGGAATCGGGAAACCCCACTTACCCCGCTGTTGGGCGATTATTGGTCCAGCGATCCGTCCGTCGTCTATCAGCAGATCGAGTGGGCCGTCGAATATGGTGTCGACGCGTTCTCCATTGAGTGGACGATACCGCGCGGGATGACTAGTTGCTGCGCGTCAATGGAGGATACGCTAGATGATGTCTTTCTAAAATCACCGAACATTCATAAGGTCCGTTGGGCCATTTTCTATGACTTTGTGCTCCGACTGGAACAAACGCCGGGTCTGGATGTTGACTTGGGCCGTATTGACTTTGACCAGCCAGATGTGTACACGATATTCGTATCCGATTTCGTCCATTTCGCCGAAAAGTACTTTGGCCAGCCGCAGTATCTCACCATCGATGGCCGGCCTGTGATCTACATCTGGGCAACCAACAGCTTCGTGGGCGATTTTGCCAGCGCCATACAGGAAGCCCGCGATCGGGTGTCAGATCTTGGCTTTGACGTGTTCATTGTTGGCGACGAGATATGTGTCGGTTGTTTTGATCGGGATCATGCCTCGCTGTTTGATGGCAGTAGCGCCTTCACCTTCCTCATCCCCGGACTTGACCCCTCCTGGGCCGATGTTGGCGAAGCTGCTGTAGCGGTTGACGGTGCTTTCCAATGGTGGCGCGACCAGCTCGCCGGCTTAAGGGTGACAGGTAGGGAAGAGTTTGTCAACTTTCAGCCCGCATGGGCTCCTCAGTATGACGATCGCCTCGTTGTGCCCGAGAGGCCCACGTACATTCCAGCAACAAGCAAGGATCAAGTCGTGGCGATGGCAATGGTGGCCCGCAAACACGCTCAGCCCGTTGGGCGCAGCGGTCAAAGGCTTGTCTGGCTCAACACCTGGAACTGCTGGGCGGAAACGACAACAGTCGAGCCCACGGCCAATCTTGGGCGAAAATATCCTGCTGGGAACTACCAATTCGATATGCTCGAAGTAGTGCGGGAAGTCTTTGGGCGTGAAACGTTCTATACGTCGCCGCTACCGTGATACATGTAAGGCAGAGCCGTCCAGTAGTCGATGACGACATCCGACGCGGGCACCGAGCCAGTAAATCGAGTTCCGTGCCAGCGCCAGATCGAGCCCACCGGCGCGGAGATCGACGCGCTGGTGTATGAGCTGTATGGGTTGACCGAGGAAGAGATCGCTATTGTGGAGGGGCGGGACCAGCGATGGCGCACAGAATCGATGGGCACGAATCGGTCTGTTTTGGATAAGCTCCTCCGCGATAGCATGCCGGGTTCGGATGGCGCCTACCCCTATTGGGAGAAAGGGAGGGCTCAGTGTATTGATCCGCGTGCATAGGCGGAAGAATCGCCGCCAATTGATTACCTAAGCAGCGATCACCTTCATGCGGTTGAACTGGCGCGGTTCGGAAAGGGGGGTTGCGCAAATGTCTCCTTCAACCATACTGGGATACGCCACGAGAGCGGTGGGACAACCGCTCGAGCCATTCACCTACGACCCACCGAGATTGGGGGAACACGATGTCCGGGTCTCTGTCAGTCACTGCGGCGTCTGCCACACCGACGTCCACGCCATCGACGACTACTACGGAATAACCAACTATCCCTTTGTACCCGGTCACGAGATCGTGGGATACGTATCGGCTGTTGGGCCCGCGGCATCCGAGCTGAAGGAAGGAGATCGGGTTGGCATAGGGTGGCAGGGTCGTTCTTGCATGGAATGCGAGTGGTGCTTGAAGGGAGAGGAGCAGCTCTGTATGGACATCGTCCAAACGGCGACCTGGCTGCCGTACGGCGGGTTCTCGTCCTCCGTCACTGTGGATAGCCGCTTTGCCTACCCGCTTCCCGAGGCTATGCCCTCCGACTTCGCCTCGGTGCTCATGTGCGCTGGGATCACAGTCTACTCTCCCCTGCGCACGTTTGCCGGGCCACCCTCGCTGAAGATCGGCATCATCGGTGTGGGAGGGTTGGGCCACCTCGCCATACAGTTCGCGAAGGCTCTCGGCTACGAGGTAACCGCACTATCCTCCTCCCCCGAGAAGAAGGAGCAGGCGCTGGCCTTCGGTGCAGACGACTTCATCGTCTCGGACCCCACCAGCCTGTCCAAGCTTGAGTGGGCCTTCGACCTGCTGCTGTGCACCGCCAGCGGCAAGATCAACTGGGTGCCGCTGCTGGACACTTTGAAGAAGGACGGCAAGCTGATTCTCGTTGGCTTCCCTGACGTGGAGTTCAATT
>CAZOBP010000295.1:0-2532 GCA_964577995.1 uncultured Anaerolineales bacterium
GACAACGCGGATGGGGCGTTGTCGAACCTGGGTAGCGGCGACTACGCCATGGTGCTGCGGGGTTCTCGGGTGGAGTTGGGGCGTGGCTATCGCACCACCTACGGCTTGGAGGTGGCGTACTGGCCGAGCCTGTGGATCGAGGACTACGAGCACGTGGTCGACTTCCAGGGTCAACGGTACGTGGTGCTGTACTGCATCGGAGCCTGGGGGGTGATGTCGGCGATGTCGGCGCAGCGGCAGTACCACTGGCTGGCGGGCACGGACACGGTGTGGGAGATAGCAGAACGCCTCCTGGGTCTGTGCGGCTTCCGGTTGATGACGCAAGGGGAAGAGTCAGCGGCGATCACGGTCTTGAAGCCTCCGTACCTGGTGCACCCTGGCGAGGACTTGCGGGGCGGGGTGTTGGGAATCCTCTCGAAGGTCCCGGACTTCGTGTACTTCGATGGCGGCACGGCGTACTGCAAGGAGTTGGCGAGCGACGAAGCCTCTGATTACAGCTACGGAGCGGCTGGCGAGCACACCATCATGGCCGGCAAGTACGGTTTGCGATCTCCGGCCTACAACCACATCGAGGTCTTTGCTGGCGTCGGCAGTGGTGGCGTGCCCATGTTCGGCGACGAAGTAGACTACGACGAAGTGGACCTGGTCGGGCATCGTCTGCAGAAGGTCTACGACTACGCTTACCAGAGCAAGGCAGAGTGTGACGCGCGGGCTGTGGCTCAGTTGAGGAAGCACGAAGCGACGATGACTCGGGGTGAGATTGTTACTCTCCCGAATGTGGGTTTGGAGATGTTCGACGTGGTGACGGTGACAGATGCGAGGGCTGGGGTGGCTGCCGAGAAGTTCCGGGTGCGGGCTATGGAAGAGGTGTTCGACTCGACGAAGCAGCCTCTCATCTATCGTCAGCGGGTGGAGTTGGGCGCGCCGTGATGGTGACACAAAGACAGGATCCTGGGTAGCTGCCCGGTGCAGCGAGGCAGTGTAGCGAAGGATTCGACTCCGCCCTTCAGCCGCCGCTGCGCCTCCCCACCTAGTGCTCGATTCGCGGGCCCGCATCCCTCGATAGACGCTTCACTGCGTTCATCGCTACTCGGGATGCTGTTGATGGCGTGCATGGCCCTCTCCCTGGATGGGGGAGGGTTTGGGTGGGGGTGATTGCATTTCACCCTCCCCTAGCCTCCTTGGATGGACTCAGGACAGGCCTCCCGTCAAGGGATGGCGACTCCTAGCATTGCGCTGGGGCGTTGCTTCGCAGAATCCGCGCCCCTCGATACGCGCTCCACTACGTTGCGCGCTACTCGGGATGCTATCTTGCTGCGGCGTTGGCGACATAAGCGGTGAGGTAACGAGCGTCCTGAGTTGGCCGAAGGAGAGCAGAGCCCCCATCGAAGGATGCGCTGGCCTGAGGATCGCCCTGGCGCCTGAAGGGACTTGCCTCAGCAGTCTCTGCGCGTGATGAGGCCATGTCCGTTGTGGTTAGATGTGCTATAATGGGGATGGGCCGGTGCAGCGTGCGGTCGACGTGCGGATGACGCGCTGCTCATGCACTAGCTCGGTCGGGCTTGCGCGGTGTTCGGCTCGATCTGGTCGCGTAGGGCTCAATAAGGGTCAGGATCTGCACCATGGAGATCAGCGGCATCGTTGGAGCCATCCAGTCAGGAAGAGTGCGCATCACTGACCACGCGGACGAGGAAGCGGACAATGATGGGCTTGGCTTTGAAGAGGTCTACTACTCCGTCATGCACGGGGAGATCATTGAATCTTATCCGAGCGACAGGCCGTTTCCGAGTTGTCTGATCTTTGGGCGGACGTTCAGCGGCGATGCAATCCACACGGTCTGGGCCTACAACGAGCATTCTGGTTGGGCGGCCCTGATCACCGTGTACCGACCGGATCCAGAGAGATGGATCGATTGGCGGGAGAGGAGAGGGGAACAGTGAAGCCTTTCGACAAGTGCCCGGTGTGCGGCGGCGACCTTGTGGAGAAAGACGTAGAGAAGCTCCTGCGAGGAGGGCCCCACACTGCGGTGTTGAGGGTGCGGGCAGAAGTCTGTCTGCACTGCGGGGAGCGGCTGTATGCAGAGGAGACTGTGCGCAGATTCGAGGAAGTGCGCGCCAAGCTGGAGCGGCAGGACACAGGAGATTTCGAGCCACTGGGACAATCGTTCCAGGTAGTCTGAGTGGGCTGACCCGCGCAGCGGCGGCCAGGTTGGTCCTGGCCGAGCGTACTCTGCTAACACGTGTGGAAGGCCAGTTCGGAACAGGTGATACGAGCGCTGGAATACGTTCCGGCGCTTTTCTATGTCCGACGTTGTTCCCGCCGACGAGTCATTGGCATGGGAGGCCACTGTTGCCCTATCTTGCGGGCGGCTTCGGGTGGGTCCGCGTCCCTTGATAGACGCTCTACTACGCTACGCGCTACTCGGGATGCTGCCTTGCTGCGGCGTTGGCGACCCCCTCCGTTGGGCGACGAGCATCCTGAGTTGCTGCGAAGCACGTTATCGAAGGATGCGGTGCAAGCGGAGCAGCCGTC
>CAZOBP010000296.1:0-2520 GCA_964577995.1 uncultured Anaerolineales bacterium
GCGGGCCGGGATGATCACATCCATCGGCTCCTGCACCTCGTCGCTCAACTCGGCCCTGCGCAGCGAGAGCCGGAAACCGTCGGCAGCCACCATGGTCAGTTCGGAGTCACGAAACTCAGCCAGTGTACCGGTGAGCACCACGCGCCCCTCGTCAGCGGGCGCGGCGGCCAGGGTTACCTGTTCTATCATCTGGCGCAGGGTGGAAGTAGGGATGGACAGTTTGTGGTCGGAGACGTCGGAAGGGATGAGGGGGAAATCCTGGGCGTCAATACCGTGAATGTCGGCCTCGAACTGGGCACACTTCAGATGGAGGCTCTTGGTCCGCGCCACCAGCTCCATCTGGATCTGGGCGGGAGGCAGCGTGCTCACGAAGTCGGACAGCAGCCGGGCAGGGATGGTGATCTCGCCATCCTCCTCGACCTTGGCCCCGATCCAGCAGGTGATGCTGGTGGACAGATCAGTCGCGGCCAGCTTCAATCGGCCTTCCTCGGTGGCCAGCAGGATGTTGCTGAGCACTGGCAGGACGGCGCGAGTGCTTACCACCCGGCTGACAATGGAGATGCCCTTCACCAGGTTCTCTTGCAGGCAACTGAGTTTCACAAGACTCCTCCTTTTTGCATCGCCTCCCCAATTGTAGTGGGGTCAAGCAAGCCGTCGTGCCATATCTAGTGGCGCGTGCACTAAGTATACTGTGCTTCGAGGCGAGTGTCAACCGCAGCGATAGGGGGGTGTGCACAAGGGACATCCTGGGCGGGGGTGGACTGCCCCTTCCATACCATCTTCGGTCTACTCACGATAGGCGCAGCAGTGCAGGCGTCGGGAATGGTGCCACGCACGTGGAACTCCTTCTTTGTCCACCCTCACTCACATCGAAGCCATCGAGCCGTCGCTACCCATAGGGCGAACCTCAAGCTCGCCCTACAGGCCACACTGGAGCAGCCTCCTCCGTGTCCTCCCGCCACTGTGCGGAGTTGAGCACCGTGGGCAGCGGGGGCGGGGTCGTATGCATGGCGAACACTCTTCTCTTCCACGCCCTTGTGACAGGAGGTGTGAAGCCACTGTAGGGCCGAATGTACAGGTCACGATGCAGGTCCCGGCGACCCCACGATCTCGGCGTACAGGTGTCCCTGAACTCTCCGGGACTCTGCGGGGAGCATCGGAAGCACACAGCTTGACAGCAGAGATAAATTCCGTTATACTATATATGCTAGTATCATATAGCTCAGAGTTCAGCAGTTGAGGTAGACGGTGGCGCGGTATGCCTGGGGGTAGGAGACGCAGACATGGAGGCCGAGGGAGCGCTACCTTGGCCCGGCGCACCAAGAGTTTTGTGCAGTCCTCCCTGCTCTTGCTGCTCCAGGGAGGGGAAAGCCACGGCTACGCGCTGATGGAGGGTTTGAAACAGTTGGGCCTAGCTGACGATTCGCTCAATCCCAGCGTGGTCTACCGAGGCCTGCGAGAGATGGAAGAGTGGGACTGGGTGACGTCCCGATGGGACACGCAGGAGTCGGGACCCTCGCGCCGCGTGTACCGCATCACCCCGCAGGGTGAGGCGCATCTCGAGAACTGGGCGGGGGAGTTGGGCGAGATGAGGAACACCCTGGACCGATTCCTCGAGGCACATAGCAAAGGAAGTGGGCAGAGAGGAAGATCGTGATGAGCGTGCTGGATGACCTATTGGCGTCTTTGGGAGGGGATGCGGCGGTGCGAGAGGTGCGCACCTGCGTCCACTGGACGGCGGTGGTGAGCAGGCACTGCGGCCTGGCCTCGTCTATCCACTACGAGCAGCATCCCCACGGACACGAGTCAGTACGTGGTGTCGGTACTCTGCATGAGCGCTCTGCTTTGGAGTTGGCCCAGTATGCCACGTCGGATATGTTGCTGGAGGCCGGTATCGGCCTAGCGGCGATCAATTCCCTGATAGACGTGGACGAAGAGCGGTGCGTGGAACTGAATGCTGGGGACTGGCTGGCCGAGCGGGGCCAAGGAAAGCGGGTCGCTGTCGTAGGCAGCTTCCCCTTCATCCCCAGGCTGCGCGAAGAGGTGGGAGAGCTATGGGTATTGGAGCGGCATCCCAGCGAGGGCGAACTGCTGGCGGAGGAGGCGAGGAACGTCATCCCCCAAGCCGACATAGTGGCCATCACCGGCACTGCACTGATCAATCACACTCTGGATGAGCTGCTGGCCCTTTGCCGACCTGAGAGCTCAGTCATGATCCTGGGAGGCAGTACTCCCCTTTCACCCGTTTTATTCGACTATGGAGTGGATGTCCTTTCCGGCACCTTGGTGGTAAACACTGACCTTGTATTGACACTGATCAGCCAGGGTGCAACCTTTCGTCAGATCAAAGGGCCAGGCGTCAGGCTGCTAACTATGACGTCGTCCGGGCGTAGATGACTAGCTGAACCTGGAGAGAGTACGCCGACCACAAAGTGCGGAGAACAGCTATCCCTCGTTATGATGTCCTGAAGGAGGTGAGCTAGATGCCAAGAGGAGATGGTACGGGGCCGAGAGGTCAGG